>JALYGF010000043.1 GCA_030777325.1 Actinomycetota bacterium | reverse complement strand
CCGGCAGCCCCTACACCGCACTGGCCGGGGCTTTCCCGGAGATGCACTGGGCCCATCGCCTGTCCTACGAGCGCTTCGAGCTTCCCGGCTTGGTGGTCCACGCCGTGCCCCAGATGCTCACCGTCGACGCCACCCTCGATGCCCTCGACGAGGCCGACCGCGGCCGGGACCTCGACCGGCCCAACCTGTTGCTCACCCATCCCCGGCTGCCCCAAGTCGAGCCCCGCTATGCCGACATCAACGAGATCGAGGTCGACGCCGGACGGCTCCGGTCGGACCTGGTGCTGCTCGGCCACTACCACGTGCACACCGCCGTGCGGCCGGGGATCTGGTACGCCGGCTCCACTGACTCGTTCTCCTTCGCCGACGACCCCGACCGGGCCAAGGGCATCGTGGTCCTCGACACCGACACCGGCCAGTGCCGCCATGTGGCACTCGAGGGCCAGCGTCCCCTCGTCACCCTGGAGACGATCTCCGCCCTCGGGCTCTCGCCGTCCGAGGTCCGGGCCCAGGTGATGGAGCGGGTCAGCGCGGTGCCCGACGGCGCCGTGGCCCGGCTCTACCTCGACGACGTGGACACCGAGGCGTGGCGCCTGCTCGACCTCGACGCCGTATGGGATGCCGGTGCAGCCGCCCTGCACCTGAAACTCGAGCCCCGCTTCGCCGACGTCACCGCCCATGTGGGCGATCTCCCCGAGCTCGACTCCATGCCCGGTCGCTGGGAGCGCTACCTGGAGGAGCAGGACCTGGTGGGCTACGACCGCTCCCGCATCAAGGGCCTGGGTCTCCAGTACCTGGCCCGGGCCGTGGAAGCGGGGGAGTAGGAGAGCCGTGCGCATCACCCGGCTCTACCTGCGCAACTACCGGGTCTACGAGGACGAGCTGGACCTGGAGCTGCCCCCTGGCCTGGTGGGCATCTACGGCGCCAACGGAAGCGGCAAGAGCCTTCTTATAGAGAGCATCCTCTGGAGCCTGTACGGCTACTCCCGCACGGCCAAGGAGCAGGTGCGCACCGCCGACGTGGGTGGCGAATGCGCGACCGAAGTCGAGTTCGAGCATGAGGGCCACCTCTACCTGGTGCGGCGCACGGTGTCGGGCATCAACTCCACGGTGAAGGCCCAGGCCGAGGCCGACGGGGCCCAGGTGGCCGAGGGCATCAAGGACGTTCACCGCTACGTGCACTCAGTGCTGGGCATGGACGTCCACGCCTTCCGGGCCTCGGTCTTCGCCGAGCAGAAGCAGCTGGCCGCCTTCTCCCAGCAACGTCCTGGGGAGCGGCGGGACCTGGTGCTGCGCCTGCTCGGCATCACGCCCCTCGACAAGGCCCGTGACGAGGCTCGCCGTGACGCCCGTTCGGCCAACGAGGCGTTCCAGCAGGCCCGCCGGGTGCTTCCCGACCTCGACGCCCTGCAGGCGGCGGCCGACGATGCCGAGGCCGCCGCAGGGGCCCGGGCCGCCGACGCCGAGGCCGAGGAGGAGGTGGTCGCCACCACCAGAGCCCGCCTGGCCACGGCCGAGGAGCGCTTCGAGGCGGCCGACGAGCTTCGCCGTGAGCACGACGCTCTGGTGGTCGAGGGCAGGGCGGTGCGGGCCGAGCACGACGACGCCGCCAGCCGAGTCGAGGAGCTGTCCACCGAGCTGGCCGAGCTCGACGTCCTGGTCGAGGGCCTGGCCACCCAT
The DNA here is from genome assembly GCA_030777325.1 of Actinomycetota bacterium. Lineage (GTDB taxonomy): Bacteria > Actinomycetota > Acidimicrobiia > Acidimicrobiales > YB1-3. Next base: position 30,278 of record JALYGF010000043.1, on the reverse strand, counting down.
CGGTCGGCGGCCGACGGCCTCGACGCCGCCGAGAGGCGTCTGCGGCTGGTGGAGGAGATGGCGGCGGCGGAGCGGGCGCTGTCGGCGCTGCCCGATCTCCGCCAGCCTCCTGAGCCCGACGAAGCCGGTTGCCGGACTGCCGGAGAAGCAGCCGATGCCGATGCCAACCGGCTGGCCGAGGTCAGGGGCCGGCTCCGCAGCGCCATCGAGGCCGAGCAGAGGGCCAAGGCCGGCGTGCAGAGCTCGGCGCAACTCTCGGGCGAAGGCGCCTGCCCACTGTGCGGGCAGGCGCTCGGGGAGGCATTCGAGAAGGTCCGGGACCACCGCGCCGCCGAGCTCCATCAGGCCGCAGAGGCGGTACGGAGCCTCGGGGAGGAGCGGGCGGCACTGGAGGAGGCGGCGCGCGCCGGCGCGGCGCGGGCTCGAGAGGCGCAGGTCGCTCTCGAGCAGTCGAGGGTCGCCTGGACCGCGTACGAGCAGCACCGAGCCCGGCGCCAAGCGGCCCAGGAGGAAGTGGCCAAGGCCCGGGAGCTGCTCGGAGGGCCGGTCTCGGCGGAGGAGGCCGAGGCGCTGGTGGCCGACGTGGCCCGCCGGCGGGAGGCGGACCGCCAGTGCCAGCGCATCGAGGGCCGCCTCGAGCGGCGCCCCGTCGCCGAGAAGGCCATCGAGTCAGCCCGCGCCCGCCTCACCCATGCCGCCGGCCGCCTCGACGTGCTCCGTGACAAGCGCCGGTCGCTCGGCTTCCGCCCCGAGGACGTGGACTCCGCCCGGCACCGACGGGACGAGGCCCGGGCTGCGGCCGAACGGGCTGCGGCCGCCCTCCACGACGCTCAGGTCTTGGCGGCGAAGGCCGGGGAGCGGGCCGCGGCTGCAGCCGAGGCCCTGCAGCGAGGCCGGGCTCAGCACGCCGCCCTTGAGGCCAGCGCCGAGGAGGCCCGTCACCTGGCCCGGTTGGCCGACCTGATGGGTGCCTTCAGGAACACGGTGGTTGCCACTGTCGGTCCCCGGCTGTCCGGACAGGCGGCCGAGCTGTTCGCCGAGCTCACCGACCACGAGTACGACCGCCTCGAGGTGGATGCCGAGACCTACGAGATCCAGATCCGCGATCGTGGCCGCCTCTACGACATGGAGCGGTTCTCCGGGTCGGAGACGGACCTGGCCAATCTGGCCCTGAGAGTGGCCATCAGCGAGCACGTGCGGCTGCTGTCGGGCGGGGCTGTGGGACTGCTGGTGCTCGACGAGGTGTTCGGGCCCCTCGACGAGGACCGCAAGGCCAGGATGCTGGGGGCCCTGGAGCGCCTCAAGTCACGCTTCCGCCAGGTGCTGGTGGTCACCCACGACGAGACCATCAAGGCCGCGCTCCCTCACGCCATCGAGGTGGTGAAGCTCCCGGGCCGCAGGGCCACGGCCCGCCTGGTCACGGCCTGAGCTGCTGCGAGCGGCTCCGCCTCCAAGCCACGTAGCCGCCCACCAGGGCCAAGGACACGGTGACCTGGAACAGCATGGCCAGGGTGACGACCAGCGGGAAGGAGAGCCCTTCGCCGCCGAGGAGCCGCCGGGCGAGGGTGAAGGCCACGAAGGCGGCGAAGGCGGTCAGGGCGGAGGCCGCGGCGTGACGGTACGGCGCCGCGGGGCGAGCCTTGGCCGCCGTGTGACCACCGACGGTGAAGGCCACGAAGAGGGCCAGGACGGGCACCACCCAGAGGTTGCGCTCGAAGCCCTCGGTCTGGCTGCCGACCACCACCCTGACCACGGCGATGGGGACGGCGGCGATGCCCAACGTGGCTACCGCGCCCACGCCCACCGCCCGGCGATCGAGGCTGGTCTTCGTCACCAGTTGGTCATGACTCCTGCTGGAGCCGCTTGTAGGGGGTGCGCAAGCCGTCTTTGAACAGCGAGCCGAGCTGGCGCCGATTCCTCACCACCAGCCCGGCGGCCGCCACCAGGTAGGCGATGCCGGTGATGATACGCACCGGGCCGTGGATGGACTCGGGACCCACCGCGCCGGCCACGAACTGGAACAGGAACAGGAAAAGCACCACGCCCGCCTCGCGCACCGACATGGACAGGTTGATGAGGATGGCCACGGCGAAGGCAGACTGCGCCGCGGTCACGAACAGCTCCTCCCGCTGGTGGGCGTCGATCGGCAGCCCATGAGCGGCACCGGCGGCGATGGTGAAGGCGATGGGAAGAGTGCCCACCAGCAGCGTCCACTGGTTCACCTTGGACGACACCAGGGTGCCGAGCCCGGAGTTGGTGTTGAGCCGCCAGGCGTAGAGCGCGGCCACCAGCAGCTCGGGGGCCTCGGAGGCGAGGGGAGCCAGCCACTGCACGAGCAGGAACTCGTCGATGCCCGCGGACTTGCCCGTACCCACCAGGGCCTCGGCGAAGTGCTCAGCGCAGAGCAGGATGATGGCGGCGGCCACTACGAACAGTCCGACGACGGCAGGCCTGCGTTTCTGCTTGACCAGCTCGCCGATCCATCGGGCCGGTCCCACCAGGTGGGGCTCCTCGGCCGGGGCCTTCGAGATCCGGTAGGAGTACACGAGGAAGAGGCTCACCAGGAAGGCGGCGTCCACGAGGTTGATCGAGTTCCGCAGGGGCAGCGTGAGGGAGTACACAGTGGCGATCCCGAGAAACGCCAGCTCCACCGAGCGGGTCCGTTCCAGGACGATCTCTCGGCCGCGGTCGGGTTCCCCCCGCTGGCGGAATCGCCACCAGGCGATGAACACCACCATGGTCCAGCCGATGCCGATGAGAAGGCGGTTCGCCCCCGTCATGTTTGCCAGCGCGAGGGAGCACGGTGACTCACCGCCCTCCGGAGAGGGGCAGGACCGACCGAACTTCTCGAAGGAGTTGCCGCCCTTGACGGCGAACACCAGGTCCACGGCGTACTCGGGCAAGACGGCGATGAGGGCCAGCACGCCGATGGCCAGCCCCGCCGAGATGTCGACCTGGGCCGCCTCGGCCGCCCAGGAGAGGAGGAAGGCGGCGCCCACGATGGCCATCCCGAAGATCAGGGCGAGTACGGGGTCGGGCAGGTGAACGTCGACGAGCCGCAGCCCCACGCCGGGCACGGCGGCGCCGAGGGCCGCCCCGATCAGGATTGGCTGGCGGCTGCGGTGTACTCTTGGTGGCTGATACCGGCCGGTGGTGGTCACCGCTCGATCCTAGAGTTTCGCCCCCCGCCCGCCTGGGCACGCCCATTGCGTGGCGAAGCTTGAAACGCGGCCGGCGTGGGAATGACTAACGGACTTCCGGCGTTGGCTGATAGTTCCAGTCAACTCTCTTGTTTGTTAAAGGACGTGAGCTACCCGATGAACTTGTCCTGGCGCCAGCGTGCAGCGTGCCGCGGCGTCGACCCGGACATCTTCTACCCGGCGTCGGACGACGACGCAGAGCCGGCCAAGGCCATCTGCGACCAGTGCGACGTCCGCCAGGCGTGCCTCGAGTTCGCCCTGGCCAACCGGGAACGGGACGGGATCTGGGGAGGCGCCACGGAGCGTGAGCGCCGCCGCATCATCCGCCAGCGGCGCAAGTCGGCTTAGTCGCCCCCCAAGCGGAGCTTGCTCGGCGGCGCCTTCGGCGGCTCCGCCGGCCGCCGTCCCTGGCGTAGCGTTCCATCCCATGACCCCTCAGGAGACTCCCTCATTCTCTGAGCTCGGGGGGTGGCCTTTCATCCTTGGGCGGCTGGTGGGGGGCAACGATCTGTCGGCCGACGAGGCCGCCGCTGCGCTGTCGGAGATCCTGTCCGGCTCCGCCGCCTCGGCCCAGATCGCTGCCTTCGCCGTCGCCTTGCGCATGAAGGGGGAGACGGTGGAGGAGATGACCGCCCTGGTGCGCACGATGCTGGCCCACGCCGAGGCGGTGCCCGTCCCGGACGAGATGGACCTGGTCGACACGTGCGGGACCGGTGGTGACCGCAGCCGGTCGGTCAACGTGTCCACCATGGCCGCCCTCGTCGTGGCCGGCGCCGGCGCCCCGGTCTGCAAGCACGGCAACCGGGCCATGTCCTCCCTGGCCGGCTCGGCGGACGTGCTCGAGGCGCTCGGCGTGGTCGTCGATCTCGGACCCACGGCCGTCCTCCGCTGCCTCGAGCAGGCGGGCATGGCCTTCTGCTTCGCCCCTCGCTTCCATCCTGCCCTGCGACACGCCGGGCCGACCCGGCGAGAGCTCGGCGTGGCGACGGTGTTCAACTTCCTGGGCCCTCTGGCCAACCCGGCTCGGCCGCGCCGCCAAGTCGTGGGGGTGAGCAACCCGGCCATGGCCCACAAGATGCTCGGTGTCCTCGAGGCCAACGGCGCCACTCACGCCTTGGTGGTGTACGGCCACGACGGCCTCGACGAGCTCACCACCACCACCACCTCCACCATGGTGGAGGTGGTCGACGGGGCCGTTCGCTCGGTCGTGGTCGACCCTCGCGACCTCGGCTTGGAGCGGGCCGCGCCCGAGGACCTGCACGGTGGTGACGCTTCGACCAACGCCGAGTTGACCCGGCGGGTGCTCGCCGGCGAGAAGGGGCCGCACCGGGACGTGGTCGTGCTCAACGCCGCCGCCGGCATCGTGGCCGCAGGGCTGGCGGAGGGCCTGGAGGAGGGCCTGGGCGCGGCGCAGCTTTCGCTGGACGAGGGCCGGGCCGCCGACGTGCTGGCCCGGCTGGTGAAGACGACCCAGGAGATGGCAGCCTGAGCGACATGGCCGACGACCCAGCCGACGACCGGGACGAAACGGCCAAGGGCGACATGCGTGAGCCGCATCAGCATGCTTCGGCGGCGGGGGCACCGGGCGCCAGCGGGCCCGGGGACGCCGGTTACGAGGGTGAGGCCATGGTGGGCGACGAGGGCGGCGCGGCCGGCCCCGAGTCCTTCGATGACCCCTTCGGGCGTCCGGACAGCGGCGGTCCGCCGGTCACGCAGTAGCGGCCCCCGTCCAGCTGCTCAGCCGTCCAGCTGCTCAGCCGTCCAGCTGCTCACTCGTCCAACACGCGGCCCATGAGACCGAGCGGAGGGGCACCGAGGTCCAGCAGCGCCTCGTGGAACCTGCGGTGCGAGTACCGCCTACCCCAGAGAGCCATGGCCTCGTCCCGCAGGGCGAGGATCTCCAGCTTCCCCCAGGTGTAGCGGCCATAGGTGGGGTCGTAGCCCGCCCGGTGGGCCTCGGCCCGGGCTGCCGGCCCGCGCAGGAACGCGTCGGCTTGGAAGCGGTGGACCGCCTCGTCCATGGTCATTGCCCCGGTGTGCAGCCCGATGGCGACGGCCAGACGGGTGACGCGGACGAGCGCCTCGATGCACACCCCGACGGCGAAGCGGGCATCGTCGCGCCTGAAGCCCTCTTCGACGAAGAGCCCTTCGCCGTAGTGCGCCCATCCCTCGACGAACGCAGTGGAGAACAGGGACCGGCGGACTTCGCCGCGCGTGCGGCGCAGCATACGGCCGTGGGCGAAGTGGCCGGGCATGACCTCGTGCACGGTGATGGCCGGCAGGGTGGTCCGGCTGAACACCTCCAGCCACTCCCTCTGCTCGTGCTCGGGCCACGCCGCGTCGGGAGGCGTGACGTAGTACCAGGAGGGGGCGTCCTCCTCGAGGGGAGCGGCCCACGACATCATGGCCATGGCCCATCGCCGGGACGGTGGCGCAGGACCCACCATGCATTCACCGCCGAGGTCGGGGAGAAGGTCGTGCTGCAGCGTGAAGGCGGTCGCCTCGGCGATCTGGCCGGTGGCCTCTGCATAGATGTCCGTGGCCTCGGCCGGGTGGTCGGCCAGCAGCTCCGGAACCAGCTCCGCCGGAGACGAGCCGGGGTCATGGCGCCCGCAAGCCTCGGCCATGGCAGCCAGGAGGCGGTTGCGCTCGGCGTCGGCCCGCTCTGCCAGGCGTCCGAGGTCCACCCTCATCGCCTCACCGTCTCCCATGAGCGCGACCAGGTTCGCAGCGCCAAGCGACGGGTCGGGGTCTCCCTCCTCCGCGGCGCGCTCCAGGTGTGAGACCAACCGGCCCAACGCGGTGATGGCGGTGGCCGCCGCTTCAGCTTCATCGGCGCTCCGGGGGTGCCCGTCGCCGGCCACAGGTACGCCCGCCTCGAGACCTCGCGCTGCAGGGAGCAAGGCGCGTGCGACCGGTGATGGCACCTGGTCGAGCGCGTCGACAGCGGCTTGGACGGCGTCGGGCCAGGCGGCGAGATGGCGGCGGCGCGCCTGGTCCCGCTCGGACGCGGGTGCGTATTCACGGTCGTAGCACGAGAGGTCGAGGTTGCCCAGGTGGGGTAGGGGGTTGCGCCTGTGCTCTTCGACAACGCCGTATACCGTGCGCAGCCCTGCCTCGGCGGCCGACAGGTGGGCCTCGTCGTGCCTGTCCGGCTCGGGTGGCCCCTCTCCGAGCCTGGCCAGCGCCGCAGCCACACCCGAGGGGGAGAGGTCTTGGACGACGCCGTCGAAGCGTTCGTGCATTCCGGCCCACTCACGCATGCTGGAGACCTCGAGCTCGCATACTGCACTCAGGCGCGGGTTCACGGAGGGGGCAGGCTAAACAACTCGACACCAGCCGACAACACCGGTGACGGAAGGTCACTCTTCGCCGATTCGATGCACGCGCGGCTAGTACGAGTCGAATATGTTCCCAACTGTGACGAGGGGTGGTGATACGGTCCGAGAGGACCGAGAGCCGGGCCGCTGACCACGATCGGGGAACGGTGGAGCAGCTCCACTTCGTCGGCTTTACCAACGACAACGAAGCGCTCATGCTCAGTCGTCGCGACGATGCGACGTCGGGCGAGTACTTCGTGGCCATCGACGAGTACCTGTTGGCAGCCATCGAGCAGTTCGACGGTGAAGGGGAGGAGGCCGAAGTTGCCAGGCAGGACGCGCGCGCCTCGTCGCTCGCCCTCCCGCGCCGGTCTCTCCCCGCGCCGGCGCCGATGTATCCCAAGCCATCGAGCGAGCTGAGCCCGCGCGAGATCCAGTCGAGACTTCGCTCGGGAAGCTCCATCTCCGACGTGGCCGACGAGGCCGGCGTGGACGAGGAATGGATCATCCGCTTTGCCGCCCCCATCATCGCCGAGCAGGCCAGGGTGGTGGAGCAGGCTCAACGGCTCACCTTCACCAAGCCCCGGGTCGGCCCTTCGGCCCAGCCGCTGCGGACTTCGGTGCGTTGGAACCTCGCCGATCAGGGCGCGCTGCGCGACGACGAGGTGTTCGACGCCGGCTGGAGCGCCTACAACCTCCAGGGCGCCAGGTGGGTCGTTCGCCTCAGCTTCGTCGCCAAGCGCCGGCGCAAGATGGCCGAGTGGGAGGTCGACCTGCGCGACGGAGAACTCACCGCGCGCAACCGGGTGGCCACCGACCTCGGCTATGTCGCGCCGGGCCGGAAGCGCAAGCGCGACGCCGAGCTCTCAGCCCCTGCGCCGGTGTCACGAGCGAAGAGAGCCGGCGCCAAGAAGGCGACGAAGGCCACCAAGGCGACGAAGAAGAAGGCGGCACCGACGAGGGTTGCCAGTACCGCCGTGAAGGTGGCAACGAAGAGCCCGGTCTCCAAGGTGGTCCAGCCCACTTCGAGGAAGGCCACCTCCAAGAAGATGAGCCCGCGGAAGGTGGCCCCCCGGAAGGTGACTCCGAAGAAGGCCATGGCGCGAAAGGCCATGGCGCGAAAGGCGACGGCAAGGAAGGCGACCACGAAGAAGGCCACGGCACGGAAGGCGCCGTCCAAAAGGCCACCGGCCCCGGTAACCGCCTCCGGTCGGTCGAGCTCCCCTGGCAGTAGACCTTTCCCGACCATCACCTCCGATGGGGTTGTCGACACGCCGGTCGCCCCTGCTGCGCCCGAGCGGCTCTCCCCGATCTCCGGCCCGGCCGTGGTGGCGGCCCAGCCCCAACCGAGCCCGCCGCAGGCTCGCGCTCCGGAGGCGACCCCTGCCGCCGAGGCCGAGCCCGTCCCCCCGCGCCCTCCGCTGGTCATCATGTCGACGCCTGACGTCGCCGCCGGCGCCCCCTTGACCGAGCAGGACCTGGCCGACGAAGACTCTCGATGGCCGCTGCCCCGGCGCCGCCGCTGAGAGTCACCCGCCCGGCGGCGGTCGTCGACGAAGGCGATGCCTGCAACCATGAGGCCATGTGCCCGGAGGGGCAGTCCCTGGCCGACGAGCTGTTCCGGCTCGGGCGCGAGGCGGGCCTCGACGCCGTCGGCGTGGCTCCGGCGGACGTGTTCTCGAGCACGCGCCGCCATCTCGAGGAACGCAAGGCTGCCGGCCTGCACGGTGGGATGCACTTCACCTTCGGCAACCCTTCCCGGTCCACCGATCCGGGGCGGGCTCTGCCCGGGGCCAAGGCCCTGGTCGTGGGCGCTCGCTCCTACCGGCGGGCCGAGCCCGATCGCCCGGCCGACCGCGGCGTGGGGCGGGTCGCCCGCTACTCCTGGGACGACGTCTACGCCCCCTTGCGAGCGGCGCTGGGCGTGGTGGCCGAACGGCTGAGAGCCGAAGGATGGAGCGCTCGGGTGCTGGTGGACGACAACGCACTCGTCGACCGGGAGGCCGCCTACCGCGCCGGCCTGGGCTGGTACGGGAAGAACGCCAACCTCCTCCTTGCAGGTCACGGCTCGTGGTTCGTGCTGGGCTCGGTGGTCACCGACGCACCCCTGCCTGCCGAGCAGGCGCCGCTGGCAGATGGGTGTGGCGCCTGCACCCGCTGCCTGCCGGCGTGTCCCACCGGCGCCCTGGTGGAGCCCGGTGTGCTCGATGCACGCCGCTGCCTGGCCTGGCTGCTCGAGGCGCCGGGGAGCTTCCCCCTCGAGTTCCGCGAGGCCCTCGGGGGGCGGGTGTACGGGTGCGACGACTGCCAGGAGGTGTGCCCACCCAACCGGCTGGAGGACCGTCGCAACCCGCCGCCGCCCGCGGAGCCGGACGCCGAGGCGTGGGTGGAGCTGGTCGAGATGCTGGAGACACCCGGCGACGAGCTGCTGGCGCGGTTCGAACGCTGGTACGTCCCCCGCCGCCAACCCCGGTACCTGCGCCGCAACGCCCTCGTGGCCCTGGGGAACGTCGGCGATGGCTCCGACCCCGCCGTGGCCCGCGTGCTCGCCTGCGCCCTGGCCGACCCTGACCCCCTCGTCCGGGAGCATGCCCAGTGGGCGGCCCAAAGGCTCGACCGTAAGGACCTGGTCGAGGCGGCTTCCGTCCAGCCCTGATGGGCCACCTCCTCGTCACCAACGACTTCCCCCCCAAGGTGGGCGGCATCCAGTCCTACCTCTGGGAGCTGTGGCGGCGGCTCCCCCCCGACGAGGTGACCGTGCTCACAACCCCCCACGACGGCTCCTCGTCTTTCGACGCCTCCCAGGACTATCGCATCCAGAGGTTCGAGCGGCCTTTCCTGCTGCCCACCCCCGGTCTTCTCCGCCACGTGCGCAGCCTGGCCGACGAGGTGGACGCCGCCCTGGTGGTGTTCGACCCGGCGCTGCCGGTCGGCCTGCTCGGGCCGCGGCTGGACCGGCCCTACGCCGTGGTCCTTCATGGCGCCGAGGTCACCGTGCCGGCTCGCCTGCCCGCGGCCAGCCGAGCCCTCGCCCGGGTGGTCGGCGGCGCGCGCCACGTCATCGCCGCCTCGTCCTACGCCGAGTCCGAGGCCCGGCGCGTGATGGGCGACGCCATGCCGCCCACCACCCTGGTCCCGCCGGGCGTCGATCACGAGCGATTCCGGCCACTATCGGCCGAGGAGCGGCAGAAGGCTCGGGCCGACCTCGATCTCGACCCGGACGGTTGCCTCGTGGTCAGCGTGAGCCGCCTGGTGCCGCGCAAGGGAATGGACGTGTTGATCCGTGCCGCCGACCGGTTGGCCCATGGCCACCCCGACCTCACCGTGGCCATCGCCGGCAGTGGCCGCGACCGTGACCGCCTAGAGCGCCTCGTGCGGCGCCTCGGGGCCCCCGTCCGCCTGGTCGGCGCCGTGCCCGACGACCGGCTGCCTGCTCTGTACGGCTGTGGCGACGTGTTCGCCATGGTTTGCCGGGAGCGCTGGGCTGGCCTCGACCAGGAGGGGTTCGGAATCGTCTTCCTCGAGGCCGCGGCGTGCGGCGTGGTCCAGGTGGCGGGGGCCAGTGGCGGTGCCGGCGATGCCGTTGCCGACGGCCGGACCGGGCTGGTGGTGACCGAGCCGGGCGAGCCTGGGCAGGTGGCCGGAGCACTCGAACGCCTGCTGGACGACCCTGCGCTGCGCCGGCGCATGGGCGAGGCGGCCCGCCGGCGGGCGGTGGACGACTTCTCCTACGACCTCCTCGCCTCGAAGCTGCAGCAGACTCTGGCTGACCTCACGGCCTGACCTGCATCACTGCGGACTTTGATCAATCGACCGGGTACGCCAGGCACCGAGTTGTGCAAGAGGCGGGGTCCAGACGGCCGCGCCGGATCTTCCCGGTACCATCCCGGCGGTGACCACGGCGGGTCTCACGGCGGGCATCGACCTCGGGGGCACCAAGTGCCTGGGCGTTGCTCTGGACGAGGCGGGCAACGTGGTGGCCGAGCACAGGCTCGCCACACCCGTGGGCACGGAGGCCATCGTGGAGACCATCGTGGCCGTGGCCACGGCCCTCGGGAGCCCGGCGTCGGTGGGCGTGGGCGCGCCCGGCCTGGTGGACGTGAACGGCGTACTGCGCTTCGCGCCGAACCTTCCGGGCGTGGTCGATGTCGCGCTGCGGACGGCGATCGAGGCCCGGCTCCCGGGTACAAGCGTGCGCATCGAGAACGACGCCAGTGCAGCCGGCTGGGCCGAGAGTCAGGTCGGTGCCGCCCGGGGCGTGGGCCACGCCCTGATGGTCACCCTCGGCACGGGGATCGGCGGAGGCGTCATCGCCGGCTGCGAGCTGTTGCGGGGCGCCTCCGGCTTCGCCGGCGAGATCGGCCACATGGTCGTCGACGCGCACGGGCCGCCTTGCTCCTGCGGCAGACGGGGATGCTGGGAGCGCTTGGCTTCGGGCAGCGGGCTGGGCCGGCTGGCCAGGGAGGCGGCCGTGGCCGACCCCAGCAGCCGCATCGTGGAGCTGGCCGGGGGTGACGCCGACAACGTGCGGGGCGAGCACGTCACCCGCGCCGCAGCCGAGGGGGACGCTCACGCCCGCGCCGTCATGGATCGGTTCGGGTGGTGGGTGGCGCTCGGGCTGGCCAACCTGGTCGCCATCCTCGACCCCCAGAGGATCGTCCTCGGTGGTGGGCTGGTGTCGTCGGGGGAGGTCTTGCTGGTGCCGGTGCGGGAGGCCTTCGCCGAGCAGGTGGAAGGCGGCGAGCACCGCCCCGAGGTGCCCATCGTGGCTGCCACGCTGGGCGAGAGGGCGGGGGCCATCGGCGCTGCCCTCCTGGCCGGGCAGGAGAAGGTCGCCCCCGAGCGAGCGGCGCGCCGTTGAAGGTAGGGCTCACCCTGCCGCAGTTCGGCGAAGACCCCGAGGCCTGCATCGAGGTGGCCCGGCAGGCGGAGGCGGCGGGCCTCGACGGCGTGTTCGTCTTCGACCACCTATGGGCCATCGGCAGGCCCGACCGCCCCGCCCTGCACGGGCCGTGCCTGCTCGCAGCCCTGGCCGTGGAGACCCGCCGGCTGCGCGTCGGCACGCTGGTGGCTCGTGTCGGCCTCGTGGCCGACGACCTCCTCGTCGGCGCTCTGGCAACGCTGTCTGCCATGGCCGGGAACCGTCTGGTGGCCGGCCTCGGCACGGGCGACCGGCTGAGCGAGGACGAGAATCGGGCCTTCGGCGTGCCGTTCCCTTCTGTGGCCGACCGCTGGGCGTCGCTCGCCGATTGCTGCAGCCGCCTGCGTCGCCTCGGCATCGAGACCTGGGTCGGCGGACTGTCCGCCGGCACCCGTGCCGTGGGCCGGACCGCATCCGATGCCCTCAACTTCTGGGACGTGGCACCCGGCGTCGTCGCCGACGAGCTGGCCCGCCCCGATTCGGTGCCCGTGACGTGGGGCGGCAGGGTCGACCTTTCCGCCGGCGGCGGGTTCGCGGCCACCCTGCTGCGATCGCTGACCGATGCCGGTGCGTCCTGGGCCGTCGTGGCCCCCATCGGCGTGCCCTGGCCGGCCGCGGTGGAGGTGGTGGCCGAGGCGAGGCAGACGGTGGCGTAAACCTGAGCCGTACACTGCACCCCAGTGGAGTTCCGCCGGGTCAACGGGCTGCCGCCGTACGTCTTCAGCATCATCGACAACCTGAAGATCGAGGCGCGCCGCCAGGGCGAGGACGTCATCGACCTCGGCTTCGGGAACCCCGACATCCCGTCGCCCGACGTGGCCGTCGAGAAGCTGGCCGAGGCGGTCCGCAATCCCCGCAACCACCGCTACTCGGCCTCGCGAGGAATCCCCAAGCTTCGCCGGGCCATCACCGACCTGTACCTGCGTCGCTTCGGCGTGGAGCTCGACCCCGACCGGGAGGTGGTCACCACCATCGGGGCCAAGGAGGGCCTGTCTCACCTGATGTGGGTGCTCCTCGGCCCCGGTGACTCCGCCTTCGTCCCCGCCCCGTCGTACCCGATCCACGTATACGCCCCGCTGTTCGCCGGCGCCGAAGTGCAGCAGGTGCGGGTAGGCCCCGGTCAGGACTTCCTGGAGAACCTGCTCGAGGCCTGGGAGTCGCAGTGGCCCAAGCCGCGCGTCGTCGTGCTCTCCTTCCCCCACAACCCCACCACCAGCTGCGTTGACATCGACTGGATGCGCCGCATCGTCGACTTCGCCCGCGAGCACGAGGTGGTCCTGGTGCACGACTTCGCCTACGCCGAGACCGCCTTCGACGGCTTCAAGCCACCGTCAATCCTGGAGGTGCCGGGCGCCAAGGACGTGTCCGTGGAGCTGTACACGCTCACCAAGTCCTTCTCCATGGCCGGGTGGCGGGTGGGGTTCATGGTGGGCAACGCCGAGATCGTCCAGGCCCTCACCAAGCTCAAGAGTTACCTCGACTACGGCACCTTCCAGCCCATCCAGATCGCCGCCATAGTGGCCTTGAACGAGGCGGGGGAGTACCCCAAGGTGGTCAACGAGATCTACCAGAGCCGGCGGGACTCGCTCGTCGATGGACTCAACCGCATCGGCTGGGAGCTCGACCGGCCGGTGGGAACGATGTTCGTGTGGGCCCCCGTCCCCGAGCCCTATCGAGAGATGGGAAGCCTTGAGTTCGCCAAGCTCCTCGTGCGTGAGGCCAAGGTCGCCACGTCGCCTGGCGTCGGCTTCGGCCCGGGCGGCGAGGGGTACGTGCGCTTCGCCCTGATCGAGAACGACCAGCGCATCAACCAGGCCGTGCGCACCATGCGCAAGGCCCTCACCCGCCTCTGAGTACTCCCATCCTACTGTGCGGGGTTCTCGCTTCGGACCCGGCGCGGTAACGCTGCGTTCACGATCGGCGTCTACCCTGCTTCGGTGACCACCCACGTGCTGCGCGTCTGGTTGCCCGACCGCCCGGGCGCGCTGGGCGCCGTGGCCAGCCGTATCGGCGCCGTGCGGGGCGACCTGGTCGGCATCGACATCCTCGAGCGCGGCGCGGGGCGAGCAATCGACGAACTGGTGGTGCAGCTGCCGAGCGACGACCTCGTGCCCCTCCTCGTCTCCGAGGTGTCCGAGGTCGACGGCGTGGACGTCGAGGACGTGCGTCCGCTACACGACACCGGCTTCGACGCCCGTGCCCACTCCCTCGAGACGGCGGCGGCCCTGGTGGAGCAAGGCTCCGTTCGAGAGCTTCTCGACCTACTGGTCCGCCATGTCCGCCAGGACTACGACGCCGACTGGGTGGTCGTGGTCGGCGCCGACGGTGCCGAGGCCGTTGCCCAAGGCTCGGAGGGCGTTGCCGGAGGCGGCGACGTCCCGCCGGCGTCCTGGCTCCGGGCGTTCGTGGTGGGCAGTGGCGCCTCGGCACAGCTGAATGCCGCGGACTGTGGCCCCGACGACGTGGCCTGGGCCGAGCTTCCCGCCGTGGGCCGGACCCTCGTCCTCGGTCGGGAAGGCCGACCGCTGCGGGCCCGAGAGCGGCGCCAGCTCCTTGCCGTGGCCCGCATCGCCGGAGCTCGCTGGAGGGAGCTAGCGGCGGCCAACGGCCACCTCGGACCTGCCTCTCTGTCAGCCACTTAGCGCCGAGGGGCGCTCGGCGGACGGGCCCGTCGACGGCGTCAGGCCGTGTACAAGGGCGTCAGGCGGTGTCGATGGCGAAGAAGCCCTCGGCCAGCGAGCCCTCGGGAAGGCCGGCCAGCTGGGCCACGCCGCTGAACCACGTCCTCAGGTTTGATTCCAGGGCGGCCCGGTCGGTGATCTGGCTCGGGTGGCAGCACAGGGCGGCGAGCTTGCGGTCGAACACCTGGGTGATGTCGGTGAAGCGGTTGGGCTCGTGGGGGCCGGCCATGACCCAGACCTCGGGGACGGTCCACGCCTCGTAGCCCTCCACGGCCAGCTCGGGATGGGCGAAGGAGTTGCGGGCGTCGGGGTAGACGGCGCATAGGGCCGCTTCACCGGCGGCCAGGTGGTCGGGATGGCTCGGGTAGATGCGCTGCCAGTTGCGCTCGGGCGACGTGCACAGCACCCGCTGCGGGCGGACCCGGCGGATGACGCGGGCGATGTCGCGCCGCAGATCGATGGAGGCCTGCAGCCGGCCGTCGGGGTAGCCCAGGAACACCACGTCGGAGACGCCCACCGTCTTGGCCGCAGCCTCCTGCTCCGCCCGGCGGATGGAGGGGATCTGGGCTCGGGGCACCTCGGGGTCGAACCCGCCCGCATCTCCGTCGGTGACGATGCAGTACGTCACGGCTCTCCGGAGTCGGTCCACGTGGCCACCGTGCCCGCAGCCCCGAAGTCCACGTCGTCGGGGTGGGCGACCACCACCAGGGCACGGGTCAGGTCCTCGGCCATGGCCGCCGACCCTATCGGGACGAACTAGCCAGAGTTCACCCCTACTCACAGCGTTGTAGTTACACTCGCGGCATTCACACGCCGAACTGCCTGGTGGGAGAGACGCTGGTGGTCACCGCCTCGGGTCTGGTCGCTCTGGAGCTGCTCCAGAAGATGGCGGTGGCGGGCGACGACCTCCCGGACGTGGTGTCATTCGACCGCAAGCACGGCCGCTGGGTGGTCCGCCAGATCAACGGCGCGTGGATGGCAGGAAGGACGAGTCAACTGCTCGAGGTCAGAAGCGACGGCGGCCAGGTGCTGAGATGTACGCCGCGGCACCGCTTCCTCACCCGAGAAGTGGGTTGGGCCGAGGCCCGAGAGCTGCGGCGCGGCGTTTCGCTCGAGGGGATGGGCAGGGGACGGGTCGACGCCGTCGAGCGCGTGGCCCTGGACGAGGCTGTTCCCGTCTACGACCTCGAGGTCGAAGGTACCCACAACTTCACCGTCACCAACGACGGCTCGGAGGTCGACCACCCCGTGGTCGTACACAACAGCTGGGGCCCGTGCTCCTCGCATTGCTTGACACCGTTGTAATCACGCTGCTGTAATTAGTGGTCCCAACATCTTGTGGTCACCGGTCAGCACTCCCCTCTATCTTGTGGTTTGCTGCTCAGTGGCCCACCATCATGAAGTACCAGGAGGACCACATGGCCATCGCCCCCGAGCGCATGGGGATCGGCATTCGCCGCCACTTCACCACCCCAGGAGTCCATCCCTACGACGAGGTCACCTGGGAGCGCCGGGACGCCCGCATCACCAACTACGCCGACGGACGGGTGGCCTTCGAGCAGCTCGGCGTGGAGGTGCCCTCCACGTGGAGCGTCAACGCCACCAACATCCTGGCCCAGAAGTACTTCCGGGGCGCCCCGGGCTCGCCCGAGCGGGAGTGGTCGCTGAAGCAGGTTGCCGATCGGGTGGCCGACACCATCACGGCCTGGGGCGTGCGCAACGGCTACTTCGTGGACGACGATGAGTCCGAGGCGTTCAACGCCGAGCTCAAGCACCTGATCATCAACCAGAAGGCGGCGTTCAACTCGCCGGTGTGGTTCAACATCGGCGTCCCGGGCCGGAGCCAGCAGGCCTCCGCGTGCTTCATCCTGTCCGTTGAGGACTCGATGCAGGAGATCCTCAACTGGTACGCCGAGGAGGGGATCATCTTCAAGGGCGGGTCGGGCTCGGGGGTCAACCTCAGCAAGATCCGCTCCTCGAAGGAGACCCTGAAGGGCGGAGGCACCGCCTCAGGCCCGGTGAGCTTCATGCGTGGAGCCGACGCCTCCGCGGGCACGATCAAGAGCGGGGGCACCACCCGCCGGGCGGCCAAGATGGTGATCCTCAACGTCGACCACCCCGACGTGGAGGACTTCATCTGGTGCAAGGCCATCGAGGAGCGCAAGGCACGGGCCCTGCGCGATGCCGGGTTCGAAATGGACCTCGACGGCAAGGACAGCTACTCGATCCAGTACCAGAACGCCAACAACTCGGTGCGGGTGAGCGACGAGTTCATGCACGCGGTGATGGGCGACGCCGACTGGCACCTGAAGGCGGTCACCACCGGTGAGGTCCTGCAGACGGTCAAGGCGCGCGACCTCTTCGGCCAGATCGCCAAGGCGGCCTGGGAGTGCGCCGACCCGGGTATCCAGTACGACACCACCATCAACCGCTGGCACACCCTGCACACCACGGGGCGGATCAACGGCTCCAACCCGTGCAGTGAATACATGTCGGTCGACAACTCAGCTTGCAATCTGGCCAGCCTCAACCTGCTGCGGTACATGGAGGAGGGCGGCTCCTTCGACGTGGAGGGCTTCAAGGCCAGTGTCGAGATCCTGTTCACGGCCCAGGAGATCCTGGTCGGGATGTCCGACTATCCCACCGACAAGATCGGCCAGAACGCCCGCCGCTTCCGCCAGCTCGGCATCGGCTACGCCAACCTCGGGGCCCTGCTCATGTCCCAGGGCATGGCCTACGACTCCGACAACGGGCGGGCGTACGCCGCCGCCATCACCGCCCTCATGACGGGCCAGGCCTACGCCACCTCGGCTCGCACCGCCGCTCGCATGGGGCCCTTCGCCGGCTACACCGACAACGCCGAGCACATGCTGCGGGTGCTGCGTATGCACCGCGACGAGGTGGCCAAGGTCGACGAGGAGCTCGTCCCCACTGAGCTGCTGTCGGCTGCCCAGGAGGCATGGGACCTTGCCGTGGAGGACGCCGAGCGCTATGGCGTGCGCAACTCCCAGGCCAGCGTCCTGGCCCCGACTGGCACCATCAGCTTCCTCCTCGACTGTGACACCACCGGGGTGGAGCCCGACCTCGGTCTGGTCAAGATGAAGAAGCTCGTGGGCGGGGGCACGATGTCCATCGTCAACCACACCGTGCCTCGGGCGCTTCGCCAGCTCGGGTACTCCGACGACGAGGTGGCCGCCATCGTCAGCCACATCGACGAGCACAAGACCATCATGGGGGCGCCGGCGCTCCGGGCCGAGCACCTCCCGGTGTTCGCCTGCTCCATGGGCGACAACTACATCCACTACCTGGGTCACGTGCGGATGATGGCCGCGGTTCAGCCGTTCATCTCGGGAGCCCTGAGTAAGACGGTGAACGTTCCCGAGGACGCAACCGTCGAAGACATCGAGCAGCTCTACCTCGACTCCTGGCAGATGGGCATCAAGGCCCTGGCCGTGTACCGCGACAACTGCAAGGTGGCCCAGCCCCTCTCCACGGTGAAGAAGGGCACGGCCGCCGACGGCACACCGTCGTCCGAAGCGGAGGCGCACGACCAGGAGCTGGCCGTCAAGGTGGCCGAGTTGGAGAAGGCGCTCGACCGCCAGACCGTGGTAGTGAAGCAGCCAATCCGTGAGCGCCTGCCTCGCAGGCGCCGGTCAGCCACCTTCGCCTTCCGGGTGGCCGACTGCGAGGGCTACGTCACCGTGGGCGAGTACGAGGACGGCCGCCCTGGCGAGATGTTCGTGAAGGTCTCCAAGCAGGGTTCCACCCTGGCCGGCGTGATGGACGCCTTCTCCATCTCCATCTCGCTCGGCCTCCAGCATGGTGTGCCGCTCAAGACCTACGTCCAGAAATACACCAACATGCGCTTCGAGCCCGCGGGCATGACCGACGACCCCGACCTGCGCATAGCGGCTTCGCTGATGGACTACATCTTCCGGCGTCTGGCCGTGGACTACCTGCCGGTGGAAGAGCGAACGGAGCTCGGCATCCTCACGACCCACGAGCGAACCCAACCGACCCTTCCCGGCGTGGAGGAGGACGTCACGCCCTCGACGGGCGTGGTGGACGCATCGGCACCGGAACGGACGGCACCGCCCCGGAGCGATCAGGCGCCGCAGGCGGCGGCGGTCGGCAAGGACGCGCCCTTCTGCTACTCCTGCGGCGTGGAAATGCAGCGGGCCGGCAGCTGTTACGCCTGCGGGAGCTGCGGCACCACCAGCGGCTGCTCGTAGGACCGCCCGGCGTCCAGGGCCGGGCGGCTACGACTATCCCTAGGTTTCGGCCAGCTTGCGAGCGGCGTCGGCGATCGCCTCCGCGTCGATGCCCGAGTCCTTGATCAGCTCCTTGGAGGGGGCGGATCCAGGCATCTTGCGCACCGCGATCTTCACCACTCGAGGCCGCACATCGCTGTCGGCGAACACGTCGAGCACGGCGTCTCCCAGGCCACCTTCGGGCCAATGGTCCTCCACCGTGATGAGCCGTCCACCCGTGTCCTGGGCCGCCTCCCGCAGCGTGTCGGCGTCGATGGGCTTGATGGAGTAGGCGTCGATGACCCGTACTGCGAGGCCCTCTCCGTCGAGCGTCTCGGCCGCCGCCAGAGCCTCGTGCACGCAGACGCCAACGGCCACGATGGCCACCTTGTCGTCGTCCGAGCGCCGGGCTACATGAGCGCCGCCCACGTGGAACTCCTCGTCGGGCTCGTATATCACGGGCAGGGCCGGGCGGGCGGTTCGCAAGTAGCGAATCCCGTCGAGGTCGGCCATCTGCCACACGAGCTGCGCCGTCTGGTTGGCGTCTGAGGGGTGGAGCACGGTGCTGCCGTGCACGGCCCGGAACATGGCGATGTCCTCGAGGCCCATCTGCGACGCCCCGTCCTCGCCGATGGACACGCCGGCGTGGGAGCCGCACAGGTTGAGGTTTGCCCCGCTGATGGAGGCCATGCGGATGAAGTCGTAGGCCCGGCTCCAGAAGGCGGCGAAGGTGGAGGCGTAGGGCACCCAGCCCCGTACCTGGATGCCCGTGGCCGCAGCCGCCATGAGCTGCTCGGCGATGTACATCTCGAAATACCGCTCCGGATGGGCCTTGGTGAAGATCTCGGCGTGGGTGGAGTTGCTGATCTCACCGTCCAGGCCGACCACGTCGCCTCGCTGGCTCCCGAGGGCGGTGAGGGCCTGGCCGTACGCCTTGCGGGTGGCCACTTCCTCGCCCACCTTGAACTGGGGCAGCTCGGCACCGGCCACCTCGAACACGTGGGGCGCCTGGTCGGTCATGGGCTTGTTGACCTGCACCCTGATGTCGGTCTCGCCGCCGAGCTCCTTGATGGCGGTCTCGTCGTCCTTCACCGGCTTGCCGTGGGCCTCGTTGCGGTCCTCCACCTCGGTGACGCCCTTGCCCTTGATGGTCTTGGCGATGATGACGGTGGGCCGGCCAGGTGTGCCCACGGCCTCGGAGTAGGCGTCGTCGATGGCCCGCACGTCGTGGCCGTCGATGACAATGGCCTTCCAGCCGAATGCCTCGCACGGGCGCACGAAGGCGTCGACGTCCCACTGGTGCATGGTGTAGCCCCGCTGGCCCAGGCGGTTGACGTCGATGATGGCGGTGAGGTTGTCGAGCCCGAAGTGGCCGGCGTGCTCGAAGGCCTCCCACATGGAGCCCTCGGTCATCTCGCTGTCACCGCAGAGCACCCACACCCGGTAGGGCAGGTAGTCGAGCTGCTTGGCCGCCAGGGCGATGCCGACCCCGACCGGCAGGCCCTGCCCGAGGGACCCGGTGGCCACGTCCACGTACGGCAGGGCGTTGGGCATGGGGTGTCCGGGGAGTCGGCTGCCGAGCTGGCGATAGGTCATCAGCTCTTCGTTGTCGATGGCACCGGCGGCCCGGTACATGGCGTAGAGGAGGGGGGAGGCGTGGCCCTTGGAGAAGACGAGGTGGTCGTTGTTGGGATTCTCGGGCTCGTCGAAGTCGTAATGGAGGTGCTTGCTCATGAGCACGGCCATGAGGTCCGCGGCCGAGAGGGACGAAGTGGGATGGCCCGACGAAGCAGCCGAGCTGGTGCGGATGGAGTCGACCCGAAGCTGGCGGGCCAGCTCTTGCCACTGCTCGAAATCACTCATAAAGACGCCTCCTCTGGTCCGGCACCTGGGCCGGCAGCCACCCTGATGTCGCCCATCTTAGGAGCCTGCGGCGAGGACGCCACTGGGCGCCCCTGGCCCGGCGTCCGCAGGCATGAAGCGCAGCGATTCAGGCTCGTACCCCCCGTCGATCCGCCGGGCGACAACGCCCGCCAGTGCCTGTGCCCGGGTCGCCTCCAGCAGGGCACGGCCGTCACCGGGGTGGACGGGCGCCGTCTGCCAGGCAGGACCGGCCAGCTCGAGCCGCTCGAGCAGTGTTCGCCTCTCCCGGTGGGGGAGGGCGGCGGTGCCATGGCCCTCGAGCCACACCACGTCGGCGGCGAAGAAGGTGACGGGGGAGTGCTCGGCGAGCCGGCGCAGCGCAGCGTCACTGCGTGCCTCGGCCCTCCGGGCCAGTGAGACGCCATCAGGTCGCCCGTCGGAGCCGACCGCAACCACCTCGCCCTCCAGGACCACGGCCACGGCACCGAGCGCCCGTCCCAGCAGGCGCAGCTCGGGATAGCGGGTGGTGACCTCCCCGCCGGCGCTGAGCACTCGTAAGCGCCCTCCCTCGGAAGCCACGAGAACCCGCTGCGTGCCCAGGGCGGCCTCGAACGACCATGCCTTCTCGTCGGCCGGTAGGGGCCCGACAGGCAACTCGAGGGGACACAGGTCGGCGGGCATGGGCTCTCGGCCCGGGTCCTCGGGCGGCTCCATGCGGTGCATCATCCAGTTCTTGCCGCCGGTGCGGAACAGCACATAGCGCCCCCTGGTCCGCCGGCCGTGGAGGGTGACCATCACCTCTCGTTCGTCCCACTTGTGGCATTGGTAGGTGCCGCCGTCCCAGAGAACGACCTTGCCGCCCCCGTACTCACCTTCGGGGATGTGGCCTTCGAAGTCGATGTAGGAGAGCGGGTGGTCCTCCGTGTGCACGGCCAGGTGATTGACCCGCGGGTCCGGTGGGATGCCCTTGGGCACAGCCCAGGAGACCAGCACGCCGTCGCGCTCCAGGCGGAAGTCCCAGTGCAGCGCGGTGGCATGGTGCTCCTGGACCACGAACCGGGCGCCCGGCTCGGCAGCGCCCTCGGTGCCGGAGGGCTCGGGTGTGCGCCCGAAGTCCCGCATGGAGCGGTACTGGTCCAGGGGATTGCTGCCCGCTTCACTCATCAGTCCGCGGTTTACCATGACGGCGCCATGGAGGTGCTCGTGGGGACGGTGGCAGGCGTGGTCGACGCCGGGTCCGGACGGGTGGTTGCCCTCGGCGGTGAGGACGTGGGCGCAATGGCCGGTGGATGGGCCGTGGTCGACGGCCGGCGCCTCGTCGCCATCGACGACGCAGCTCGCGACGGCGGAGCGGGCACGACCCTCGAAGGCCCCCCGATCACGTGCCTGGACTCCCGCCCAGGTGACGAGCCTCTGGTGGGCACCGCCGAGGCTCACCTCTACCGCATGGGCGGCGAGCCAAGCCTGGTGGACGCATTCGAGCGGGCCGAGAGCCGGAGCCGTTGGTACACGCCCTGGGGCGGCCCGCCAGACGTTCGCTCGCTGTGCACCGCCCCGTCCGGCGCCATCCTCGTGAACGTCCACGTGGGAGGGATCCTGCGCTCCGACGACGGCGGTGGAAGCTGGCGGCCCACGATCGACCTGGACCACGACGTGCACCAGGTGCTGGCCATAGACAGCGCCCGTGCGGTGGCGGCGTGCGCCCACGGGTTCGCCGACAGCCATGACGGCGGCCTCTCTTGGGTCGTGCACGACGAAGGGCTGCACGCCAGCTACAGCCGGGCGGTGGCCTTCGCCGGCGACACCGTGCTCCTCAGCGTCTCCATCGGACCGGGGGGCCGCCAGGCCGCGGTGTACCGGCGGCTGCTGCAGGCGGACGGGCCGTTCGAACGCTGCCGCTCCGGGCTCCCCGACTGGTTCGACGGGAACGTGGACACGTCCTGGCTGGCCGGGGGCGCGGACGGGAGCGCCGCGCTGGCCACCCAGGCCGGCGACGTCTACGTGTCGATGGACGAGGGCAGGAGCTGGGAGCAGGCGGCGTCGGCGCTGCCCTCCGTGCGCTGCGTGGCGCTGGTTTGAGCGGAGGGGACGGGTGGGCGAGGAACGCTGGCGACGCTCGCTGCGCAACGTCAATGGGGCAGCCGTCGGGTTCCTGGCACCCTTCTTTCTGATATGGGCCTTCGGGTCGGCCCTTCCTCTGCCTCTTCGGATCGCAGCCGGCGTCTGCGCCCTGTTGAGCGTGGCCACCGCCATCGACGCCTGGCGCGCGGAGGTCGTGGTGGGCTCCGAAGGCGTCCTCGTGCGCCGGGCCCTGCAACGCCGCCGACTGGCATGGAGCGACCTCGAAGGCTTCACCGGCGAGCGTCGCGGCTACCGCGGTGACCGCATCCTCGTCCGTGCCGTGCGGCGGCACGGACGTCCCACACCCATCACGGACCAACCCCTTGCCGAGGCGCAGGGGGAGGAGCTGCTTCAGGACCTGGGCAAGGAGCTCGAGTCGCACCGGACTGATCCCGCGTAGCCTCATGATGTGACCCGCGTCCCCATCGCCTGCACCCTGAGCGCTGGCGAGGTGGACGACCGGGTGGGGGAATGGCGGGAGTTCCTCGCCCAATGTGTGGTCGAGCGCCGGCTCGAGGGGCACGGTGGCTCGGCTCCGGCTCAGTCCCGGCGACGACGTGCTTGTAGCCGCCGCGGACCTGGCCCAGCGCGAGAAGGCATGCTGCGGGTTCTTCTCTTCTCGATCGAGCTCGAAGCCGGCGCCCGCTGGCTGCGGGTGGACGTACCCCCCGAAGCATCACCGGTCCTCGCCGAGTTGGTGGCGCTGGGCCCTAGGTGAACTTGAGCAGGATGAACACCACGAAGCCGATCAGAGCCAGCGCCTCGGTGAAGGCGATGCCGAGGAACATGGTGGTGCGCACCTGGCCCGCCGACTCGGGATTCTCGGCCATGGCGGTGATGGCCTTCCCCACGACGTACCCGATGCCGATCCCGGGGCCGATGGCGGCGAAGCCGTAACCGATCCCGGCGCCGAGAGCACTGAGACCTTTTTCACTGAGCGGCGTGCCGCCACCGCCCGCGTAGCCGTAGGGGCTCGGCCCGGGGGGGCCGACCTGGGCATTCACCATCGAGATGCTGGCCACAGTGGCGATCACGAAGGTGAGACCGAGCAGCACGCGGCGCGCATTGGCCGAATCTCGCAAGGTGAGGACCCAATCGGTCAAGTCGGCGCACCCTATCGTTCCCCTCGCGCCCGGGCAACGAGACCCGCCCTGCGCTTACAGTTGCACGCCGCGCCCATGTCGACACCGACACAGCAAGAGCACAGTGGGGTCCTTGTAGACGAGAACGGGTCACCGGCCCCAAGGGAGCACGCCAAGGGTCCAGCCAATGTCGCCCGCCGCCTGGTCCGCGACCCGGCTCTCCTGGTGGCGCTCGTAGCGGTGGCGGCCGCCATGTGGGCCGTTGTGGCCTCCCGCCAGGTCTTCCCCTATCTGTCCGACGACCATGACGAGGCGATCTACCTCCTCCAGGCCGACGCCCTAGCTCACGGGCACCTGTTCCCGCCGGCGCCCAAACACCCGGAGGCCTTCCGTCCCTGGCTCAGCGTACTGTCCGGCGACAAGTACCTCCTCAAGTACTCGCCGGTGCACGCGTCCTTCGTCGCCGTGGGGATCGTGCTGGGCAGTCACCGGATCGCGCTCGGCCTCATAGCCGGGGGCGTCGTGGTGCTGTCCTACCTGCTGGCCAAGGAGGTGCTCGGCGACCGGCCACAGGCAGCGCTGGCCAGCGCCTTCCTCGCTTTGTCCCCGTTGTTCCTTATCCAGAGCATCACCTTCCTTCCCTACAGCTCGAACCTGCTGTTGCTGATGGCGTTCGCCTTCGCCCTCCTCAGGGGCATGCGCTCGAGCGGCCGCCTGTGGCTGTGGGCGAGCGGCTTCCTCCTGGGCGCGGCCGTGTTCGCCCGACCCTTCGATGCCGTCCTCTTCGCCGCTCCACTCGGTCTCTACTTCGTGATCTCGGCATGGCGGGACCCGAAGAGGCTCTTCGGGCAGGCCAGCTGGTTGGCGCTCGGGGCGGTCCTGCCTCTGGCAGCCATGCTGGCTTACTACTGGGCAGCCACCGGGAGCCCGTTCCGGTCGCCGTTCTCCATCCTCGAGCCGCGGGACACATTGGGGTTCGGGAACAGGAAGATCACTCCCAACCACCCCGACCTGATCTTCACCCCTGCCCATGGGTTGTACGGCGTGATTCGCCACGTCGCTCTCCTCAGCTTCTGGTGCTTCGGAGGGCTCGTGGTCATCGGATTCCTGGTAGCCGGGCTGCGCAGATGCAGGCGAGGCAGCCCCGCGGCTTGGCTTGCCCTTGTGGCCGTCACCGTGCCCTTCGGCTACCTCTTCTTCTGGGGCACCTTCGGCACAGGCCTGCGCGGCGGCCTGACCGCCTTCCTCGGGCCCTTCTACTTCCTCCCCCTCCTGGTGCCCGTCACCTTCCTGGCCGCCAGGGGGTTCAACGGCTTCTGGCAGCGCGACCGGCTCCTCGGCGTCCTGGCCCTGGTCGCCATGCTCACCGCCAGCGGGTTCCTCCTCGTCAGGGGCGTACAGGCCAACCTTCGTGCCACCAGGGAGGACCGCATGCTGTACTCCACCCTGGCCCCGATCAAGGACCAAAGGGCCATCGTGTTCCTGCAGCCGCTGTACGGGCCGACCCTCCTGCATCCCTTCACTGGGCTACGGAACTCCCACGACTACGACGGCCGGACCGTCTACGCCCTCGACCTCGGCGAGCACCAGGACCTCGACGTCATCGACGACTACCCGGGCAGGGCGGCCTACCGGTTCCGACTGGAGGGGGGTGACTACAGGGACAACCCCCCCGATCCTGCCCTGTACAGCTCCTTGCTGCCGCTACGTGTGGTGGATCAGCCCCGGCTCCGGACGACCTTGTCCGTGAAGAACCCGACCGCCGATCCCGTCGTCGTGGTGAGCGTGGTGATGAACGGGCGGCGGGACACCTTCGTCGTCGACGAGCAGTCGTACGCCGGCAAGGCCTACGGCGCCAGCCTCGACGTCGGGCGAGACTCCGTGGAGCTGAGTGGGCCGGTCGTTTCACACGTGGTGGAGCCGGTCGACCAGGAGGGCCTCGTCATCTCGGTGTCGGTGGCATCGGGAGGTGCCGAGGCTCCGCGCACGGTGTACCAGCGTGAGCTCGGGTGGAACGCCAAGGGGCCGTCATTGCGGGTGCTCCTGCCCGGTTACCTGGCCATCAACGAGCTCGGCGGCGAGGACCCGCTGGCCGAGCTGGTGCGCACCAGCGACCTCAGTCGCTGAGGACGCAGGCTGCCGCCAGGGTGGAGATGTCGATGCCGCGGCGGCCCTGGCGGATGACGTTGATGTCGACTCCGTTGGTGGCGAAGCCGAGCGACAGGCCACTGTGAGGGTCGGCCCAGCCGATCTGCCCGGCAGCACCGCCGTGGCCGAAGGCGCGCGGCGAGGCAGCGGTGCCGAAGCCGCGGACGAAGCCCAACCCGTCGTCACCGGCCACGGTGAGGCCGAGGGTCCGGTTGGCGGGCGACCCGAACAGCGAGTCCTTGAAGCGGTTACGGATCCGGCCGGTGGCGTCAGCAAGGATCTCCGGGCGCCAGACGCGACCCTGGTCGTGGAGGATCGCCTGGTAGAAGAGGGCCAGGTGGTCCGCTCGCATGACACCGCCTCCCCCCGGGATTCCCAGGGCTCGCACCTCGGGCTGATTCAGGTACAGGAGCGCTTCATAGGCGTCGGTGGCCCGCGGGAGCTCCCGGACGCCGAGCACGGCCTCCAGCTCGTCGGCGGTTGCCACCTGCCCACATATCTCGATGGTGGCGATGTCGCCCTGATCCTCCTCGGGAATGGCTAGCACCCGCCGAGGCAGGCTCACCGCCTCGGTGACTCGGCGGTGCACGACGTCGCCGTAGCCTTCCCCGCCGACCCGCTCGATGATCTCGGCCAGGACCCAGTGGGCCGAGGTGGGGTGGTACTCATAAGCCGTTCCCGGGTCCCACTCGAGTGACCACCCGGCGAACGTCTGGAGGCGGCTCTCACGGGAGTACCACTCGGGAGGACCTAGCACGGCGTGAGGAAAGCCGCCCGTGTGGACCAGCAGCTGCTCCACCGTGACCGCTTCCTTCCCGGACGCCGCGAACTCCGGCACGTACTCGCCGACGGCGAGGGAGACGTCGAGTGTCCCGTCGCCCATGAGCGCCCACACTGCTCCGGCGACGAACGCCTTGATGCAGGAGAAGACCACGTAGCGGGTGGTGTCAGTGGCGTCGCCGAAGGTCTCGAAGGCCACGAGCTCGCCGTGGCGGGCAAGGGCGATCTGGCACGAGGGGAGGACTCCTTCCTCCACCTCCCGGCGGGCCCGTGCCAGCAGGACGTCGACGGCCGCGGGATCGATGCGCCCCGCGCGCACCTGGCCCAAGCTCGTCATCCGTTCACGGTACCGCCGAGGCCCCCCCGGCGAGTGCGCGTGGGAACATCGCTCCATGGTCGTTCTGTCCCGGCCGACGGCCCTCGGACTCGACGTGTTGGCGTGGGCCGGCATCGCCGTAGGCGCCGGCTACCTCGTGCACCGCCTGCCGAGTCGTCTGCTCGAGCGTGACGGGTGGCTGTTCCGCCAGAGGGGGTGGGAGCGAGACGGCCGCTTCTACGTGACCGCGCTTCGCATCCGGCGCTGGAAGAGGTTCCTGCCCGAGGCCGGAGACGCCTTCGAGGGTGGCTTCAACAAGGCCACGCTGGCGGCGTTCGACGACGAGCACCTGCGCACTCACGTTCGCGAGACGCGCCGGGCAGAGCTGGGCCACTGGCTGATCGTGGGGGCCGGACCGCTCTTCCTGGTGCACAACCGCTGGTACGACGTGGTGGCCATGCAGGTCCTAGCCTTGGCCCTCAACTTCCCGTGCATCGCCGCCCAGCGCTACAACCGCATACGCCTCAAGCGGGTGCTCGCCGGCCGCGGCCGCACCGCCGAGCACCTCGAGCTGCCTGCCTGAAACCGTTGTTTCAGCCGCCGGTGAGGCGCTCTCGATGTCGCGGGCCAGCTTCTAGACGTCCTCGACCGGCGACCGGAAGAGCGCGCTACCGCTTCGGATGTAGGTCGTGACACGGTGTGGCCGAGGTCTGTGAGCAACCGGCGGAGATCATCCATGGCGACCTTGCTCCGGCCGCCCACGTTGATGCCGCGGAGCAGGGCCACGTAGGTGGTCACCGGAAGATGGCGGAGCGGTAGTAGCGCAGCTCCTCGATGCTTTCCCTGATGTCGTCGAGGGCTCGGTGGCTGCCCCCCTTCTTGGGTGCCTCCCGAAGGACGTCGGGATACCAGCGCCGGCACAGCTCCTTGAGCGTGGAGACGTCCACCGAGCGGTAGTGGAGCCACGCTTCGACGCTGGGCAACTGGGCGGCGAGGAAGCGGCGGTCGGTGCCGATGGAGTTGCCGCACAGAGGCACGGTGCGGGGCTCGGGCACATGCTCCTTGATGAAGTCGAGGGTCTGGCCCTCGGCGTCGGCCAGGGTGAGGGTGGACGAGCGGATGGCGTCGAGGAGCCCGCTCTTCTCGTGCATCTTGCGCACCACGTCCTCCATGGCGTCGAGACTCTGCGGCGGTGCCCCGACCACCAGGTCCGGTCCCTCGGCCACCACTTCGAGGTCGTCGCCGGTGACGAGGGTGGCGACCTCAACGACCACGCACCTTGCGGGGTCGAGGCCAGTCATCTCGAGGTCCATCCAGACAAGCACGAGGCGGATCGTAGGCTGGCGTGCATGGAGCCCGTGCTGGCGGTGCCAGTGGTGCAGCTCGACCCCGATCTGCCACTGCCCGCCTACGGGTGGGAGCACGACGCCGGCGCCGATCTGGTGGCCAGCGAGGACGTCACGCTGGCGCCCTCGGGGGGGCGGGGCCTGGTGGGCACCGGTGTGGCGGTGGCCATCCCCGAGGGCTATGCGGGGTTCGTGCAGCCTCGCAGCGGCCTGGCCCTGCGCCACGGCGTCACCTGCCTCAACACACCGGGCCTGATCGACTCCGGCTACCGCGACGAGCTGCGGGTGCTGTTGGTGAACACCGATCCGCTGCACCCGTACGAGGTGCGCCGCGGTGACCGCATCGCTCAGCTCGTGATCCAGCGCGTCGAACGGGCCGCTTTCACCGTCACCTCCGAGCTGCCTCCGGGCGAGCGCGGCGCGGGCGGCTTCGGCTCCACGGGGATCTGAAGGCGTGCCCGAGCTGCCCGAGGTGGAGGCGCTGGCGGGCTTCTTGGCCGACAACGCGACGGGCCGGTCCATCGAGGGCGTGGAGCTGGTCGCCTTCGCGGCACTCAAGACCTTCGACCCGCCGTTGGACGCCCTGGCCGGCTGCACGATCACCGGGTGCGAGCGGAGAGGCAAGTTCCTCCTCCTCCATGCCGAGCCGCACTGGCTGGTCCTGCACCTGGCCCGGGGTGGCTGGGTGAGGTGGAACGACGCCCTGCCACCGGGCCGGGCCAAGCCGGGCAAGGGCCCGCTGGCCCTGCGGATGCGCCTCAGCGGGGGAGCGGGCTTCGACGTCACCGAGGCCGGTACCGAGAAGCGCCTGGCCGCCTACGTGGTGGGGGCGCCCGACGAGGTCGAGGGGATCGCCCGCCTCGGTCCCGACCCACTCGACCCTGCCTTCGACGCCGCTGCCCTGCGGGCGGCACTGGGTGAGCAGGGTGGCCAGCTCAAGGCGGCCCTGACCACCCAGAGCGTGGTGGCCGGAGTGGGCAACGCCT
Source organism: Actinomycetota bacterium (assembly GCA_030777325.1). GTDB lineage: Bacteria > Actinomycetota > Acidimicrobiia > Acidimicrobiales > YB1-3. Next base: position 1,264 of record JALYGF010000043.1, on the reverse strand, counting down.
ACTCCGACGAGGCGCTGCACGTGGCCCGGCTGTCGCCATACAAGTCCGCAGCCAGCCTGAGCGAGGAGGAGGCTGAGCGGCTGCACGGCGCCCTCGTCGAGGTGCTGTCCGACGCCGTCACTCGCAGCGCAGGACTTCCCGCTGCCGGTCTCAAGAAGGAGAAGAAGTCCGGGATGCGGGTCCACGGGCGCGCCGGCCAGCCGTGCCCTGTGTGCGGCCACACCGTTCGGGAGGTGTCCTTCGCCACCAAGTCGCTGCAGTACTGCGCCACGTGCCAGACCGGAGGCAAGGTTCTGGCCGACCGCCGCCTGTCCCGGCTGCTCAAGTAGGCCGCTGCGGACGAGGTGCCCGAGGCGGGAAACCAGCCCGGAGGAGGGGTAAGGTTGGCCTCGCTGCGGACGTGGCTCAGTGGTAGAGCATCACCTTGCCAAGGTGAGGGTCGCGGGTTCGAATCCCGTCGTCCGCTCCACAAAAGTCCAGGTCAGAGCCGTTTTTGGCTCCCTAGGTCTTAGCAGATCCACCGCCAAGCAACTACGTTGAGCTACTGTCTCTGTCGCTTAGCCGCTCTACTAAGGGGGACGGTCGTGGCGAGCGAGGCTCGACGACGGCGGAAGAAGGGAACAGGCGGCATCAAACCCGTTCGAGATCGCGTGTGGCGGGTTGACGTTGAGCTTCCTCGGGAGCCGGGATCACCTCGCCGTCGCCGGTCCCGCTTGGTTCAAGGGAGCCTCGCCGACGCCGAGCGGGTGCTCGGCGAGCTATGTGCCCGCCCTGATGCTGTCGCAGACACGCTGAGCGCCGACACCTCCCCAGATCTCGCCGAGGCCGTCCCGTCCGGTCCTGCCAGTCGGGGGCGTGTATGGGTGGGTCGCGGAGGAGATACGCATGGCGCTCGTCGAGGGCACGAAGAGAACGGACCGAGGTCACGCCCAAGGACCGACGCGGTGCCTCAGATTGGCGCCGAGCTCACCAAGACATCAATCAAGCATCGGCGCAAACGGGGAAGCGGCGGAGTATTCCAGATTCGTGACGGTGTCTGGAAGGTAGACGTCGAGGTTGGCCGGGATCCTGTCACCGGACGCCGCCGGCGGGTGTCTCGCCACGTCTACGGAACCAGACACGACGCCGAGGTGGCATTGGCCCGACTGAAGGTGGCCGACCACGAAAAGCGGCTCCCCAGTGGCACCAACGCCCGCTCGGTCGGGGCCGCCTTCGGGCTGTACCAGCAGGCCATCGACGCGGGGTTGATCGAGCTGGCTCCGAG
>JALYGF010000042.1 GCA_030777325.1 Actinomycetota bacterium | reverse complement strand
CCCCTCCCGGGATGGGCCACGACGTGGTGTTCCTCCGGGCCGCCGAGCCACAGCTGCGATGGCGCACCTACACCGCCCTGCTGGTGGCGGCGGCGCAGGAGCTCGGGGTCGAGCTGGTTCTCACGCTGGGTGCGCTGCTGGCCGACGTGGCCCACACCCAAGACGTCCCCGTCACAGGCATGGCCGCCGACGCCGACCTCATGCGGCGTCTCGACATGAAGCGGTCGCGCTACGAAGGCCCCACGGGGATCGTGGGCGTCCTCCACGACGCGTTCTCAGGTGCCGGGATAGCGACCGCCTCGCTATGGGCCAGCGTGCCTCTGTACGTGGGCAGCACACCGTCGCCCAAGGCGACCCTGGCGCTGGTCGAGCGGACAGCGGGCCTGCTGGGGTCGAGTGTGGGAACGGCGGAGCTCGAGGTGGCGGCGGCGGCTTACGAGCGCCAGGTGAGCGAGGTCGTGAGCGAGGACGAGGACGTGGCCGCCTACGTTCGCCGTCTCGAGGACCTCGACGTCAACGAAGAAGCGGACGGGGAAGGCGACCACAGCGAGAAGCTGCCCTCCACCGACGCTCTGGCCGACGAGGTGGAGCGCTTCCTGCGAGACCATCCCTCGGAGTAGGGCGCCGCCGGCTCCCGGTGCATCGACCACGGGTTACCGGATGCAGATGCAGCTAGCACGAATCGGCTCGTGCTCTCAAGGCCGGATCCCGAAGGGGGCCAGGGTGGCGGCCGCGCCCGGGAAGACCTGGCCGGCCGCTTCGACCAGGTCGGAGGGCCGGGCGAGGCGGTAGGCGTTGCGGGCCACGTACAGGCGTAGGACGCAGTCGACGCGCCCGGGTGGCCCAAGGGCAGCAAGCGCCTTCACCGGCTGCACGTACACGCTGCGGTGGTACGCCCCTTGGCGAACCTCCCAGAACGTCATGGGCTCGCCGGCGCGGCCCCGTCCCTCGGTGGGAACGCTCTTGGCCACCAAGTCGCCGAGCGTCCCAGTGGCGCGGGCCTCGGCCCAGCTGGCCAGGCCCTCGTCCAACCACGGGTCGCGCCCCTGGTTGCTTCCGACCAGGGCGTAGAACCACATGTGTCCCACCTCGTGGGCGGTCGTCCTCCCGTCGGTGCCCGGGCCCTGGAGGACGTGCATGGGGTACTCGATGCCTCCGTCCAGCTCCGGGGTGACGGCCAGGCTGAACGACGGCCACGGGTAAGGCCCGTACCGGCGGGACAGGTCCTCCAGCGCTCGGGTGGCCTGGGAGAGGTAGAGCGACGGCGCGTCGGCCAGACCTGCGTGCACCCCCACCGTGACCGTGACGGGCTGGGGGACGTGGACCGTCGCCGACGCCAGCCGGAACCGGCCGACGGAGAGGGCGAAGTCGGGCACGGCCGGCGCCTTCCAACGCCCCGGACCGTCGGGGACGCCCGTCGCCAGCACGTCGAAGCCGGGTGGAACGTTGACGGTGGCGCTGAAGTCGGCCGCAGAAGCGGTGGATGCCTCGGCGAAGCCCGAGGTAGGCGGCTCCGTCGCCCAGCCCAACCCGGGCTGCCAGGCGAGGATGGGGAAGAACGACCCGAGCCGAATGGCGTCGCCGCTGCGTGACACGCGGTCGGGCACGGGGCCGGGCAGGGTGAGGCGCCATTCAACGGCGGCGTCGACGGGGCGGTTGGCCACCAGCGCCTCCGAGGGTCGGGCCACCAGCGTGGTCGGGTTCTCCCCGGTGGTCGGCACCGGACGACCGCCGACGGTCACCCCCGCTACGTCGAGCCGAGCCCCGGCCCGGGCCGTGCGAGGGCTGTTGGGCCACAGCCGGAAGACCAGCCGGTCGGTGCCCAGGTCGGGAACGAAGCGCACGGCGACACGTCCGGCGACGGCGTTGGCCGCCGGGTCCACGTCGACCCGGAGCTCGTAACGGGGGCGATCGGGCGCCGGTGCCACACGCTCGGGAACAGCAGGACACGTGGCGTCACCGGCGGTTGCCGGCCCGGGGGCCACGGGAGGAACGGTGGTGCTCGACGCCGATGTGGCGGGCGGGGCGGGCGCGGGCCTCTCCGCCGGTGCCGGACCGAGCGCTCGGCGTCCGTCTCCCGAGCAGGCGGCGAGCAGCACGCCGGCGGCCGCTGCCACACCCAACCACCGCCTCACCGCGCCAATGCTCCCACGGCCCTACGCTCCGGCTGGTGTCGCCGTCGCTCGTCCCGACCTGCGTATGGCGCGCCTCCCCCCAAGTGCTCGTCGCCCTCGACGACCGCTTCGGGGAGCCGGTGGACGCCTACGTCAACGGGTCACAGGTGTGGATGCGCGACGACGGGCCTGGCGGCATGGCGCTCGAGTGGCGCCTGCATCCGGTGGCTGGCTTCCGCCGCCCGGCCGGTGTCGACACCTACCAGCTGTTCTCGGTGGTGGCACTGGCCCTCGCCAACGGTGACGCGCCTCCTGCCCCGCTCGAACAGCTCTGGGACGGGCTCGAGGCCTTTGCGGCCTACGCCGACGAGACCGAGCCTTCGCTGCTGCGATCGGCGGTGGCCGATGCGCTGGGCCTGCCCCCCGACGCCTGCGGGTTGGCCGACCACACGGCTATCGGCGACCAGTGGGAACGAAGCCGCGGCGCCGTCTCCATCGTGGATGCGCTGCTGGCCCAGCTGGCGGGCTGAGCTCATGTCAGGACCAGACCCAGGAACACGATCCCGGCGGCCAAGGGAAGGTCGAAGGCGACGAGCACGATCAGCAGTCCGGGCCGAGCCTCGACGGACTGACTGGCGGCGACGGCACCACCAAGAGCCAAGCCGGAGGCGGCGAGCAGCGGCAAACCGATCGAGAACAGCCCCACCACGCCGAGCACCATCAGCAGCGAGGACGCCAGGGCCAGCAGGCCGAGCCGGGCCAAGGGCCTCGAGGTGATGCCCCCCACCGCCGCGGCGACGGCGGACATCGCCACGAGTGTGGCTACCAGCAGAACCCGGCCGTCGGTAAGCGGCTCGGTACCCTGCTGACGGATGAGCCAGAGGTAGCCGACGTCAACCAGGCCGGCGACAGCTGCCGCCAAGACCCCGAGGACACGAGACGGCCTCAAGCCGGCGCCTCTTGGTGCTGGGCGCTCAGCGGGCAGGCGAGTGTGCTCCCCACAAACAGCAGCACGGCGGGATCAGCCACAGCTGCCCTCATCATGGCCGCGCCAACGGCAACCTGCTCAGACTGCGCTCGATGCCGGCACCCCCGGCTTCGTCACCGTCGGCGGCCAGTTCGTGCAACTGCTGCTGGCCGCCCGCCGGTAGCGCGCTACCGTCGACACGTTGGGAGAGACGGCTGGTGCCCGCTACCTCGAACACCTGAGCGACGGGGATCTGGACCTCTTGGCCGGCATCCTCGGTGAGGGCTCACGCGCCGTTGCCGGGCTGCGGTCACGCCCGGCCGCAGTGGAACGCCTCCTCTCCGACCCGGCTGCCTTCCACGCCGTGTTCGCCGACCGGGGCGGGGAAGGACCGTTTCTCCGGGCGTCGCCGTTCCTGGTCTTCGCCTGGCCGTGCACCGCTGTGCGGCCGAGCTGCGAGACGCGACGTTCGTGTCAGAGTGGCTGGGACCTCGGCGGCGTGTGGCCGCGCTCGACGTCGAGGAGCTGCGGCGCTTCCTCGCAGACCCCACCCGCCGGCTGTTCCTCGTCGAGCTTCTGTCCTCCTACACCCACGTTAGGAGCGGCAGCGTCCTGGTCCACACCAAACGAGGGTGGCGCCGGCACCGCTTCAGCGAGTTGGACCCGCTGCGCTTGGCCTCATTGCTCGAGGTGGTGCCCGAACCCGAGCGGGTCGCTGTCTACCGCCGTCTGGGAGACGTGGCCCTCTTCCTCACCGGCGTCTTCCCGGACCACACGGCCACCCGCGCCTTGAGCCCCGTCAGTGAGGCCAGGCTCCGGCGCGCTGCCGGGCTCGAGACGTCCCACCCCGCACCAAACCCCTACCGCGGGATTCCCGACGCAGGAGCGGTCACCCTCCTCGAGGCCTTGGGCCGGCGTTGGTACCGGCTCGCATCCACCACCGCTCCGGTGCGGACCGACGCCATCAGGGTCCTAGACGACGTCGGCGATCGGTTCGCCCAGGCCCGACGCATCCTCAACATGGTCACCGAACGCCACCTGTTTCCGTTCCGGGATCAATGGATGTCCTCATCATGAGCCCATCCTCGCCGGCAACAGGTTCTCGCCACGCCGGGTCACGCGGCGCGTCGTAGAGGACCTCCACCTTCTCGCCCCGTATGGCGGCGAAGGCCCGCGAGGCCCATCGCTCCGCGCCGGCGAGAGGCGAGGGGAGCGAGTCCTCGCTGAACCACCCGACGTCGGTGCACTCGAGGGGATGGGCCTTCAGCTCGCCACCCACCATCCGGCAGTGGAAGACGACCGAGTACAGCGGGATCCGGGTGAAGCCCAGGCGCAGCCCATCGAGCACAGCGACGAGGCGAACGGGCTCGACGGCGATGCCCGTCTCCTCCCACACCTCCTTGACTGCGATCTCCGAAGCCGAATAGCCCACGTCGGCCCAGCCCGTCGGGTACAGCCAGACACCAGAATCGGAACGCTGGACGAGGAGCAGCTCACCTCGGTCGTTGCCGACGACGGCGCCCACCGCCACCTTGGGCGTGACGTAGCCGGAGACCCCGCCACCCGCCTCCTTCATCCATTCCTCGACGAGGAGGTCGCTGTCCTGTTGGTGGCCGGCAGCCACCCTCATGTCGGCGGCCACCTTCAGCACCTCCTCGAACCGCTCCCGCTCGTACAGGTTCTCGGTGAATCCCAGTGCCGTGCGGGCAACGGCCGAGAGCGTCTCGCTCCACCGCAGCAGGTCCTGGCCGGACACGGTTGCGCCCTCGGCCTGGGTTTGCACTGCGGGTTCGAGCGGCTCGGGCGGCTCGGACAACTCGGGCGGCTCCACGACGACCGAGGCTAAACGCCACTTCGCCGTACGACGTCCTACTGGACGGTGAGCGTGCCCTTCATGTCCTCGTGGCCGTTCACCTCGCAGGTGAATGTGTACGTGCCGGGGCGGGCGTCGAACTCCACGCGGCGGCTCTTGCCCGCCGGTACCTCGAGGTCGACGCCGAGGGCTTCGATGGTGAAGGTGTGCCGCGACAGATCCTCGTTTCCCACGTGAACGCCCAGGGGTCCAGCTTTAGCCTGAAGCGCGCGCGGGTCGAACTCTATGTTCGAGGCCTTGAGGGCGAGGTCACCGGGCTCTGCCCCCTCGTTGCTCACGAACAGGCTGGCCAGGACGCTCAACCCCACCCCTAGGACCAGGACCACCACAGCCGCTACGCCGAGTCGTCCTGCCGCTGCGCTCGGCCATGCCCGGAGGAAGCCCACCATGGCCACCACCCCCACGATGGCGGCCACCAGTGCGGCGAAGGTGGTGCTGAAGACCAAGAACGAGGACGGGTACGACAAGTCCTGGACGACGAACGGCAGGTTCCCCAGCACGAAGAGGACGGAGACCACCCCAACCATGACGGGGCCCGCCTTGCCCGCCCTCCGCACCAGCGCGATTCCCACTGCGTAGAGCACCAGGAAGACAATCAGTGGCGGGATCACCGTGCCAGCCAGCAAGAGCTGGATCACCAGCGTCACCACGATGTTGACCGCGGCGACGACCAAGAGGAGGCTCCGCCACCGGGACGAGTCCTTGTCAGTAGGTGCCATGTGTGTGACCCCTCGCTCCTTCGAGAGGCTAACCGTCAGGTACCCCGAGGCCAAGGGTCGGGGCCTTGAACCTTCAATGTCGACGCTCGAGCTCCGTGAGCACGGCTCGCTCCACCTCAACGAGTTGCTCGGCGTCGATGACCTTGGACCCTCTGGCGTCGGTGACGTAGAAGGCGTCCACCACCTCGTGGCCGAGGGTGGAGACCTTGGCCGTGCGCACGTCGAGGTCGCACTTGGCCAGAGCCCGAGTGATGCGGTACAGAACTCCCACACCGTCGGGAGCGCGGACCTCGATGACGGTGGCCGTCCCCGACGCTTCGTTGTCCACCAGCACCCGTGCCTCGGCCGGGTGCGCGGAGGCGGCACGCCTTGCTCCCGAATAGGCACGAGCTCTCTCCGCCAGCTTGACTTCCAGCGGCAGCTGGCCATCCAGGGCGCGCACGATGTCGTTCCCCAAGCGGTCACCGTCGGCCGGGGTGTCGAAGGCCGGCTCTACCTCGAAGACCTCCACTGCCATGCCGTCCTCGCTGGCCGCCACCGCCGAGCGCACCGTCAGCCCGTGCAGAGCGAGCGTCCCCGCGACGCGGTAGAAGAGGCCCGGGCGGTCGGGGGCCACCACCGTCAGCCGGCCGTCGCCGACCTCGACGACCACCTCTCCACGGTCCATGAGGGCGGTGTGCTCGGGCGTGGGCAGGCTGGGCGAGTCCGGTTGGCGACGGCCACCGAGGTGGCGGGCGGTACGGTCGACCAGATCCCGCACCAGCCGCGCCTTCCATGGCCCCCATGCGGCGGGACCGGTGGCCATACCGTCGGCCTCGGTGAGGGCGGCCAGGAGCTCGAGGGTCTGCTGGTCACCGACGGTGGAGGCCACGGCCTCCACGGTGACTGGGTCGTCGAGGTCGCGGCGAGTGGCCACGTCGGCCAGGAGCAGGTGGTGGCGGACCATGTCGACCAGGACCTCTACGTCGTCCGGGCTGAAGCCCATACGTGGAGCTATGCGGCCCACCACCTCGATGCCCGTCTCCGTATGGTCCCCTTGATATCCCTTGCCGATGTCGTGGAGCCATGCCCCCACGAGGAGGAGGTCGGGACGGGAGACCTGCCGGGTGAGGGCGGCGGCGTTGGCCGCTGCCTCGCAAAGGTGCCGGTCGACGGTGAAGCGGTGATAGGCGTTGCGCTGGGGGCGGCTGCTGACCGACTCCCACTCGGGCACCAGCCGTGCCAACAGGCCGCTCTGGTCGAGGGACTCGAGTACCGAGATGGCCGCCGTACCGGTGCCGAGAAGGGCCACAAGGGCGTGGCGGGCGGCCGCGGGCCAGGGGTTCCCCGGGCCAATGGCCTCTGCGGCCATTCGCTCGAGCGCGCTCCGGGCCAGCGGTGCCCCGTGCTCGGCGGCCGCCGCTGCCGCACGGACCACCAGCGAGGCGTCATTGCGAGGGTCGGCGTCGGCAGAGAGCACCACCTCTCCCTCCCGGACGACCAAGCCCGGACCCACCCGGCGGTCGACGCCCGAGGTGCGGCCCCTGGGCCCCGCCAGGGCAGAGCGGACCCGTCGCCAACCGTCGTCGCTCCACCAGGCGATCGTCCGCCCGGCGCCGGCCACCGCAGCCATGAGGGCGTCGGCGTCCGGGTACCCGAGCTGGTCGGCCACCCCGTCCTGCTCCTGGAGCAGGAGCCGGTCGAGGGTCTTGCCCGTGCGGCGATGCAGCTCGGCGCGGACGGAGAGGAGCACCTCCTTGGGCTCGCTGAGGACGTCCGCGCCGCCGTCGGTCCCCGGGAGGTCGACCACGGGGCTGGCCAATGCCGCCACCTGGAGGGCATGCACGTCTCGCAGGCCTCCTCGACCTTCCTTGAGCTCCGGCTCCAGGAGGAAGGCGACCTCGCCGAAGGCATGGTGGCGGGCTTCGACCTCCTCGGACAGGGCCGCCAGCCAGCGGCCCGAGCGCTTCCTCCATCGCTCCTGGACCCGCTCCACCAGCCCGGCGGCCAGGGCCGGATCTCCGGCCACGAAGCGGGCGTCGAGCAGGCCGAGGGCCGCCTTCAGGTCCTCGCCGGCAACGGCAACGGCTTCCTTCACCGTGCGGACGCTGTGGTCCAGGCCGACCCCCGCGTCCCAGACGGGGTACCAGAGCCGCTCCGCCACCGCCTTCACGTCCTTGAGGCCCTGGTGGACGAGGAGCAGGTCGAGGTCGCTGCCGGGGCACAGCTCCCGGCGCCCGTACCCCCCCACGGCGACCAGGGCAACCTTGTCCTGACCACCCAGGAGCCTCGAGAGCCAGGCGTCGGCGAGGTCGGAGTAGGCCCGGCAGAGGACCGTACCCTCGAGCCGGACATCGGCTATGAGGCGGGCACGCTCCTCCTTGAAGCGCAGCCCGTCCGCGTTCAACGGAGGGGCCTCAGAGGGCGTCGGCGCCCATCTCCCCGGTCCGTATGCGAGTGACGCTGTCCACGTCGGTCACCCATACCTTGCCGTCGCCGATCTTCTCGGTACGGGCTGCGGCCACGATGGCGTCCACGACCCGAGCGGCTTCGCTGTCGTCGGCCAGCACCTCGACACGGACCTTGGGCACGAAGTCCACCTTGTACTCGGCCCCCCGGTAGACCTCGGTGTGTCCTCGCTGGCGGCCGAAGCCCTGCACCTCGGAGACGGTCATCCCCCGCACGTCGAGACCGTCCAGGGCTGCCTTCACGTCGTCGACCTTGAAGGGCTTCACGATGGCGGTGACGAGCTTCATGCCCCGACCCTACCCATGGAGCCGAAGTCTCCGAGGTTGTAGGCGGCCTCCGAGTGCTGAGTGGTGTCGAGGCCCACCTCCTCGTCGGAGGGCGAAACCCGCAGTCCGATCACGACGTCGATGATCTTGGCCAGCACGAAGGAGACCACACCGGAGAACACCACGACGGCGCCCACGGCCACCAGCTGGTCGACGAGCAACCCCGAGCCGCCACCGGCGAAGACCCCGTCGAAGCCGCCGGGGTTTACCGAAACGTCGGCGAAGAAGCCGAGCAGCACTGACCCTACGATGCCGCCCACCAGGTGAACGGCCACCACGTCGAGCGAGTCGTCGAAGCCGAAGCGGAACTTGATTTGCACGGCGAGGAAGCAGGCGACGCCCGCCGCCAGGCCGATGGCCAGCGGGGACAACCCGCTCACGAAGCCCGCGCAAGGGGTGATGGCGACCAGCCCGGCCACCGCCCCCGAGGCCGCTCCCAACGTGGTGGGATGGCCGGTTTTCAGCTTCTCGACGAGCAGCCAACCCAGCATGGCCGCGGCAGCGGCCAGGTGCGTGTTGATCAGCGCCTGGGCAGCCACCCCGCTGGCGCCGAGGGCCGAGCCGGCATTGAAGCCGAACCACCCGAACCACAGGATCCCGGTGCCCAGCAGAGTCAGGGGCAGGGAGTGCGGGGGCATGGCTTCCTTGGGCCAGCCCCTCCGCTTGCCCAGCACGAGGACCAGGGCCAGGGCGGCGATGCCGGCGTTGATGTGCACCACGGTCCCGCCAGCGAAGTCGAGTGCGCCCCGCTTGAACAGCCAGCCGGTGGGGCTGAACACCCAGTGGGCGACCGGGGAGTACACAACCAGCAGCCAGATCCCGAGGAAAACCGTGTAGCCGGCGAACTTCATGCGGTCCGCCGTGGCTCCGGTGAACAACGCCGGGGTGATGATGGCGAACATCATCTGGTAGGCGCAGAATGCGAGGACCGGAATGGTCAGGGTCAGGTCGATGCTCTCGTCCACCTTCACGTACCCCGGCAGCTGGGTCGCTGCGTTGGCCATGTCCTTGAGGCCGGCGAAGTCGAAGTTCCCGATCCATCCGCCGCCGTCGCCGAAGGCCAGGCTGAAGCCCACCAGCACCCAGAGCACGCTCACCAGCCCCATGGAGAAGAAGTTCTGCATGAGCATGCCGAGCACGTTCTTCGACCGGACCATGCCGGCGTAGAAGAAGGCCAGGCCCGGGGTCATGAAGAGCACCAGCCCGGCCGACATGAGGACCCACGCAGTGTTGCCGCTGTCGATATCCATCTCCGACAGCCTGACGACAGGTTGTTTCCGAACGGTCACCCGGTTGTTTCACACATGTGAACTGTGCCCGGAGCGGCGGTCAGGCCAGGAACTCGCCGATCCGGGCGAAGAACTTCGAGCGGGGCAGCACCTCGTCGCAGCCGGCCTCCCGCGCCGCGGCCAGCAGCTCGTGGTCCACATGGCTGCCGAACCCGATGGTGCGAGCGTCGACCTGGCCCAGAGCCTCCAGCACCCCCGCACGGGAGAGGTCGACCACCACGAGATCAGCCGCTGTGCCCGCCAGCTCGCCGGGCGCAGCCACGAAGGTCACCTCCCCTGCCGCAGCCAGCTTGGAGCGGTCCATCAGGTCGGGGACGTAGGCGGCTACCCGGGTCACCGAGGTGCTCCGTTCCGGGTGCCACCGTGGCGCTGCTTGTGGACCCACGCCTTGGCGGCGCCCCATTCCAGGCCGGTGTCGAACAGTGAGGTGTCGATGTCGGCGAACGATGCCGGCGTGAGATCGTACACGTCGTCGGGAAAGCGCTCCTCGGAGAAGCGGTCACGCTCGACCGGGGGGACGCCGGTCCGGCGTAGGACCTCGGTGGGGTAGGCCACGGCCTGGCGGAGGATGCTCAGCGGGTTGGTGCGCTGCTCGTCGATGTCGGTCTCCAACAGCGCCCGCACCCGGGCGCCGACGTCGGACCTGGCTCGCTCACCCGCCTCACGGGCGGCGGCCATGGCCGCTGGGTCGGCCGACCCGGTGTAGGCCACCAGCAGGTGCTCCACCGACCGCTCCACCCAGCCGGGCAGAGCGGTGTCCACTCCGTCGGCCAAGGCTCGGGCCTGCTCCTCCAGAACCGCCATGGGTGACAATGCTGGCACTCCGGTGCTCGCCGTGGGGTCGGCGTCGTTCGGCTGCGCCGCCCCGGCGGGAAGGGGCGGCCTCACAACGTGGGCTGGGTCATGGGAAAGCGCTGGAGCTGCTTCATGATGGTGTCCACCTGTTCGGGCCCCAGCCGCCGCCGCCAGCGGCCGGGCTGCTCGCTGGCAACCCTCTTGGTCTCGAAGCCCGAGCCGTGGCGGTTCGACTCGCCGACGAAGCGCTCGGCGGCATCGGCCCAACTCAAGCCGACGTCTCCAGCCAGTTGGCGCAGGCGCCGACCGGGATCGGCGCACAAGTCCTCGTGCTGTACGACTCGCCACTCCGGATGGCGCCTGATGGCGTCCTCCAGTCCCGACCGGAGGACGCCGAAGCGCCAGCCTGTTGAGCCAACACCGAGGCGCTGCCCGGCCCGGCGATGCCCCAGCGCTCCCGAGCGTACCGATACAGGAGGTGCTCGCCTCCCAGCCGGATGCCGATCCCCAGCTCCTGCCAGCTGGCCAGCACGTCCAAAGGATGGCGTTGAACCACCACCACGACGGGCTTCCACCGTTCCCACACCCAGTCCGCGGCGAGCGCCAGGTTCGCCGACTTGACCACCACTTTGCTGACGCCGGGAACGGCTACACGGGGAACCGCCGCCGCCGCCGCGAGCAGGAGCCTTGGCGCCACCGCCGTACGTCGGCGGGTCACCGCACAGTCGTCCAACGAGACGCCCGACATCGCACGGCGCGCCAGTCGGTCTCGGAACGTACCCGCCGGCTTTCCACCCGAGAAGGCGCCCTGCCAAAGACGCTCGTACTGGCGCGGGGCATCACCGTCGGCGAGGTACGGCTGCGCTCCCAAGCGGATGCTGGCCCTGAAGGCGAAGGGATCCCAGGAACCATCGGGCTCGTGCACGTAGACCGCGCCCTCCGTCCGTCCGAGCACATCGGCGACCCAGGTCTTGCCGGATCGCGGCAGACCCATTACCAGAACTCGGGTCACCACCGTCTCCCTCACCATCTGGCCCCGGCCCCGTGCGCACGCCTCTCCCGGCGGACACAGCCCCAGATCAGGCGCGCCGCATGACGAGCCCTGGCCCCGTTCAACGCCGCACGGCGATCGAAGGGACCATAGAGGTGGCCCATGTACTCGGACTCGAATGCGAGGCGGATTCGGCGCTCCAGATCCTCGGGGAACTCGAGGGCTGCGTACATGCCCACACGAATCAAGTGAACGACGGCGCCGACCGATCGCTTCAAGTGACCCGGCATCGGGACGCCCAACAGACATTGCGCCATGAAGAGATGGCTGCACAGCACCCGCTCCAAGCCCTGTCTCCGAAGCCGTTCGACGACCTCGTCCCAGTCCACCTCATGCCCGTGGCGGTGGACGATCCAAGCCAGGGTGTACAGATCCCGCAGCGGCAGGGCCCCCACGGCGTGACCTCGAGAATGGACCTGGGCGTGCAGCACGTTGTGCAGCACCAGATGGGTGGGCGAGGGCAACCACAGTCGAGTGCCGTCCGCCTCACTCGGGACGGCCTGCTCCCACACGGCTGCAGCGGGCAGCACGCCGGCGACGGAAGACGGGCCCAACTCGCCGTGGAGCTCCACCGGTCCGGGTTGGCCGTCCATGAAGAACGGTGAGTCGTGAGCTGGTCCGGAGAAGTCGTTGAAGCGCCAAGGCCGCTCCTCGTAGCCGAGCGAGGTCAGGGCCCTCCCAGCCGGAGCCAACTGATCGGGCCTCAACATGAGGTCGAGATCGGCCATGTAACGGGCGCCCGGATCGGGGAAGAGGGGCTGGACGATCGAGGTCCCGCCCTTGAGCACCAGGGGCTCGATGCCGACGCCGTTCAGCGTTCGGGTCACATGGACCAGCTGGCGCCGCAGAAGCAGGTTGCGTACCCGGTTCCTCCGATGGTGCTCTTCCGAGCGCCGGGCCACGGTCGCCGGCACTGCGTTCTGCCCCCCGAGCCCGGTAACCGCCGGCCACAAGGCGGGCAGCAGGTCGTGGCGTTCGGCGGCTCGCGCGATCGCCTCCCAAGAACGCACGGTTGGCGTCGTGACAGCCGCCGGCGACAGGCAACGAGCCAGGCCCAGAGGCCCCCGGAGTGATTCCACCTACCGCTAGCCTTCTCCCACGATGGGCTTCCGAGTCAACCGTCCCAGCGTCATCGCCGACACCATCGAGGGTGAGGTCGTGATCATCAACATGGAGAACGGTAACTACTTCAGCCTCGACGGTGCCGGAGCGGCGATCTGGCAGGGCATCGAGAACGAGGCCAGTGTCGGTGCCATCGTGGCAGCCCTCGAGGCCCGCTACGACGCCGAGCGGCCGACGATCGAGCAGAGCGTCACGTCGTTGCTTGACGAGCTCTGGCACGAGCAGTTGATCACGCCGGGAAACGGAGCGGAGGAAGCATTGCTCGCCGCCGGCCCCGAGCAGCCGGCGCCCTTCGTCCCGCCGCGCCTCTCGAAGTACACGGACATGCAGCACCTCATCGTCCTGGACCCGGTGCACGAGGTGGACGACGACCGGGGCTGGCCCCATCTGCCGCCGGACTCCTAGGGCATCAGTGGCCCCTGACGAGCTGAGCGCCTGGCTCGACGACGCCCACGACTCCTTCGAGAAAGCCATCGCTGCGGCCGGGTTGGTCGGTCACAATGTCGAGGTGGCCGGGATGTCCGTGCGCCTTCGCTTTGCCGGGCCGGCCTTGGAGCCTGCGGTAATGCCGGCGTTCGCTCACCTTCCCCCGCCGAGCGACGGCCCGCCTGATCTCGACGTCTTCCTGTGGGACAGCGGTTCGACAGGAATGGTCCCGCCCTGGGAACGGCTCAGCGGGAGGCATGGCATCCTGCGACCCGGAGACCCCGACAATGCGAAGGCCGCACCGGCCCGAGCCGTGTACCAGCCCGTCGAGGAGGCCTTCAGCATGGTCGACGGCGGAAGGGCCATGTTCTGGGCCCTTGACGCGTCCTTACTGCCCAATTGGGAGCGAGCCGCGCCGCTTCGCCACGTCTTCTCCCTTGCCTTGCAGTCATCGGGCCTGCACGTGGTCCATGCCGGGGCGGTGGGCGGCGAGGACGGAGGAGTGCTCCTCATCGGTCCTGGGGGCTCTGGGAAGTCAACCGCCGCGTTGGCATGTCTGGATTCGTGTCTCACTTACGCAGGCGATGACTACGTCATCGTGGATCCGGCTGGAACACCCTGGGTCCACAGCCTCTACTCGTCGGGCAAGCTGGAGCTCCCTCAGAGCAGGCGCTTCGGCCATCTTGACGCCGATCACCGTCCGCGCCAGGACGAAAAGGCCCTCTTCTTCGTCCATGCCCAGAACCCGGACCGCACCACAAAGGGCTTTCCGCTGCGAGCCGTCCTCATCCCCTGCTTCGGCGGCCACGACAGCCGCCACACCTCGATCGAGCCCATCAGCTCGAAGGCCGAGGTGTTGGCGGCGCTGGCGCCCAGCACCGTTTTCCAGCTGCCCGCGGCCGGCTCTTCCACTCTGACGGCGCTCGCCAAGCTGGTCGAGAGCCTCCCCGCCTACAGGCTGCGCACAGGCACGGACCTGAGCGCCATCCCCAGCGCCATCCAGGCGGTCCTGGCGTGAACGGGCCGGCCGTCACCGTGATCATTCCCGTCCACAACGGCGAGCGCTTTCTCGGTGAGGCCATCGCCAGCGCCTTGGACCAGCGCTACCAGCCGGTCGAGGTCATCGTGGTCGACGACGCGTCGACCGACGCCAGTCACCACATCGCCGCATCCTTCGCCGCCGTGACGGCCATCCGGTTGCCGGTCCAGAAGGGGCCGGCGGCGGCCAGGAACGCCGGGCTGGCCGTTGCCACCGGGAAGTACGTGGCCTTCCTCGACGCCGACGACGTCATGAGCCCGGACCGGCTGGCCGTCCAGATCGCCCACCTGGGCAGCCACCCGCACGTAGGAGCAGTGCTCGTCAGCCAGGAGATCGACGTCGAGCCCGGAGTCGAGCCACCCGGCTGGCTCCTGGCCAACCCACAGCATCTCGATGAAGGCGGGTACCTACCGATCTCGGTGCTGGTGGCCACGGATCTGCTGAGGAAGCTGGGCGGCTTCGACCCGAGCTACCTCATGTCGGAGGACATGGAGCTGCTGTTCCGGCTCCACAAGGCCGGTGTGGTGGTGGAGAAGCTGGACGATGTGCTGGTCCGACGGCGAATCCACGGCGCCAACCTCACCTACAACGCCCGGCCCATGGAGCGCGACCTGCTCCGAGCGGTAAGGGCCATCCTCACCAACGGCCGCTCGTGACACTCGTATCGGTGGTGGTGCCGGTGCACAACGGCGAGCGCTATCTGGGGGATGCCCTCCAGAGCGTGCTGGACCAGACCCACGCCGACTTGGAGGTCATCGTCGTCGATGACGGCTCCACCGACCGATCGGCTGGGGTCGCCAAGGACTTCGGTGCCGCCATCCACCTCGTGCGTCAGGCACACATGGGTGGAGGCGCGGCGCGCAACAGCGGCATCCAGCGGGCCCGGGGCCAGGCCCTCGCCCTGCTCGACGCCGACGACGTCTGGGAGCCCACCAAGCTCGAACGCCAACTGGCTGCTCTCGACGAGGAACCGCAACTGGACCTCGTGTTCACCCATGCGGCGGAATTCGTGAGCGGGGATCGCCCCGACCTGGTGGGGCGGCTCGTGCCTCGACAGCCCGGCCCCGCATACCTGACGTCGGCTCTGTTGGCGAGGGCGGAGGCCGTCCGGGCCGTCGGTCCGTTCGCCACCCACGTGACGCTCGGGGAGTGGCTCGACTGGTATGCCCGAGCAAGTGAGCGGGGCCTTCGCCACCGGATGCTGGCAGAGGTGCTGGTCCGGCGCCGGCTGCACGCCGGCAACCTGGGCGTGAGTCATCGAGACCTCCGCTCCGAATATGCCCTCGTGCTGAAGGCCGCTCTGGACCGCCGGCGGGCTACCGAGCGCTGATGGTCTCGGACCCACCCGGGAGCTTCTGGCCGACCGAGCTCCAACGACTGCTCCTGCAGGCCGCGTTCCTCCCTGGCCGTGCCGCAGCCGCCGCCTGGGAGGCCTGCAGAGGACGGCTCGGGCTCGACGCTCAACCATGGGAGATCATAGAGCTGCTCCCGCTGGCGCAACGGGCCCTGGCCGAGCTAGGAGTGGAGGACGGAGCATGGAGCCGAGTGGTGGGCATGCGCC
Source organism: Actinomycetota bacterium (assembly GCA_030777325.1). GTDB lineage: Bacteria > Actinomycetota > Acidimicrobiia > Acidimicrobiales > YB1-3. Next base: position 66,087 of record JALYGF010000042.1, on the reverse strand, counting down.
GGCAGCAGTGGTACAAGAACCAGCTCCTCCTCGCCCCCTTGGCCCAGGTGGTCGACACCCTGGAGTCAGCAGGGATCGAGACCGTGGTCGTCGGCCACGCTGCGGCCGCGCTCCGTTACGCCGACCCGAGCCTGCGAGCCGTTCCCCGAGCCGACGTCGTCGTGGCTCATGTCGACTTCCCCGGCGCCCAAGCGCTGGTGGCCGGTGCGGGCTGGATCGGGGCGCTGCACGACGGAGGTCGAGCCATGTCTGGCCTGGCCGAGGGGTGGCTGCTGCCGGCGTCGTGGCTGAGCGACAGCAGCCATAGCGCCGAGGTGACCGGGGTTCGCATCGCCTTGCCGTGCCCCTCTGACCAGTTGATCCTCGTCGCCATCGACGGAGCACAGTGGCGAGCGCCTCGCTCGGCTCGTTGGGTAGCCGACGCCGCCACCCTTCTACAGGGCTTCGGCGACGACATCGACTGGGACCGTCTGGTCGAGCGGGCCTGCCGGCTGCGCGGCGCGACGCCGGTGCTCTACCTCCTCCGCTACCTCGAAGATGTGCTCCAATGCGACGTACCGAACCAGGCCCAGCGGGCGCTCCGAGCGGGCAGGCAGGGCTACGACGCGTTGGCCTACCGCGCTGCGGGCCGTTCGTGGTCCGCTCTGCAGGGCCGGGCTCGGACGGCTGCAGCGGTGATGCGCGCGAGCCGTCGGGCGGCGACGGAGTGGAGTCAGCCCCGAAGCCTTCCCCCGACCAGCTCACCGTCGAGATAGCGGGCTGCATAGGCACATGCCTGCACGGTGTGGTAGGCGGCCTTTGCCTCGCCCCCCTTGGTGGGGTCGAGCACCGTCCCGTCGGCACGACAGGAGGTGTACCACTCGCCATGCTCGCTGTCCCAGAACGAGGCGAGTATGAAGTCGGCCACCCTGGCCCAGAGGTTCATGTGGTCTGTGCTCTCCTCTACCTGGTCGAGCAGTAGCAGGGCGAGCAGTCCCTCACATTCCGGCCACCAAAGCTTCTCGGACGATGCCAGTAGCCCGTTCCGGAACACGTGTTGGTAGAAGCCTCCGCGATCACGATCCCAGCCGTGACGAAGACACCACGTCAGCAGCTCGAGCGCGGCCAGGCGATACCGCTCCTCGTTGGTCAGCAGATAGGTTCTGAGCAACAGCCATGCCGCCTTGAGGTTGTGTCCGACCTTGACACGGTCCCTCGTGGCCAGCGGGCTGTAGGACCAGTCAGCGTTGAAGGTCTCGAGTAAGCACCGCCGGTCGCGGTCCCTCATGTGTACGGTGATCAGCTCGGCCAGCTGGTCCAGCCTGGAGCGGTAGCGCTCATGACCGCTTGCCTCGAGCAAGGCCAGCACCGTGATGTGCGCGTCGAGCTGGATGCAGGCCGTTCTCCTCGGGGAGAAGACGTCCCAGTTCCGGTGGCAGGCCTCCGCATAGCCGAGGTGCTGCCGATCCCACGCCGAGCGCTCGAGGATCTCGAAGGTCTCCTCGGCGTACTCGAGGCTCTCCTCGTCGCCGGTCGCAGCATGGTGCTCCACCAGGCCGAGGCAGGCGAATGCCTGGTCGAATGAGAACTTCCGGGCGTCGAGCACCACGCCGTCCCGGTAGGTACATCGGTACCAGCCGCCCATTCGCCGGTCCCAGCAACAGCGGATGAGGTACTCCACGCCGTGGTCGGCCAGAGCCCGGTACTGCTCGTCGCCCGTCACCTCGTAGGCCAGGGAGAAGGCGTAGACCATCCGGCCCTGCATGGGGGACCACTTGCTCTCCTCGTACCACCGCCCTGCCCTGTCCAGGTGAGTCACGAAGCCTCCGTACTCTGCGTCGACGGAGTGGCGCTGCCAGAACGGGAGCAGCTGCTCCTTCAGGTGCCGGAGGAAGAAGTCGCGGTCGTAGCGGCGGGTGCTGCCGCCGCCGTCGATGTCACCGGCTGACGACAACAGCGAGGGCGCTTGACGCGCCTGGCCAACCAGGTGGCGACCGATCGAGTAAGCGTCCCACGCTACGGAGGCCGCCGAGCGGCCGGCGGCACTGCGCGGTTCGGCCACCCTCTTCGCCGCCGCTTCCGCCTTGGACCTGACCGTTGGCTGGTTGCCCGTCATGCGGTGAGGACAGCCTCCACGCCGTCCAGCATCTGCCCCAACGAGAAGTCGCGCTTGACGTGGCGACGGCACTGGTCTCCGAGCTCTGGGGAATGTTCTCGCCAGTCGATCAAGTCCCGGATGCGCCGGGCCAGCTGCCCGGCGTCGTCCGGCTCGACCAGGAGCTCGGCCAGGCCGCCGGTGAGGATCTCGGGGATGCCGCCCACTCGACTCGCCACCACCGGCCGGGCACAGGCCAGCGCCTCGATGACCACCCGGCCGAACGGCTCCGCCCACAAGCTCGGGACGACCACCACGTCGGCGGCCCGGTACCAAGGGACTATGTCTACCTGGCGTCGCACCCAATGGACCGCGCCTGTGGTGGCCCGGTGGAGCCGGTCCAGGTAGGAGCGGCCGCCGGCATCCTGCTCCTCCTCTCGGGGGAGCCCGGCTATCACGAGGGCGGCGTCCGTTGGCGCCAGGCCCAGCAGAGCCCACGCCTCGAGGAGGACGTGGATGCCCTTTGTCGGGCTTACACGGCCGGCATAGAGGACGACCCGTTGGTCCGGCCCGAGGCCCAGCGCGGTCTTGTCGGAGTCACCCGGCGAGTACTCATCGACGTCCACACCGTTGTGGACCACCGTGACCCGGCCGGGGTCCACACCGGTGCCGGCCCAGACCTGTGCAACATGGTGACTCACGGCGACGTAGCGGTCGACGCGCCCCCGGGCCCACGCGCTTTGGAGACCCATCCGGCCGGGAAGGCCGTGGAGATGGCAGACCAGGGGCACGCGCTGCAGCGACGCGACCAGGCCTCCCCAGAACGCGTGCCCCAGCCAATGGACGTACACGGCATCGTGGGGGTCACGGGTGGCGGTCCGGACGGCCAGCACCACGCTGACGCTGGACCTGGCCGCAACCCGCGGCTGCACGTACCAGCCCCGGACCCTTCGCACGTTGCGGAAAGACTGGCGGTAGGGCTCGAGGAGCGCTCCGGGGTTGCGGTACGCCAAGTCGACCTGGTGGCCTCGCTGGCTCAACCCGGCGGCGACCTCGAACGCTACTCGTGTGTTGCCACCGATAGGTTCGGCGCTGTCGGCACCGACGAGGAGTCTCACCGGAGCCGTACCCTAACGGCGTGACTGCCCGCCCTCCGGTGGCAAGCGTCGTATTGCCCCTTCGCAATGCAGCGTCACACGCGGACGAGCAGCTGGAGGCCCTGGCCGGCCAACAGCTCGCCGGAGGGTGGGAGCTGGTGGTGGTGGACAACGGCAGCACTGACCGAACGCGGCGCCACGTCGACGCCTGGAGGATCCGGCTCCCGACGATGCGCGTGGTGCAGGCGGCGGATAAGCAGGGTGGAGCATACGCTCGCAACGTCGGCGTGACGCACGCCACGGCGCCTCTGCTCGTCTTCTGTGACGGTGACGACATCGTTTCCCCGCAGTGGCTCAACCGTCTGGTGGACGCGCTCAGACGACATCCCATGGTCATCGGCTCCATCGACCTGTCGCTGCTCAATGACCCGGGTCGTCTGCCAAGGGAGCACCGGGCGCCTCTGGCGGCTCACCGCGGCTTCCTGCCGCTCGTTGACACTTGCAACTTCGGTGTGCGGCGAGAGGTGTTCGAGTCGATCGGTGGCTTCTGCGAGGAGATGCGCCGGGCCTGCGACGCCGACTTCGGGTGGCGCGCTCAGCTGGCCGGCTACCAGCTGCACTTCGAGGGAGATGCACTGATCAACAAGAGACTTCGTCACTCTGCATCCGGGGCATTGGTGAGGAACTTCAACGCTGCTCTGTGGGACCCCGTGTTGTATCAACGCTTCGCCGGCGCTGGAATGCCCCGACTCTCTCCGAGCCAGGCCATCCGGGCATGGTACGACCTCGCCACCGGGGCGCCCGAGCACCTCTGGGATCATGGGCGGCGCTACCGTTACCTCGAGTGGGCCGGCTTCCGGCTCGGGCGCCTGGCCGGCTCAGTTCGGCACCGGACGTGGTTTCCCTGAGATCCGTCGTCGCTCCTCCACGGCGGTATGCACGTCCGAGATCCAGTGCTGTGAGCGAAGGGCCCTGCGATCCACGTCCTCGGGCCACTCTGTGATTCCAGACCCCAGGATCTTCATGACGTGGGCGGCCGCGCACACCATCACGGTCGCGCCGTCGGCCAAGTCGAACGCGTGCTGCTGCAGTCGAGCACCGACTCGGAACCGGTGGCCCCAAAGGTAAGAGTTGCGGACCGGGCAAAGAAGGTCGAACACCGCCGGCCCCCGCCCCATCGTCTCGGCATCCACGACTCCCGACAACCCGCCCCCGTGGACGAGCAAGTTGTCGGGACTCAGGTCCCCATGAACGAGGTCGTCGGACGGAATCGAGTGGCCAACGAAAGGGTCGGCGGCCCTCTCGATGACATCGAGCAGGCGGCGCGTGGTGCTCGAGAAGGAGCTGATCTTCTCCCTTGCGGGGTCGGAACTGTCGTACACCAGATCGTGAACCAGGCGAGCCCAATCCTGGCCGGTCGAAGGTCCGATGCCCACCTGGCGCGCAACGAGCTCGATCATCAGGTTCGCCTGGCGCTGGCGCACCTTGCCCATCGCCTTCCCAGGGAGGAACTCTTGGACGTGGTAGGCCACCCCATCGCTCGTCGCACCCCAAGCCAACCAGGCAGGCGTGGGATACCCGTGGGCCCGTGCGTGTGCGACTGCGTCAGGGGCCCCGAGGACCCGCCTTATCGGGTCTTGTCCGGCTTCCCACTTGAGCACGGCCCTACTACGGTCCGGGGCTCGCAGCGAAAAGGCACCTACAGAGTGGCCGCCCTCGAGTAGTGCCTCCAGACGCCAACTCCTTCCGTGCTCGGCGTTGATCTGGCCGAGAACCTCCCGAGTGCCGGGCCGGAACACCCCGTCCTGCCTCATGCCCGAGTCATCCGTCCGGGCCTGACGGCACTCGACATCGACGCCCTGGCGAATGCTCGAGCGCCGCAGAGATCCACGGTTGCTGAGGAACATCTGCTGCTGACTGGCGGAGCGTGCGGCGCATGGCTTCCCGGACACCACGCCCGTCCAGTAGCAGCCCTTCGACGAAGAGCCCCGCGCTCCAGGAGGCCAATGCCGCTGTCACCACGGGGGCTGCAGCAACGGCGGAGCCCAGTTCCTGCCTGTCCCAGGCCGCCACCCGGGCGTAGAGCGAGACGACCCGCCCGACGGCCGCGACCGGCGCCAGGGCGGTGTAGCGGACGAGGGGGCGAAGCTTGTATGGGCTGCGCCGGCCCAGCCGGGCGGTGAACCGGCCGAACTCGAACTGGTGGCGGAGGACTTCCCGAAGCCGGGTTCGGTTGAGGTGCGACACCCAGGCGTCGGGAACGAAGGCAAAGGCACCTTCCTGCCGCAGGGTGACGGTCATCAAAGTGTCCTCGCCACCGCCCATGTCCTCGGGGAAGGGACCGTGGCGCTCCCATAGGGGGCGGGGCACAAGCAGGTTGCAGGTCGCACCGTGCCACGCGGTCCGCACAGGGCGGGAGGGATGGAGATCGAGGAACTGGACCAGATACTCAACGGTGCCGACGATGCTCCCGGGCGTCCCGTTGATCACCGAACCGGCCGCGCACCGGCGGCCACCCGATGCTGCCACCAGCCGGGAGAGCCACTCGGGCGGGACCACGACGTCGGCGTCGGTGAACGCCAGGAGCCGTGCTCTGGCACGGGCCACACCGTGGTTGCGGGCGGTGGCAGCAGGCAGCCGCGGCACAAAGCCCAGCACGGTGAGACGAGGATCCTGGGGCAGATGGAGAAGCTCGTCCGGCCGATCGGCACTGGCGACGACGATCACCTCGAACTGGCCGTCGAACCGCTGGTTCCAAAGACCGGACAAGCATCGCTCGAGGAACCGCTCGGCCCGGTAGGCGGGCACGATCACCGAGACGTCCACCACGGTGGAACTCGACATGTCACGGACCGTAGCGCCCTAGAGTCGTGCATCCTCGTGGCCTCGCCAATGGAGGCGTCGACCTGACGTGACATCGGTACCGCTCATCAGCGTGTGTGTCCTGAGCGGCAGGAGGATCGCCCTGCTCGAAGCCTGCCTCGACAGCCTTCAGAAACAGCAGGACCCCCCGCCTTTCGAGCTCCTCGTGGGAGCCGACCGCGACGGCAGCGTCCGGAGCACGGCACTGGGCCGCTTCCCCGAGGCGACGGTGATCATCGTGGACGGCAAGCCGCTGGGGGCCGCTCGCAACATGCTGGTGAACGAGGCCAGGGGTGAGCTGCTGCTCTTCATAGACGACGACGTCGTCATCGACCCCCGGATGCTGCGTCGGCTTCGGGATCTCCACCTCGCCCACCCCGAAGCCATGGTCTTCGGCGGTCCGAACGAGACTCCTCGAGGCAGCTCGAACTTCCAGGTGGTGCAGGGAGCGGTGCTCGCTTCCCTCGTGGGGTCCGGGCCGGTGCGTAGACGCTACGGGCCCCACCCTGCGGGCAGTGCCGACGAGCGGTGGTTCATCCTGTGCAACCTGGCCGTGCACCGCCGAGCCATGCTCTCCTTTCCCGAGGATCTGGTGGGCGGCGAGGAGAACGCCGTCCTCGCCGAGATGAGCCGCCGTGGCCTGCGCATGCACTACGACCCGAGCCTCCTCGTGTACCACCAACGACGGTCCACACTGGGCGGCTTTGGTCGTCAGATGCACAAGTACGGCGTGGGCCGGGGGGCGGTCCTACGCCGGCAGCCGCTGGAGGCCCGCCTCCCGTACCTGGTTCCTTCAGCGCTGTTGGCCTACCTCGTCGCGTTGCCCGGCCTCACTCTCCTCGACACCACCTGGCTGCTTCCGCTCGTCGCCTACTTCGGAGTGGTCGCAGCCGGCGCCCTCAAGGTCGCGTTCTCCGTGGGCAGGATCGGGGCTGCGCCGCTGGCCCTCGTCCTCTTCGTGACCATGCACGTTTGCTATGGAGCCGGTGTCCTGACCGGCATCTTCGTGCGCTCCCCTCGGACATCTCCAAGGCAGAGGAGGAGCCGTGGCGGCGTCCACGCCGGTTCGTAGCGTTTCCTCCATGCAGCTGCTCGCCGCCCTCGTGGAGCGCGATGTGCGAATTCGTCGTAAGCGGTCCTGGTTCGGGGTGGTGTGGCCGGCGCTGGCTCCCCTGTTCTTGATGGTCCTCTACGTCTTCGTCTTCCGCTCGGTGTTCCGGGTGCCCATACCTCGCTACTCGGAGTTCCTCTTCGCGGGCCTGCTGCCCTGGACCTTCCTGGCCCAGGCTCTCGGCCAGTCGGTGACAACGATCTCCAGCGAGGGCGACCTGGTACGGCGGACGCCGTTCCACTACGAGTTGCTGCCGGTCGCCACCGTCGTGGTCATGGGCCTCTACTTCCTGATCACACTGTTCGGGTTCGTCGTCTTCCTCGGTGTGCGAGGCCACCTCGACGTCGTGGTGCTGCCGGTTGTGGCCCTGCCGATCGTGGCCTTGTTCCTCCTGGTGTCGAGCATCGCCATGATCCTGTCCCTCATCGACGTCTACAACCGCGACCTCCGCCAGCTCCTGGGCAACCTGCTCACCATCTGGTTCTTCCTGGTGCCGGTGGTCTACCGCGCCGAGATGGCTCCGAGTGCGGTGCGCTTCCTGCGTTCCCTCGATCCCATGAACATGATCGTGGGCCAGTTCCGAGACATCCTGCACTACGGCCAGGTGTCCCGGCCCCTTCACACCGTGCTCATGCTCACCGTCTGCTCGGTGTGCTTTATGGCCTCGCGGGCGCTGTTCCGCCATTTCGCGCCGTCACTGCCCAAGGACGTCTGATGGTCCCCGGGCTCGAGGTCGACCAACTTTGGCAGGGTTACCGAGGCGTGAGCAGCCAAGGATGGCGGCTGCGAGGAGACATCTCCTGGGTCCTCAGGGACGTCTCCTTCAGCGTGGCGGCGGGGGAGATGTTCGGCGTGGTCGGCACGAACGGGTCGGGCAAGACGACCTTGCTCCAAACCATCGCCGGGGTCCTCCGGCCGATGCGCGGCAGCGTCGCCGCTGCGGGCAGAGTCACGTCGCTGGTCGACCTGTCGGCCGGCTTCCATCGTGAGCTCACCGGGCGCGAGAACCTGAGGCTGGCCGGTGTCCTACTGGGCCTTCCCCGCTCGGCGGTGCAGGCCCGTTACGACGACATCGTGCGCTTCTCGGGCCTGGACGACGAGACGCTGGCCGCCCCGCTACGCACCTACTCGTCGGGCATGGGCCTGCGCCTCGGCTTCTCCCTGGTCGCTCACTCCGATCCCGCCGTGCTGGTGGTCGACGAGGTCCTGGCCGTCGGGGACGAGGGTTTTCGCGCTCGGTGCGTGGAGAAGGTCGAGGTGCTGCGGAGGGGTGGTTGCGCCATCGTGCTCGTGTCACACGATCTCGACCTGATCACCGCCCAATGCCAGCGGGCGGCGCTCCTCCATCAGGGCCGCCTTCGCCAAGTGGGCTCGCCGGGCGAGGTGGCGAGGTCCTACACCCAAGTGCTGGCCACAGAGCAGGGCGACGGCTCTCCCCCGCGGATCCCACCGGAGTCAGCTCAGCGGGCATCACGGCGTCGAAGGTTCATCTAGTACGGCCCCGGACCGCGGGGGGAACGTCGTCGAACTCGCAGGAGAGGCGCACCCGGTCACCCACCACGGCCACCCGGGTGGCCCTGCACCCCATCAGCTTGGTGCGGGGCAGCGCGACAGCCAGCCGCAGGGGACCCAGCCGCAACACCAGGGCACCGTCGTCGCCCACGGCGGGCCGAGCGCTGACGTTCGCCGGTCCCACCCTGGACCGGACCTGGCCACCGCCCACGGTGACCTGCCGGCCAAGTGCCCTGCTGAGGGACGCCGCATCGAGCTCGGCGCTCACCGTGCCCCCGTCGATGGAGTTGACCGACACTTGACGGGAGAACAAGGCGTCGCGATCCACCTTGACGTCGCGAAGCTTCACGACCACGGTGGTCAGCTGGACCGACTGGGTGGGGACCTGGTCCAGGCGTAGGTCGACGTCGCCCGCCGAGCCGGAGGCCACCAGCCGGGGAAGGAAGGGAAACGAGTCGATGTCAGCTTCGATGGAACCGGCCTCGGGCACCTCGGTCCGGGCTCGGGCCTCGAGGCGGTTCTCGGCGAGGTGACTGCTGGCCACGTCGACGCCGGCGAGGAAGAGCATGAGGGCGGCAACGCCGAGGACGACCCGTAGGGCGCGCACGAGTTGCGGTGCTCAGCCCTCGACCACGTCACCGAGGCGATCCACCTGGACTCCAAGGTCTCCGAGCCACTCGATGGCCCGCTCCACTGCAAGGTCGTTGCCACCTAGCTCGCAGATCATCCACCCGACGGTCTCCTCCACGTTGGCGCGGCGGATGTTGGGCATGATGTCGAACTCCCTCACCATCCGAGCGATCACGGGCTGCTTGATGAGGTGCTCGGGAAAGGTGAGCTTCACCCGCACGTTGGTCACGCCGTCGCCCGGACCGAATCGGAGAGGGCCTGGTTGAGGTTGCCGGACCGGAACCCCTCGAGGTCGAGGGTGACGTAGGTGTAGCCAGCCTGGCGGACGGCGCCCACGACGGCCTCCCGCTCCTCGAAGGCTCTGGCCAGCTCGTCGGGGTGCACTTCGAGTCGGGCGAGGGCCCCGTAATGGCGCACACGGAGCTGGCCGAAGCCCAGGCTGCGCAACGCCGACTCGGCCCGGGCCACCGACGACAGCACGCCCAAGGTGACGGGGGTGCCGTACGGCACTCGTGACGCCAGGCAGGCGGCCGCCGGCTTGTCCCACGTGCGAAGACCCAGCCGTGACGACCAAGCCCGCACGTCGGCCTTGGTGAAGCCCGCCTCCACGAGCGGGAAGGCGGCCCCTCGTTCGACGGCGGCCTGCTGGCCGGGCCGGTGATCCCCGAGATCGTCCACGTTGACGCCGAGGACCACCTTGGCCCCCTCTCGTTCGGCCAGCGGGGCCAGCGCCTCCATGAGCTCCGCCTTGCACCAGTAGCAACGTTGGCCGTCGTTGGCAGAGTAGGCGGGGTTCGCCAGCTCCTGGGTGACCACCGGCGTCCAGCGCAGACCCCACTGGCGGGCCAGGGAGCCGCAGTCGGCCTCCTCCTCCGGAGCCAGGGACGGCGAGATGGCCGTGACGGCGTGGGCACCCTGGCCCAGTGTGTCGTGGGCCACCCAGGCCAGGAAGGCGGAGTCCGCCCCACCGCTGAAGGCGACGAGAACCGGCGCAAGCTCACGAAGCCGTCCCCGCAGGCTGTCGAGGGCCGACGACGCGATCTTCGGTTTGGTCTCGGTCACCGGCCCATCCTGCCACTCATGCTCGGAGCCGGCGTCGCCGTCCCCTGCACGTCAGAGGGGTCGGGAGAGGTCGAGCGCCGGGTCCACGCGCCGAGCCATCTCGATCTGCGCCAGCGCCCTCTCGGAGTTCCCGGTCGCCGCGTAGGCCCGGCCCAGCTCGACGTGGGCCCGTTGATAGCTGAGAACGATCCTGCGATGCGGGAACCGGAGCCGGCCGGCGTGTGAATAGACGCCATCGGTCTTGTAGCTGTTCATGAGCCGCTCGGCTTCCTCGGGGGAGTCGACCGCCTGAGCCAGCGAGCCGTCGACGACCTCACCCACCAGGCCGCGGGGTCTGTACCGAAGGCTGGTGGACAGGAGCCTCATGGCGTTGGCATCCAGGAACACGGGACGGTCCCTCCGCAAGCGCTGGCCCAGTTCCCGGGCCTGCTCTATGACATTCTGTGAAACGGGCAGTGGTGGCAGGCCCAGCCGCCGGGCAGCTTGGTCGCGGTACCAGGGCAGGCTCAGCGCGTCTGCGGCGACGATGGTGACGTCGGGCCGAGTCCCATGCACCACCTGCGAGTACACCAGCGGGAAGGTCCGCTCCGTGCCCCAGACGAGGAGGACCGCGCGCGGCGGCAGTGAGCTCAAGACGTTGCCGGTGTACTGGTCCACGAAGGCAGGGTCCCTGTGGTCAGCGTGCGGCCGATGACCGATGACGGAGGGGATCAACACCAGAGCAGCCACCACCACGGCGACAGCCCGGTGCGCCACTCGTCCTCGGTCTTCGGCCACGAAGGCGACGACGGCAGAAGCGCCCACACCGGCCCAGGCGGCGACCACGACCAGCGCTCCCACGAGGAAGCCGCCAAGGCCCACCACCGCCTCCATTGCTGGAGGACGGCGGGCGCCAACGACCAGCGCCGCTCCCCCGATGTTGACGACGAAGGCGACCGTCAGGAAGGCGGCGTACAACCGGGGCCCTCGGCGCCAAGAGATGACCAGTCCCACTCCTGCGATCGCCAGGGTGAGGACGCTCAACTCGCGCGAGAGAAGGATGGCCGAGGCCTTGATCCTGGCGGGAAGCTCACCGGCGTCCTCCGCTCCGACGTTCTTCTGCGGCGCTCGTCGCCGTTCGCCCGACGCCGGCGTGTCTCCAGCCGGCGACGATGAGCGGCCCAGGGTGCCGGCTCCGAAACCGAAGTCCTCCATGGTGACGAGGTCCGTCAGGCGAGATGCGCTGGTGGCCTCACCCCAGTTCACCGCCGGGTGCTGGCGGGCCCGCACCGCAACGAAGCCCCAGACGGCTCCGGCCACTAGCAGCCCGGACAACACCCCAGCCGCCAGCTCAGAGACCCGGAGACGCCGGAACCTACCCAGCACCAGGACGGCAAGACCCGGGATGCTCAGGGCGGCAAGCTGCCAGGAGGAGCCCGTGCTCAGCCCTATCAACCCCCCGGCTCCGGCCAGGTACCACCACCCACCCCTCTGGGTCCAGGACACCACGAGGAGGGAGGCCGCTGTGATGAGCAGGGCCGAGAACGAGTAGTGCTTGGCGAAGCCGGCGTTGAACCAGAACGCCGTGCCACTGGCCATGGCCAGAGCACCGATGGCGCTGCCGGCCCGGCCGGCGCCCACCCTCCGGGCCAGGAGGAAGACACCGGCCGCCGCCAGCGCGGCACAGACGAGGCTGAACAGGTTCACCCGAAAGGCCATTCCTCCGAATGGCACCAACCAGGTGAAGAGGCGCCCTGCCAGCACGTAGGCGGGGTAGCCCGGCGCATGGAGGATCCCGAGCGACGAGATCCCGGCCACCGACTCTGGCGCGTCGCCTCCCGCCACATGGGTCGAGAAGGTGGATGCGTACAAGCCAGCCGCGCTCACTGCGACTCCGGCCGCCCATGCCCCATCACCTTCGAGGAGGCGGCCCGGGCTCTCCCGTCCTTCCTCTGCCGCGTGGGAGGCGGCGCCCTGACTCATCCGTGCCTCAGGGCGCGGCGAGGCGGAGGCTCAACGACCTGGTGAGTGAGGCCTCACACAAGGGCGAAGGCCGGGCACACGAGCGCCCGGCCTTCGACAGATCGTGTGTGGGAGGGCTCAGCCGGTGAAGCGGGGCACCCCGTCGATGGGTACGGCCGCTCCCAGGTCACCGATGTCGAAGCCAGGAGTGGGCGACGGCCCGCCGCCACCTCCACCTCCGCCCGGCAGGGCGAGGACCAGGAAGGCGTTCGGTATGTAGTCGACCACCCCGAGAAGGCCGTCGTGGCTGGCGCTCGAGAAGCCGGCAGCTTCGGACCCCGCGCAGTCAGCGAAGACGAAGTAGGCCCCGGCCGGAGTGCCCGCCGGCACCACGAAGCTCCCGCTCCAGCGGCCGTCCCCGTCAGGAGTCACGGTCGTAGTGACGACGGCTGTGCCCAGGTTCAGCGCCGGGACAGCATCGGGGTCGATGACGGGAGGCAACCCCGAGTAGAGGGCCACGACTACCTCCAACTCGTCGGGGCAGCCCGTGCCGCTGAAGCTGATGGTGGTGCCGGGGCCTCCCTGGGCGGGCGAGCTTGAGAACTGCCTGGGCACGTCGTTCAGTGGGTCCGTCAGCTCCACCCCCGCCGAGCCGCTGCTCGGAAGACCCAGGAGCAGCAACAAGGCGCCCACAACCAGGACCAATTTGCGCATAACAACCCCCCAGGCCGACTTGGGCCGTGACGTTACTCCCACTGGTCGCCTGCCACAAGGAGTCACCGTTGTTCGGTCCTGCCACTCTGCCCGTCGGCGTCACCTCGAGGGCGCAGGCCTCGCTCTGCCAGCTCGGACATAGGCTCCGCCCGTGGACAGGGAGCGGCTCAGGCACCCGATCACAGTCCTTGGTGCACCGCTCCTGGTCGTCGCCCTGGTGGCTGCATCGTGCGGCGGCGGAGGCCAGGACACCCTCAGGGGCCAACGGGAGCTGGCCATCGCCTTCGTGGGCGCCAAGACGGGCACCCACCAGACCTTCGGGCTCAACTTCAGGGACGGAGCCAGACTGGCCATCGAGGAGGAGAACCAAGGCGCCAATGGCGACCTCACGGTGAGGCTCAGGGAGTACGACACCGCCGGCGACGCGGCCCAAGCGCGTTCCGTCACCAACCAGTTCATCGCCGATCGCAGCGTGGTGGGCGTCGTCGGTCCCCCGTTCACCGGCGAGACCAACGCCCTGGTACGCGACCTACAGCAGGCCGGCCTGGTGATGATCGGTGCGTCGCAAGTGGACAAGGACCTTCCCTCGGCACCCGCCAGCCGCGCTGTGTACCACCGCATCGTCGCCGACCAGGACCTCCAGGCGAGCGGCGTCGCCGAGTACCTGTCCTCACTGGAGCGGGCCACGAGCGTTGCCTACGTCCACGACGGCTCCGACTACGGCAAGCAGCTGGCGGAGAACACCGAGCGGAAGACAGTGGCCAACGGTGTGCGCACAGCCGCCGTCGAAGCCGTCGATCCCAAGTCCCAAGACGTGTCGCCCGTGGTCGCCACGATCCGGGGATCGGGAGCCGACACCGTCTTCTACGGCGGCCTGTTCACCGAGGCAGCCCGACTGCAGAGGAAGCTCACGGAGGAGGGAGCCATCGTGAGGTTCGTGAGCAGCGAAGCAGCGCTGGACCAGAGCTTCGTGGACGCCACCCGGGCGACGAGCACCCAGGCGCTGAGCACTCTGGGCGTGCGGCTCACGTGCGCCTGCAACCTGCCACTCGACAGCTCCACCGGAGCGCTCAGGGACTTCTACGACAGGTACAAGCGGAGTGTGGGCCGGGACCCGGGCGCGTATTCGGCGGAGGGGTACGACGCGGCCCGGATCCTGATCAGGGGCATCAAGGCCGGCGGGGACAACCGGGAGGCGCTGCTCCGCTTCGTGGAAGACCAGCTGGGCAAGTACGAGGGCATTTCCAAGACCATCGAGTTCGAACCCGACGGGGACCTCAGGGCCAGGACCTTCGTGGTCTACGAGGTGCGAAGCGGGAGGATCTCCGAGCTTCGGAGCCTGACGCTCGGCACCGGCACCACCAGCACCACAGGCGCCGGCTCGACGACGTCCACCACCCGGCGCCCTCCCACGACGAGGAGGCCCACGACGACAACCACCAGCACCACCACCGCTCCGACCGCCGAAACTCCACCGACCACCCCGACACCACCGTGAGCCCGGAGGCAGCGCCTGAATGAAGCTTCCGCCCGTCGGCGTGGGCCGGCTGGCCGCCCTGGTCCTCGTTCTTCTGGGGGCCTGCTCGAGCGGCGGACCCGACCGGTCGGCCTCTGGAGGTGCCCCACCGAGAACGCGGGAGGCCCTGGTTCGAGAGTTCGGTGCGGAGGTAGAGCGGCTGGGCCTGCGCATCACCCGTGCCGGCCTGGTCGAACGGCTGGGCGCCAGCGGCTACGACGAGGATGGCCGTCACCTGGCTGTCTATGTGGAGCCCACGGGGCCGCTCGACATCGGAGGCTACGTGGCCAACGTCGACCGCCTGGCAAAGGTCTTCCTCCCCAAGGCGTTCAACCGGCTGGCCCAGATCGACTCCTTCGACGTGTGCCAGGAGCCGCCTCCCGGTGTCGACGACCGGGAGCAGCCCACGGTGATGACTCAGCTCTTGGTCAACCGGTCCCAGGCCCAGGCCATCGACTGGCAAGCCATCAGGCTGGAGCACATGCTGGCCGCCTCTTTCCGGGAGCCCGAGGCCATCAAGGTCGGTGTGGCCACCCAAGTAAGGGCCAGCCCGGCGTGGAAGCAGGCGTTCACCGAGGCTCAGCTGGCGCTGCGACCCCGAGGGCCTTGAACGGTGCACAGGCCGTGAAGCAGGAGCAAAGCGACATGAGCCCGGGGATCCAAAGCGGCTCCTATCCTTGGATCGGCCATGGACTGGGGCGGGAGCGACGACAACAGGCTGGGTGCTAGGCGCTCGCGCTGGCGCGGCCGCCGTGATCCCAAGAGCGAGCGCCAGGAGCACGCAGGGGGAGGCGACGCCCAGGCTCAACTCGGCATACCGGGCTATGAGGACGCAGAACCGATAGGCCAGGGCGGGTTCGCAACCGTTTTCAGGGCCCGACAGATCGCCTTCGACCGCACGGTTGCGATCAAGGTGTTCTCCGCCCCCGGCATCGACCCGGACACTCGGCGCCGCTTCGAGCGCGAGTGCAAGGCGTTGGGGAAGGTCTCCGAACATCCGAACATCGTCGCTCTGTACGACTCGGGCATTACCCAGGCCGGCCGGCCGTACATCACGATGAGCTACGTCACCGGCGGGTCTCTCGGCGACCGCATGGCCGGGCGCGGTCCCATGCTCTGGTACCAGGCGGTCGAGATCGCCATCAAGCTGGCCGGAGCGTTGGAGACTGCTCATCGCGCCGGTGTCCTCCACCGCGACATCAAGCCCGAGAATGTGCTCTTCTCGGCGTACGGCGAGCCCCAGCTCGCCGACTTTGGCGCCGCCACGATCCAGAAGGGCTCGGTCACCTACTCGGGCGTTATCACCGGCAGCCTGCCTTACACGCCACCCGAGGTTCTCGACGGTGAGCCGGCGTCCGAGGCGGCAGACGTCTATGCCCTGGGCTCCACCATCTACACCCTCTTGGCCGGTCGCCCTGCCTTCGTTCGAACCTCGGAGGAGCACGTCCACGCCTTGCTCAACCGAATCCTCAACGACCCGGTACCCGATCTGCGCCCGAACGGTGTTCCCGACTCCGTCTGGGCAGTGCTCGAGCGAGCGATGGCGAAGCGCCCCGAGGGACGCCATGTGAGCGCCGTCGAACTGGGAATGCAGCTCCAGCAGGCACAGATCGAGTTGGGGATGCCCACCACGGAGATGCGCCTCGCCCTGGCCGATGACGCAGGCATCGACACCCGAACGGTGGAAGCTGTGATCGCAGAACCCGTGGACGAGCCGCCGACCTTGGCAGCCACCGACGAGACCTTCGAGGCAACGCCGCCGGCGGTTCGTGAGGACGAGCCGGAAGCCCCATCGGTGGCCGGTGTGGGCCCGCCTCTGGAAGAGCCGGCGTTCGCTGACGACACCCGGACCGTCATCCGTGAGCGACCCCTCCGTACTCCGCCCCCGGTGGACCCGGCTGGTGCCAAGACCGCACGTTCCCGAAAGGTTCCCCTCATCGCGGCCGCTGTAGCCGGGGGCCTCTTGGCCATCGGTGCCGCGGTGGCTGCGGTCGTGATCCTCAGCGGTTCGGGGTCAGGCGACGGGGCGGATCTACAGGTCTCGGCCGCTCAGCCGAGGTACATCGGCGATCCGGGCAAAGACCTCACCTATGAGCTCGTGGTGACGAACGCCGGGCCTGCCGACGCCACGGGCGTGACCGTCACGGCCACCTTGCCCAAGGGCGTCACCTTCAAGAGCGCCGGGCTCCCCGGCTGCAGCGCGAACCAGGCCATCGTCACCTGTCAGGTGGACAGGCTGGCGAAGCGGGCGAACATCCGCCTACCGATCACCGTGGTACCCGAGGTTCGCGTCGGGACTCATACCGCCACCGTTTCGGCCAGGCAATCCGATCCCAAGGGCGCCAACGGCAGCGCCACGGTGAACATCATCACTCGCCGATGCATCATGGACCAAACGTCCACGACCCTTTGCTACTGAGCTGATCGACCCCGGCTCGATGGAGTGCGACATCATGGAGCGCCGTCACCCTCCAGTCGGGCGAGGAACCCGAGACAGAAACCAATCAGGTCCCCGGGGCCGAGGCGGTACAGAACAGCCTCGCCGCTCGAAGCACTCTGCCACCCCCACAGCACGTAGACACCGTCATTACCGCTGTAGCAGGTGAACGCTCGCTGCGCCGACGAACCATCTGGTGATCGAGCACCGTAGAACACCAGTGCGCTCGATTCACAGCGCGCAGTGAGCTGATCGAGATTCGGATTCAGATCTGCCGCTGTACGGGCTCGTTGCTCGTGCGCACTGCCCTTGGCCCTCGAAAGAGGATCGACCAGTCCTGCCAGCCAGGTGGCCGCGCTCGGGGCCGAGCGAAAGACGAAGTGGTGAAGACCGACCTCGCTCACGTCCTCGGTCAGGAACAGATCGGGCCGCACGCGGTAGATCGCGGCCCGACGAGTTCCTTCGCCACGCACGTCGACCCGCACGCTTACCGCAGCCTCCGGCTCGTGGCGCAGCTCGCCGACGATGGCGTACGGGCCAACGAATTCGAACGCCTCCCTGCTGTCGTCCCACGTCGCCGCTCCTTGGGCCTGCAAGAGCCAAAGGGCCGTTTCCAGTGCCACGTCCTGGTCGTGCTCCGAGAGCTGGCCCAGCCGAGGGGCGTCGATGAACTCGTCCGGCCGGTCGTCGATCTGGCCCCGCATGAGGTGGATCTCCTCGTCGGCGAACACGCCTGCATCGACTTCGGCGTGCTGGGCGGCGCTCACCAGCGGCGCCAGCTCCACTTGGCCGTCCTGAAGCACGTCGGCAAGGACCTCTTCCAACAGCAGCTCGCCAAGGTCGCGGCGGGGCGTCACCTGGCTGGCTTCCGGCTACGGCGACGCAGCTCGGCCAAGGCTGCGAGCAGACCCTCGGGATCCCGTGTGGCGATCATCCAGCCCGGTCGCTCCAACCCGGCTCGCTCCTGCACGACGAAGACAGCCGGGCCGCTGTTGGCGAAGTATGCATAGGACACGTTCTTCGATCCGATACGAGTGCCGAGAAGCCGTCGGCGCAGGGCGGCGGAGCTCGCCTCGGCCTCGCTCACCACCGCCGCATGGCCCACCTCCTCGGCGGGCAAGAACTGACGACCGACCGTGAGGCCGGAGCGGTCGACGCGAACGCTCTTGAACTCGCTCGAACCAGGCGCCCAGGCCACCAGGGCGTACACCACTACGAGGCCTGCCAGGACGACCAGGGCTGCCATGGCGCTCCCGATCAGTGCCTCTCCGCGGACGACATCGCGAATGGCACTGGAAAGGACAACGACGGCTGCGAGTATCCCGATGACCACGAACGTACGCGTGGGACCGCGCCGTTCCTCGAAGAGCACCTCGGCGTCGCGCCGCTGCGTTCTCGAGTCATGAGCCGTGGGCACCCGGCGATGGTCAAAGCCCAAAGACGTCACCAACCTTTCCGGCAGCGTCTCCCACCTTGTCGGCTGCCTTTCCGGCCGCATCTCCCACCTTGTCGGCTGCCTCTCCGGCCGCGTCAGCAGCCTCTCCGATCTTCTTGCCTGTCCACTTGGCCGCTTTGCCGATCTCGTTTCGGTACTCGTAGACCAGCGAGCCTGCCACCAACACGGCACCCACGGGGGCCCCGACCCCACTCATCATCATTGCGCTGCCGGCTATAGCCACCCCGTTCGAAACAGCACCAGCCACATCACCTTTGCGGATGTCGCTGTAGGCATCTCGCGCGGAAAGAGCGATTCCTCCTACCCCCAATGCCTTCCCGCCAGCCGTGAGCACCTTTGTGGCGCCGGGGAAGCGCCTGCCGAGTGATGTGATCGCCCGGTTCTTGCGCAGTGCCTTAGCGGCGCGAGCCGCCCGACGGCCCTCGACGCCTCTGGCGGTCGTGGTCCGCAGGTTGTGGGCCCGCATCCTCCTCAACAGCTCCCGGCGAGTCAGCCCAGAGCGCGGGAAGTCCGCTGCCTTCTTGTATGCCTGCTTGAGCACCGTTCGCCGTGCGGTGGCTTCCAGGTACCGACTGCCGTGCACGGTGCTTCGAATGTTGCGCATCAGCGATTCGGCGCCGCTGTTGATGTGATCGATGGCGGTGAGAACACCCAACAGGCTTGGACCGGTCGAAGGAGAAGGTCGTCCTCCTGCTCGGCCCTTCCTGCCACCCATAGGGGCCTTTCCCGCCGTCGCCTTGATCTCGCCAGCGGCGTCCTGGTCGGCCTGCTTCACCTTCTTGACCGCCTTGTCCGCCGCGTCCTTGGCCTTGGTGCGGATGGCGGTGAGGTCGCCCTTGGCTTCGGTGGCCTCTGCCTGGGCCGTGCGGTAGGCGGTGCTCTCGGCCGGTGCGGTGAAGGGGACCAGGGGGTCGAAGGCAGCGGGGAGAGGCAGGAGAGGATTGGTCTTGGCCTGGGCTGCTTCGAGCTTGGTGGCGGCGTCGCTGGCTCGCTCCTCGGCCTTGCGGGCTCGCTCCTCGGCCTCCTTGACCTTGCGGGCCCAGCGCTTCACGTCCTCCTGTGCGTCGTCGAGAACCGTGGCCAGCTTGGAGAGGGCCGCCGCTGCAGAACTGAACGACCCCGCCGCCTTCTCGAGGTCGCGGCCGTCGTCGCGCACCGCGCCGAGGAACGAGCTGGCCGCCTGTCCCTTCCAGTCCCCACCAGAGGGGGTCACCTCGGACAGGCGCTGGCCGGCCTGGCGCACAGCGGCGGCCACGTCGCGGGAATTGGCGGCGGCGCCCTTCAGCGCTCCGGGGTCTCCCTCGGGCCAGGGCAGGCCGGCCACGTCGGGGGCGGCGGCCATGGGGTCTACTTCGCGTCCTCCGAGCCGGTGAAGAGACCTTCGACCAAGGCGAACAGGCGCCCCACCCCTTGGGTGAAGCGGCCCACGTCTCCCACCGACTCGCCGAGGCGATCGAGCCCGGCTGACCACTCCTTGGTGAGCTGGTCCAGGGCATCGGCCGTCCTGGGCGGATCGTCCACGCCTTTGGAGAGACCGTTCACCTTGGTCTTCAGCCCGGCTATGTCACGGCCCAGTCCGACTACCTGTGAGCCGACCCTGTCCAGGGTGTCCGGCGTAGCTTTGATCTCAGGCATGTGCGTGCTCGTTCTCAGTGAGTGCCCAGGCCGAAGCCTAGGCGTCCCGCCGCGGGCGTTGCTCCCTCCCGAGTGAGGAAGTCGGCCCAGGTGAGGAAGTCTGTCAGTGGACCGTGTCGGCCGGTTCGTCGGGACGACTGTTCTTCACGCGCTCGTCGACCTCACCGCGCCTCAGCGGCCCGCCGGGCGAATCCTCATCGGCGCCCCAGCGCAAGGAAGCGCCGGGAACCTTGTTGATGTCAACGAGGCGGCGCTCCGTGTCCCAACGTGTGGGCACTTCTCCCTTCTTCCCCCCGGCAAGGTCGTTGAGCGGACCCGACGCGGTTTCGTAGCTGCCGGCTCTGGGATAGGAGCCATGGCTGCCCAGGGCGCTCCATGCCACGGGGTGACCTTGGTCCTTGGAAACCTGTGACCACGGAAGTGACCCAACTTCCTCGTGCGTCCAGTAGGTGACGTGGCTAGGAATCGCATCCTTGTCGAGCCATACCCTGACCCGTTCCCAGTCGCCCTCATGAACTCCATCCCAAGCATCGGGGGTTGACGGGTCGGCCTGCCACACCTTCAACGCCAAGTTGTCCTCCCCCTCACGGAAGTCGTTGTAGGGGTAGAAGAGCCAATAGTCGACGTAACCGTCCTTGCCACCCGAGGGCCTCTGGTAGTCGTAGTAAGCGGGTGCCGTCGGACCGAGGCCCTGCCGAAACTCCTCGTCGTCGGGAGCGTCAAGCCAGCGGTCACCTCCGAAGAGACCCTTCTGGAGGGTGGATCGTCGGAAGAACTCCTCAGCATCCCCGGGCATGTACCTCTCGCTGGGGTGCAAGAGGATCATCGGGGCGTACAGCCGGACGGGGAGTGGGACGTCACGGCCGCCCCTTGGTGCAGCGGATGCTCCGCCGACCGGTGCCTTGCCCGCCGCTGCAGTGATCTTGATTGCGGCGTCCTCGTCGGCCTTCTTCACCTTCTTGACCGCCTTGCCAGCCTCCTCCTTGGCCTTGGTGCGGATGGCGGTGAGGTCGCCCTTGGCTTCGGTGGCCTCTGCCTGGGCCGTGCGGTAGGCGGTGCTCTCGGCCGGTGCGGTGAAGGTGGATAGGGGGTCCATGCGAGCCATGGAGGGAAAGAGTGGATTGGTCCTAGATTGGGCCTCTTCGAGCTTGGTGGCGGCGTCGCTGGCTCGCTCCTCGGCCTTGCGGGCCTTCTCCTCGGCGTCTTTGACCTTGCGGGCCCAGCGCTTCACCTCATCCTGGGCGTCGTCGAGCACCGTGGCCAGCCTGGACAGCGCCCCGGCCACGGAGGTGAACGACCCCGCCGCCCTCTCGAGGTCGCGGCCGTCGTCGCTCACGGCACTCAGGAACGAGCTGGCCGCCTTGCCCCTCCATTCCTCGCCCGAGGGGGCCGCCTTGGCCAGGCGTTGGCCGGCCCTGCACACTGCGTCGGCCACGTCGCGCGCCCTGGTAGCGGCGTCCTTGAGATCATCGGGATCACCCTCGGGCCAGGGCAGCCCGGCGACGTCCGGTGCTGGTGTCATGGGCCTACTTGTCGTCTCCGGAGCCGGTGAAGAGGGTGAACAGGCGCCCCACCCCTTGGGTGAAGCGGCCCATGTCGCTCATCGACTCATGACGCGGTCCAGCCCGGAGCCCGACCTTGACCAGGGTGTCCGGCGTGGCCTTGATCTCAGGCATGTGAGTGCCTCGCTGTCATGGGACGCCGGACCTGTCCCTGCCGGCCCAGGGATGCTCCTCCCACCGAGGGAAGCTGTCAACACCTTTGGCGGAATTCCTATTGCTGACACGAGACCTCCGCTCAGCCGAACTCCAGCTCCCTGCGCAGATGAGAGGCGTGCACCAGGAGGAAGACCGCAACATCGATGGCATCGGCCGAGCGAACCATGCCCTCGTCTCCCGACGGCAGACGCATCAGCACCTCTCCGTCGTCGCGCTCCATCGACAGGGCCTCCCAGCGCCGTAGGCGGAACACAGCGGGACTATCCGGTCGCTCCACCGCCAGCACTCGGCGCTGCCGGAAGGCGCCTCGGTTGGGCTGGTGCAGGCGCAGCCGGACGTCACCCACCCTGGCCTCGACGCCCTCCCGGAGGCGATCCTTGTGAGAGACACCCTGCTTGAACAGAATCTCGCGGGTCCACCATCCCCAGTCGACCTCGGCGCGGCCCACGCTCCCCCCCGTGAGATGGGTCTTCGTGATCTTGCCGTACGTCTCCACCGCCATGGGGCCGAACGGGCCCTCGTAGTGCAGCAGGGCGCCGGGGCCGTCGTCGGTGGCAGCCAGCTGCTCAGCCCGGAGGCGGAAGGCGGTCTCCCCCTCAGGAGCGGGGCGCACCGCTGCCCGATGTGCTGGCTGTCGGGAGCAGGCTCAGGATCTGCTGCCACACCTGGCTCGGGCGGACAGGATCGAGCGTGACCACCGGGTCGGCGGCCTGCTCGTCGTCGATACCGGACAACCAGAGTCCGGCCTCGCCCCCGTCCACCACGGTGAGGGTGTGCACCTCTCGCTGGTCTTCGCCGGACGCCCAGAGCGAGGTGGCTCGCCATGACAGCCGGCGCCGCCAGCACAGGTCCAGGACGGCCTGGCGGTGCGCCTCGTTCAGACCGGCGCCCGCACCGAGGACCTCGTCCGCCCCCGCCCGGTCGCCGGCTGCCAGCCGATCATGAGCGTCGCCGAGAAGCGAGGCGGGAAGCACGACCGGACCCTCCACGGGGGGCGGCGGGCGGCGGCCGAGGCCGACCGCCCGGGCAATGGCCCACGGCAGCATGGTGGGCTCCACCGGCGAGAGCCAGCGGCCTCCGCCGGCGTCTGAGGTGCCGAGAACCCCGTGGCTGGGCGTCGCCCAGGCGGAGTGGACGACGACCTCGTCGGCACGAACGTCTCGATCACAATGCTGAGCCGGGGAGTGGCAACCACGGTCACCAGCTCGTCGACCCAGCCGGCCAGGCGCCCGTCGACGAGGGCCCCGGCCTCTTCGAGTGAAGCGACGTGAGCACGGGCCTCGGGGGCCGCCAGCTCGGCGTGACCCGGGTCCATCGACAGGATGGTGGCGACGGCCATCTCGGAGTCGGAGAGACGGATGCGGCGGCGGGCGGTGTCCAGTGTGGCCATCAGTCCCAGAACGTGGCCTTGTCCCAGGCGTCGCTGGCCACGTCACCGACTCCCTCCACGACGTCTCCGCCCGCGTCCCAGGCGTCTCCCGCGAAGTCCGAGGTGGCGTCCCAGGCGTCACCTGCGAAGTCCGAGGTGGCGTCCCAGGCGTCTGCTCCGAAGTCCTTGATGTCGTCACCCCACTCGTCCCAGACCTCGGCGCCGGCCCACACGACGCCGGTGACGATGACGGCCCCGCCCGTAACCGGGTTGGGAGCAACGAAGAAGGCGGTGGTGCTGGCGCTGAAACCGGTGCGGGCCACGTCGGCCACGTAACCCGCGCCCTCCCGCTCGAAGGCCTCCACAGGGTTGCCCTGCTTGTACAGGTTGTAGGCGTCCAGCCCCGTGCTGGCCACCCCTCCCACCACACCCGCCCGCCGGGAGAAGGTGGTGGCTCCCGGGGTCCCCAACCAGCCAGCCGCCCTGCCGAGGCCGGGGACGTAGGGACCGACCTGCTGCAGCCCTCGGCCCACCAGCCCGGTGTTGAAGGTGGGAAACTTCGACGCGGCCAACAGTCCAGTGGCGGGGTCGAGCACCGCGCTGGCAGCGGAAGCGGCGCGTATCCAGAGCCCGGTCCGCAGGATCCGAATGGCGCCCGCGCCCAGGCTTCCGTACGGAAAGCCACCCTCCGTTCCGCTCCAGAAGTTGGCGAAATCCCCGAAGAGGAACTGGCCCAGCGGACCGAACACGTCGCCGGACAAGCCTGGGAGAAGGCCGGTAGCGGCACCCACTCCGCCGCCCTTACTTCCCCCCAGTGGCGCGTTGCCCGCCGCATCCCGGATCTCGCCGGCAGTCTCCCGGTCGGCCCGCTCCACCTCCTCGACCGCCCTCTGGGCCTCCTCCTGGGCCTTCCTGCGCATGGTGGTGGCGTCGGCCTGGGCTTCGGTGGCGTCTCGCTGGGCGGCTTGGTACGCGGCACTCTCGGCAGGGGCGGTGAAAGGCGAGATGGGATCGGCGGGACCGAGGGGAGCCATGAAGGGGTTCTTGGCCGCCTCGGCGTTCTCCAGGGTGGTGGCCGCCTCTTGGGCCCGTTCCTGAGCGCTGCGAGCCCGCTCCTCCGCTTCTTCGACCTTGCGGGCCCAGCGCTTCACGGTGTTCTGGGCCTCGTCGAGGACCTGGGCCAGCTTCGAGAAGGCGGTCGCCGCGGTGGCGAACGACCCCGCCGCCTTCCCCAGATCACGGCCGTCCTCGGCTACCGCGCTGGCGAAAGAGCTGGCCGCCTGCCCCTTCCACTCATCGCCATTGGACGCCGCCTTGGACAGGCGCTGGCCAGCCTCGCGCACCGAGGCGGCCACGTCGCGTGCCTTGGCCGCGGCGTCCTTGAGCGCCCCGGGGTCGCCCTTGGGCCAGGGCAGTCCGGCCACGTCGGGAGCAGCTCCCACGGGCTAGTACTCCTCTCCGGGCCCGGCGGGAAGGTTGCCGACGTGGGGGAGGGGACCGGCGGTCCCGGAAGGCCGGTGGAAGCTCAAGCATCGGAGTGCCGCGCTTTGGGACAAGGGCGAAGACTAGGCCAGGGCAAAGATGCTGACGACGTCTACCTGCTCGATGAGGTTGGACTCAGCTCGAGCACCACCAGCTCTGCGCTGGGTGGTGACTCCTCACGCCTACCCGGATATCGGATGGCGAGAAGTCGAGTCCCGTCGGGCGACCAGCTGGCCGGGCTCACCTGGCCCCGGGCGACGCGGCGCTGACGCCTGTCACCGAGCGAGAACACGAACGCCCCCGGCCCCTCACCGGGAAACTCTGCTGAGAAGGCCAGCGCGCGGCTGTCCGGCGACCATATCGGCCCGGTCGGGCCCGTCAGGCCCTCCAGTACTGCCGTAGGAGCGCCTACGGGAGCCATCAAGTAGAGATTCCATGGTTCCTTGAGCCGCGCCCTGCCCCTCACCCCGATGGATGTCGGTGAGGCGAGAAAGGCCACGGTCGATCCATCCGGTGACCAGGCCGGGTCCTTGGCCCGGCCCTCGTCGTCGCACGGCTCGTCCGGCGAGCGCCGGAGGTGTGTGTCGATCCGCCAGCTCCTCCCACCCTCGGAGATGGTCACGTCCAAAGGCTCGAACCCTCGCCGGCTCAGGGCCCCGATCCCGGCGCAGATGTCGCTGCTGCGGCTGAACAGACCCCGGGTGAGGTTGGTGTTCCACGTGTAGGGGCCGGGCCCGACATCCAGGCTCGTGAGCGTCTCCAGACGTCCGTCGTCCACGTCATAGGCCATGAACGTGAACTCGGAGGGGTCGATCTCGTTCCCGGACTCGCACGCCCTCACGAAGCCGAGGCGACCGTCCGGCAGCTCGGTGGCGTTCTCGTAGCTGGTCCGAGAGCACCTCTTCTGATCGGGGACATGCAAGATCCCGAAATCCGAGCCGTCAGGCTTCATCTTCCACAACGGGGTGAAAGAGTCGTCGAATTCCTCCGGTTCGTACTCCACGACCACCAAGCCCGAGCGCAGCCAGACAGCGTTGAAATAGCTACCCCCCGGCGTCGGAAGACGGGTGATGGTAGAGCCGTTCGGCTCCGGCCTCACCGGCGCGTCCCGGGCACACGCGCCCAAGGCCATGGCGCCCAGCGCGAGCAAGGCGCACCGGCGGCTGCGCTCACGGAAAGATCTTGCTGGCTTCATTGAACACGGCACCCGCCACGTCGTCTGCCGTCTCCCATGCTGAGTCGGCGACTTGGCCGGCTACCTCGACACGCCCCTCCACGTCCTCCCATCTCGACTCGGCCGCCCCCTCCACGAACTCTTCGGGCTTTCTGTACCAGGGGGCCCTGGACACCTCTCGAGCCGCCTCTCGGCGTTCTTCCGAGATCTCATCCGCCCGCTCGCGCACCTCCCGGGGCACGTCGTACGCCGCCTCTCCGCCGTCCCGGCTGAACTCGCGGTTGCGCGGGTCGGCCAGCTCGTCGACGACTGGGAGCTCCGATTTCACCGCCGAGCGGTAGCGGTCGCCTAGCCACAGGAAAACACCCTCCTCGAACGTAGGCGCCTGACCATGGCCGCGCACCGCCTTCTTGGCGCCCTCTTCGGTGGCTTCCTGCTCCGCCTCGGCCCAGAGGCGCTCGGAGTCGGATTCCTTGTTGGCAGGCCGAGGGCGTCCCTGGCTCTCCTTCCGCTGACGGGAGTCGAAGAAGCGGCGCCACTTCTCGGCCCCCGGGTTGGAGCTTAACTTGGCTCGGCCCAGCGAAAGGGCCATGCCGTCTTGGATGGCAGCCAAGATGCTGGCGTTGATGAGGGAGAACCAACTCCCCTTCTTGAGGACGCCCTTGTCGCGCTCGAACTCG
The DNA here is from genome assembly GCA_030777325.1 of Actinomycetota bacterium. GTDB lineage: Bacteria > Actinomycetota > Acidimicrobiia > Acidimicrobiales > YB1-3. Next base: position 39,617 of record JALYGF010000042.1, on the reverse strand, counting down.
AGTATTCCTTCGATGTTCCGGAACCATCCGCTTATGTCGTGGTTCTTGCTGTACTGGCTCTGGAACTGACGCACCCAGCGCAGGCGCTCGTCGGCGCTCATCCGGTCGAAGTCTTCGACCGTGAGGTCGAGCCGGGTGATGCGTCCGCTCTCGTCGAACGGCCCCGAGGTGCTGGCCACTCGTGCCAATGGTCCTCCGGGCGCGCTCCCGCCCTTCTTCCCGCCCATCGGCGCCTTGGCCTTCGCAGCCCTGATCTCCCCGGCGGCCTGCTTATCGGCGCTCTCCACTTTCTCGACCGCGTCCTTGGCCGCGTCCTTGGCCTTGGTGCGGATGGCGACGAGCTCACCCTTGGCTTCGACTGCCCTTCCCTGAGCGGTCTGGTAGGCGGAGCTCTCAGCGGGGGCGGTGAAGGTGGCCAGGGGGTCGATGCGACCGAGCGAGGGAAGGAGTGGGTGCATTCTGGCCTGGGCCGCTTCGAGCTTGTCGGCGGCGTGGCTGGCTTGCTCCTCGGCCTTGCGGGCCTTCTCCTCTGCGTCTTTGACCTTCCGGGCCCAGCGCTTCACCTCGTCTTGGGCGTCGTCGAGCACCGTAGCCAGCTTGGAGAGCGCCCCGGCCACGGAGGTAAACGAGGCCGCCGCCTTCTCGAGGTCTCGTCCGTCGTCGCTGACCGCGCCGAGAAACGAGCTGGCCGCGTTGCCCTTCCAGTCCTCCCCCGGAGGCGCCGCCTTGGACAGGCGCTGACCGGCCTGGCGCACGGCGGTGGCCACGCCGCGGGCCTTGGAGGCGGCGTCCTTGAGGTCATCGGGATCACCCTCGGGCCAGGGCAGCCCGGCCACGTCGGGGGCGGCGGCCATTGGTCTACTTGTCGTCTCCGGAGCCGGTGAAGAGAGCTTCCACGAGGGCGAACAGGCGCCCCACTCCTTGGGTGAAGCGGCCCACATCTCCCACCGAGTCGCCGAGTCGATCGAGGCCGGCCGACCACTCCTTGGTGAGCTGGTCGAGGGCATCGGCCGTCTTGGGGGGCTCGGCCACGCCGTTGGATAGGGCCTTCACCTTGGTCTTGAGCCCGGCGATGTCACGGCCCAGGCCCACGACCTGGGAACCAACCCTGTCCAGGGTGTCAGGCGTGGCTTTGATCTCAGGCACGGTCGGCTCCTTCGACGGACCTCACCATAGGCGCTGGAAGAACGGCGCTCTTGCCCGCTCTTCCACACCCTCGACCGATTGCCTGCGATGGGTTACTGTCGCCAAACGGCGGCGAAATACCTGCTCCACCGTACCCGAGCGTCGCCGGGGGAAGGTGAAAAATGGCCAGCAACATTACTGTCACCCCAGAGGACCTGGACGCCCTGCATTCGACCTGCACGACCCAGGCACAGCAGGTCGACAGCGTCAGGACCACCGTCGACGGCAAGATTCGCGGGACGAACTGGAAGTCGGCGGCTTCGGAGAGGTTCACCGCCGATTGGGAGAGGCATCACAAGAAGGGCCTCGCCGAATTGAGTCAGGCTCTTCAAGAGCTCGGTCGCGCAGCGCGGGAGATGGCGGAGAACTACCGGCGAGCCGACCAGTCCTACCACGGAAGCGGGGGCTGAGGTCCAACCAACCGGCTAGGCGGGAGCACACCGGCTAGGCCGGAGGTCAGCAGGTGTGGATCAAGCGAAGGCCCAGACGGGCATCACGGGGGTATTCGGGACGTCGGTCACCAGTAGGACCTCACGACAAGAGCCCGTCAGTCCGCTGCCACCTGGACCAGTTCCACCGCGCCGCGCTCAACTAGGTATCCCCTACCGGCCGGGAAACGCCCACTCGTGCGAGGCAAGCCGGCGCTGAGAATGTCGCCGTCGATGGATTCCGGTACGAGCAAGAGCCCGTGCTGCTCCTTCTGCAGTTCGACCAACCACCCTCCATAGGCCCGATGAGCGCTGCGAGACTCCACTGCCGCTATGAGCACGGCGTTGAGGTCCCGACCCTTGCGGACTATGAACTGCAGAGCGCTGGAGCCGTCGCTCTCGAGCAGTTCTTCGCCGTCATCCATCACCAAGACCAGCGCCTCGCCCCCCTCCTCGCGCTCCGCCAACCTGGCGGCGAGCTTGTTCACCGTTGCGTCACAGGCTTCGATCCCGCGCGATACCGAAGCCCATGTCCCGAGACTCACCAATGGGCTGCGACGGGGGGCAAGAAGATGCATCTCCAGCTTTGGTGCCCCCGAGTGCAGCGACAGGGCGAGGGTGGCCAGCGCCGTCGTGCGGCCACTGCGGTGAGGCCCGACCACGAGGAAGTGCGTCTCGAGGAGGTTGACCGCCTTGGGCCCTAGGTCGGAGTTGCCCACGCCCACGACGGCCTGAAGCGGTCCCGCCGGTTCGGGCATCGCCTCACGCTTCACGCAGGCCGGCAGGACACCCACACCGGGCGGCCGGGCCGACTTGAACCTGGACCTGAGCTGCTTGCCTATGTGCTCGACGCGCTCCACCTGGGAACGCCCCGCCGCATCGTCGCCCACCACCGCGCACTGAAGCTCGACCTGGCCGTCGACGAAGCCCCGTCCCGGCAACATGTCCGTCTCCCGTACCACCTTGAGATCCACGTCGAGGGCCGAGTACTCATCCGGGTTCGCCATCTTCAAGATGATCGTCCGGGTGACTATGCCGGCAAGCGAGTTGCGGACCGATGCCCGCCGGTCGGCCGTGATCAAGAAGTGCACGCCGTAAGCCCGGCCATCCGACACCAGCCGACCGAGGCCGTCCAGCAAGTCGTAGTCGTTCGAGTCCTCGAACGCCGCCCTGAACTTGGAGTACCCGTCGAACAGGACGACGATCCGGGGCATCCGCTGACGGGGGCGTTCCTCTCGGTACTCGCTCAGGGATGCGACGCCGGCCTCGGCAAAGGCATCCACGCGACGATCGATCTCGGCCCGCAGCATGGCGAAGAGCCGGCCGACCCGTTCGAGGTCGCTGCCGACGATGACTCCGCCGCAGTGGGGCAGATGGCTCAGCGACTCGAGCCCTCGGCCGGCGAAGTCGAAGGCGTAGAGATGAAGGTCCCGCGGTGACAGTCGAGTTGCGAGGGAGACGGCCGCCGTGCGCAACAGCGTCGTCTTGCCGCTGCCTCCGGCCCCGTACACCAAGAGGCTGCCCTCGGCCTCGAGGTCGAAGAGGTGGGCAGTTTGGCGCTGGTGCTGCGGCTCGTCCCGCACACCTATGACCACCACGTCCGAGGTAGGGGCCTCGGCCGGCACCTCGACGCTTTGGAGCGGGATGACTCCCTCGAGCGCGGGCAGCCATGGCCGCGGCGGGGGCTCCAGGCCGAGGGCGGCGTGGGCGTCGCGACAGGACTCCACGAGCCGGTCGAGGTCACTGCGGTCCTTCGCGGTGCGCGTGCGGGCACGGCGTGGCCGTCCCGAACGGTCCAGCTGGCCGAGCACGACCTCATGAACGCGAACCTGACCGGCGTCCTCGACCGCCGCTCTTATGAAGGCCGACTGGAACTCTGTAACGCTGTCGTTGCTTGCTGTTCGGGCAAGGGCGCGTCCGGCCAGCAGCTTCGGGATGTCGGCCGCTCGAGGGATGCCGATGACGTCGACGCTGTCCTGCTGGTCGGCGACCCGCAGGGCGATGCGCAGCTCGGTGTTGGCCCTCACGTTGTCGTTGATCACCCCGCTCGGTCGTTGGGTGGCCAACAACAGGTGCATTCCAAGAGCTCGCCCCTGGGCGGCGACACTGACCACCCCGTCCAGGAAGTCGGGGAACTGCTTCACCAGCTCGCCGAACTCGTCAACCACTATGAGCAGGCTGGCGGGGGCCCGCTCCGGATCTCGACCGGCCATCTCCACAAGGCTCTCCGCACCAGCGTCTCGGAGTATCAACTGGCGACGGTTCAGCTCGGCTCGCAAGGAGGTGAGCACGCGTGACAGGGATCCGTCGAGGTTGGTGGCTGCACCGACGGTGTGCGGTAGTCGCCGGCACGCCATGGTGGCCCCTTCGCCCTTCCAGTCGACGAGCAGGAAGTTCAGGCGTGTGGGGGAGTGGGTGGCGGCAAGGGAAGAGAGCAGGCTCTGAAGCAGGACGCTCTTTCCCGAGCCGGTCGTGCCGCCGATGAGGCCGTGGGGCCCATCGAGGGGGAGGTCCAGCGCGAACTGACCCTTGGAGGTGACGCCGATAGGAGCGGCCAGATGATCGGTGTTGCGGTCCCATCGGTCGATGATCCGGTCCGCTGTCGGGCTGTCCAGGCCGAGAAGGCTCAACAACGGCACCAGCTGGGGCAGTTGTTCGTACGCACCCCTGGCTCCGGCGTCGCGCACCGGCGCCAGCGCGTAGCCGAGCTCGGCGGCTATGGCCGAAGGGATGCCGTCGGCGCTCCCTCGCAGCCGCTCACCGCTCTTGTGGGTGAGCGCGATGTCAAGCGTTCCGCTCGTCTCGGCAATGACCTGACACTGGCCGGGAAGCTCGGCTGCTCTCTCGCCTCCCACCCAGATGAAGCTCATGCCCTGCTCGGCCCCCGCTTCGAGCAACGCCGCCAGGGAGCTCGGGTCGAGGTGTGCACTCCGGTGAAGCATGACCAACATGTGGGGCCTGAACTGAGTCGACCCCATCAGCGCCTGCTTGGCCTGTGCCCGCCTGCTCTGCGCCAGCCCGAGAAGGCGTTCGACGAGCTCGTTGCCTCCGGCCTCGTCCACGACGTGCCGGCCCTGGAGCGGAGAGCCCTCGGCCCGCACATGGGGCAACCACCCCAGCCAGCTCCACTCATCGAGACCTGCGGCCGGGAGGTGTGCGACGAGGACCAGCTCGTCGGGGCTGTGCAGCGTCACGGCTTGGACTACGAGCCAACGCGCCAGCGAGGCGACGAACGGCTCCGGGCCACATAGCCCCACGACGGGCTTTTCGAGCAGTGGGACGGTCAGGGGTACCGATGCCAGCCACGCCTGAGAGCTGAGTGCGGACTCCGCCTCCTCCCGCAGCTTCTCGTTTCCGCCCCGATCGACCTCCCACTTGAAACCTGCGGGCTGATCCCCCCAGCCGACCCTGAGCTCGAGGAAGTCACCGTCGGAGCGCCAGCGCTCCCAGAGATTCGGCCGGAGCTTGGTGGCTCGGTCGGCAAGCTCGGCGACGTCGGGAGCCAGAGCCCGGCGTCGGGCCGCCTCTCCGGGCAAGGCGCCCCTGATCTCCTCCAAGAGGGCGGCGAGCTCCTCGCGGAAGGCGGCCTCGCTCTTGCGGAATTTGCTGCGGCCGCTCCGGCGATCCTCGAAGTATGCGAGCAGGACGATGACCGGGGAGAAAAGGGCGATGCCCAGGTACAGCGGCTGGCGGAACCCGGTGGCGGCATAGAGGCCGAAGCCCATCAAGGCCGCACCGGCGGCATAGCTCCATCGCAGGTGCGGCGGCTCGGGGTCCTCCGGGGGAGCTCGGAGCTTGTACGTGCGGGGCTGCGGAGTGTCGGTGATACGAGGTGGCCGGTTGAACGGGATCACGCCGTTGACGGGTGGGCGGGTGACCTCGGCGGACTCCGGCCGTTCGAAGGTCACCAGAGAACCACCCATCTCGACGACCTCACCGAGGCCGATTGGACGCTCGCTCGTGAGGGGTTGGCCGTTGATGAAGGTTCCGTTCCGCGATTGGGCGTCGGAGACCAGGAGCTGCTCGGGGTCGACGTTCACCCGAAGGTGTGCCCGGGACACGAGCGGGTCGGCCAGCCTCACCGCGGACCCGCGCCCGCTCCCTATGAGGTGCTCGCCCATGGGGAGGCGATGCCTTTCCCCCGCCAGGGGACCGCCGACCACGACCATGTCGATGACACCGCCGTCTCCGCCGCGGACGCTTCCCCTCCGTTCCTTGCCATTGTCCGAGAAGGGCCGTACGGACACCCGGTCTCCGGTACGCAAACCGGACAAGGCGATCGGCGCATCAGCCGCTAAGTACTCCTGGGGCCGCTCGCAGTAGAGCCGGAAGTGCTCGGCCTGGCTGACGACGATGCCGAGGTGGCGGGCGATTGCTTCGGTGAGCTCCGATACGGGACGGTCGGGTTCGATCTCTAATGCGAGCTCACGGACGTCGCCATCGGGTGAGTCGACCCGTAGCCAAATGTCCACGTCTTCCCGGCCTCCCCTTCCGGTCCGAGCTTAGACCGAGCCTCGGCTCGCCGGTCTGCTCCGACTCACCCAGCCGACGGGGCTCGAGCGTCGATCCGGTTGCTCAGGCGACGATCTCGACAGGTGACCCCAGTGGCAGCATCGACGCCAACCGGGTGATCCCTTCGTTCCCCATGCGGATGCAGCCGGCGCTCACGTCCTTGCCGAGCCCCGCCGGGTCGTTGGTGCCGTGCAGACCGAGGAACCCCGGTCCGCCGGCGAAGTCCTGGTGGACGTCAGAGAAGCCCGACAAGCCGAAGGCGAAGGGCCCGTACAGGCCGTTGGGTTCAGGTGGGCGGAGCAGCTCGGTGATGTAGTACTCGCCACCGGGCGTCGGGCTGTTGGCCCTCCCCACCCCGACGGGTTCCTGGGTGACGACCTTGTCCCCGTTCCAGACGGTGATGCGGTGCGCTCCGAGTTCGATGCGGACGCGGAACGGTGTGCGGCCCAGTGTCACGTCGTTCTGGCGGACCCAACCCCTGCTGCCGTTGGGGCGAACGGGAAGAAGCACCTGGAGCCAACCACTCTGCTGAGCCTTCACCAGGAAGACCCTGGGCGCACCATCCTCGTTGGGATGGCTCAACTCCAGCTTGGCGCTCGGGGCCCCCGGCGACTCGAACACTGGAATGGAAGGCACCTTGGACTCGGCAACGAGACTGGGTGGAGGAGCCACCTCTGGACGGACCTCGGCCTGATCCCCCCGTCCGCAGCCCACGAGGCCCACGAGCATGAGGGCCAACACCGTGGCTGCGCGGCGCGGCGTTCCAACCACGGTTGGAGAGACTACCGAGGTCTCGGTGATGGGCGGGCACTTGGCGGCGTGTCAGGCACACGACCGGGGACCACCTCGTTGTGGCGTCTCGGTGTGGGATCGGACTCCGTTACCCCAGCCCCATTCCGGCGGCAGCCAGCACGTCGCCGACGTCGGCCACCATGCCGGTGAAGAAGGGGCCAAACTCGGCGTATCGGGCCGAGGCCTCGTCGAAGCGCAGGGTGTACACCACGTCCTTGAGGTCGTCGGGGCCGACACCGAAGAGAGTGACCCCCCATTCATAGTCGTCGAGGCCGGTGGAGCCGGTGACCAGCTGCAGCACCCGGCCCCGGAACGCCCGGCCGGACTTGCCGTGGCCGTACATCAGCCGCTCCCGCTCCTCGTAGGCCAGCTCGTACCAGTTCTGCGCCGGGTTCCTCCGTTTGGACATGGGATAGAAGCAGATGGCGCGCATGCCCTCGGGGGGCAGCTGTGGGCGCAGGCGGGGGTTCAACATCTCGGCGGGCATCCCCTTGGCGTACTCCGACACCTCGGTGAGCGACACGTAAGAGCTCACCACCTCGAGCCCTGCGGCCTGCACGCCGGTCTGCAGGGACCGGAGGCGCCACAGGTCGGGACCCAGCGCCAGCAGGCCGACATCGGCCTTGTGCCCCAGCACCGAGAAGGTGATCACCTGGTGATCGTCAACCTGAGCCGCCTTGACGGCGGCGATGACAGCCTCGGCGTCGGCACCGGGACGAGGTCGGCAGAAGAGGTGTAACACGCCCCAGCCGGTGCCGGGGAAGAGAGCCTCGGGCACGGCGTCTATTCCTCCGCCTTGCTTTTCTCGATGGCCGGCTCGAGCTGGAGGCCTTGGCCTTCGCCGGCCCAGACCGGAAGGGGGAGCTCGACCTTGGAGTGACCTTCGTGGGCCGCGACCGCACGCTGGTGGTACTCCTCGGCAAGGGCCATGAAATCTGGCTGGTGGTAGGGCCGGCCGTCGATGAGCGGGCCCCGCTCACCCTCGATGATGGCCACCACGTCCTCGCCGCTAACCGTCCTGTGGGTCTCGAGGGCGTGGGTGACCGCCAGCACCTCGAAGCGGCTGGCCTCGAGCAGCTGCCAGGTGCGGTCGTAGAGCCGAGCCAGGTTCGCCTCCACGCGCCGGCCGAAGTCGGTGTCCATGACGCTCCGGTCGGACCCGTCCTCGATGGCCATCTGGGACCCCGTGATCCCCGCCAGGGTGATCGCCCGGGAGGCCAGGGTGGAGCCCATGCCGGCGAAGCCCTCCATGCGCATGGCGAGGAAGGTGGCCCCGCGCAGGTCGCCGCCCACGCCCTCGGAGTTGTCCCCCCCGAAGAACAGCCGCTCCCCCGCCAGCGAGGCGAGGAACACCATGACGTCGGCCTCCCGCTCCGACTTCCACCCCACGAATTGGTCCTCGGGAGGGATGGAGGACACGAAGCCACCGACGTCGCCTCGCCGCTCGATGGTGGCCATGTCGATGACCATGTGCTTGCGAAGCCGGTGTGCCACCACCGCGTGGCACGCCTCGTGGAGGGCGACGGCGTGGCGCTCGCGCTCGATGTACTCGAATTCGTCGGGCAGCCCGTGCTCCTTGAGCTGCTTGGCCTTCAAGATGTCGGCCCAGGTGATTGCCCCCCGACCGGCCCGAATGGCGACCACCAGCGCTTCGTTGACGGTGTCCTTGATGGTGGCGCCTGTGGCGTAGGGCGTCATCACGGCCAGCTTGTCGATCTGCTCGTCGTTGAGCTCGTGACTCACCTTGTTCAGGTATCCGACGTACGTGCGCTTGCGACCCTCCTTGGACGGGTAGCCCACCTTGTAGATGCGGTCGATGCGCCCGGGCCGCAGCAGTGCCTCGTCGAGAGCCTGGGGCATGTTGGTGGCCATCATCACGAGGATCCGGTACTTGGGCGGGGGCTTGGGCCGCATGCCGAGAGCCCGCCGCAGCACCCGGTTGGTGAAGCCGCGTGGCTTCTTCAGGCCGGAGAGCTCGGCGAGCAGAGCCTGGAGGGTGCCCATGCCTCCGCCGCCCATGCCCGCGCCCATCACGAACCGGGCCACCAGCGGAGCACGGCCGCCCTCTGTGCTGCTCGGCTGCTCGGCCCGCAGCACCGAGCCGGCCGCCGCAGGCGAGGCGTAACCCAGACCGTTGCAGGCGGTGAGCATCTTCCAGGTACGGGGGGCGAACGCTCCCCCGTTCCAGCCACCGCTGGCCAGCGCCCCCCGGCTGCCCAACGAATCGGCCTCGTCGAAGAACACGATGACGCCGCCGTAGCGCACGGCGAGCTTCCGGAGCTTCCTGAAGAGGGACTTCACCTTTAGGATGCCGACGCCCATGAACATGTTGGTGAAGGCTCCGGGGTCGACGAAGACGTAGGGCTTTCCCGTCTCGCCGGCAACGGCCTCGGCCATGAGCGTCTTCCCGGTCCCGGGCGGCCCCCACAGCAGGAGGCCTCCGGGGACGTAGCCGCCCTTCTCCTCGATGGACTCGGGGTCCTCCAAGAAGACGATGTTCTCCTTCACCCGCTCGACCACGGCGTCCTGGCCCCAGACGTCGCTGAAACGGGTCTTGATGTCGTCGGGGAAGTAGACGTCGACGCCACCCTTGGAGAGGAACCAGAAGATGGCCACGAACTGGAGGACCACTGCAGCCATCAGGAAGAGGACCTGCAGCACCAGGGGCAGGGCCTGCCATACGGCGGTGGGCAGCCGGAACAGGCCCTGCACCGGCGAGACGCCATAGACCCGGCCCAGCAGCACCGCCAGCAGAGCGAGGAGGAGCACGATCCTGAAGGCACGGGCCAGGCGGTAGCGATTCCAGTCGTTCAGGCGGCCGGCACGGCGCTCGATGCCACCGAACACCGTCTGGGACCAGAACCGGTGGTAGCCGACCGAGCGCTCGCTTACCAGGTAGTGCAGCTGGCGCACGCCCTCCAGCACGAGCAGTACCAGCAACCATGCGGACGAGCGCGAGTGGATGCGCACCGCCTCGGCAAAGGACAGGTTCGGGTCGTCGGCCATGGCCGCCCACACCACGACGAGCCAGGCTCCGGACAGAAGGATCAGGAACTTGGCCCGGTCCCAGAAGGCGAGGGGCTTGCGGGTCGCTCCCTCTTCTCGCCGGGCCGGGTTGCTCTCGGGCGGCGGTGTCGGCCCGCTGTCGTGGTCCGGCCAGGCCAGCGTCTCTTCTCGACTTGCTCCCACTGTCAGCGCTCCTTGACCTGCCACGAGGAGATCACCTGGTCGATAACCTTCTCGTTGGCCTTGTAGCAGTCATCCTCACAGCTGATGGCAAGGACATGGACCTTGCGCACGTCACTGTCGACCAGCGCGATCTGGTGCCACTTCAACCTCGTGCCCTCCGTGGTCCTGAGGTTGACCAGGAACTCGTTCCCGTGGAGCCCTCCGGGCCGATTCACGTCGCGGCTGCCGAGGACCTCCACCCCTGACGTGCCGCTCTCGCCGAGCGGATCGAACTCGAGCAGGAGGGATCGCAGGCTCGCCAGCGAGAACCCGTCCCTTTCCTCGGGGCTCAAGGTCCTCACCTGGACCAGGCCCGTGGGATGGTTCGCCTTGGGTGACAGGACATTGTCGAGGGAGGGGCGAGGCGCGGCGTCGAAGCCCACGGACCAGCTGAGGCGGTTGTACGCCTCCTTGGCCTCCCGGGACTGGTCCAGGCCCTTGGTGATCTCCTCCTCGTCGAACAGGGCCCAGTCGTGAGGCACCCTCACATAGGTACGTTCCGACGAGTTCTTCACGTAGTGGTACTTCGGCGACCCACAGGCCGCCGACAGCGCCAAGGCACCGACAACGGCCAGCGTCGCGGTTCGAGCGCAACGCCGCCGGGATGGCCCCGTCCACATCCCTTCCAGGGTAGTTGCGGGTCCCGGGAGGTGGTTCCGACGGTCTGTACTAGAAGGCGACGACCGCCGTGTCCCACATGAAAGGGAACACGAACAGGAGCAGGCCCAGTGGCTCCAGTGCCAGCTGCGGCGCCAGGCCGGCGCGACCTCTTCGCCCGAAGCGCCAACCCGAGCCGGCGGTGGCCAGCCCGAAGCAGACCACAGAGGCCAGGAAGAAGAAGAACTTCACCTTGACGTCCATCCGTACCCTCCTTGGAGAGGCGTGAGAAGGCCCAAGGCTCCCACACCTGGGACGGACGAAGAAGGGGACCACGAAGAAAGGGGCGCCCGCAGGCGCCCCATTCTTCACTGTGCGGCCCGCGCCCTCGGAGAGGGCTACGGCGTGGACTAGAAGTCGTCCATGCCACCGCCGGGCATGGCGGGGGCCGCTTCCTTCTCCGGCTTGTCGACGATCACCGCTTCGGTGGTCAGGAACAGAGCGGCGATCGATGCCGCGTTCTGCAAAGCCGACCGGGTGACCTTGGCTGCGTCGATGACGCCGGCCGACACCAGGTCCTCGTACTCGCCCGTTGCGGCGTTGAGGCCGTTGGAGCCCTCGAGGTTGCGCACCTTGTCGACCACCACGCCGCCCTCGAGGCCGGCATTGACGGCGATCTGCTTGAGCGGCTCCTCGACTGCCCGGGCCACGATGCGAGCACCGGTGGCCTCGTCACCCTCGAGCTTCTCGGCCCGGTCGAGCACGGCCGCCTGGGCCCGGAGCAGGGCGACGCCGCCGCCGGCGACCACGCCTTCCTCCACCGCTGCCTTGGTGGTGGAGACGGCATCCTCGATGCGGTGCTTCTTCTCCTTGAGCTCCACCTCGGTGGCGGCGCCCACGCGGATCACCGCAACGCCGCCGGACAGCTTGGCCAGCCGCTCCTGGAGCTTCTCACGGTCGTAGTCCGAGTCGGTGTTCTCGATCTCGGTCTTGATCTGGGCGATGCGGCCCTTGATGTCTGCATCGGTGCCGGCGCCCTCCACCACCGTGGTCTCGTCCTTGGTGACGGTGACCTTGCGGGCCCGGCCCAGCAGGTCGAGGCTCACGTTCTCGAGCTTGAGGCCGACCTCCTCAGTGATGACCTGGCCGCCGGTGAGAATGGCGATGTCCTGGAGCATGGCCTTGCGGCGCTCCCCGAAGCCGGGAGCCTTTACCGCCGCCGACTTGAAGGTGCCGCGGATCTTGTTGACCACCAGCGTGGCCAGAGCCTCGCCCTCGACGTCCTCGGCGAGGATGACCAGGGGCCGGCCCGACTGCATGACCTTCTCCAGCACGGGCAGCAGGTCCCGGACGGCAGAGATCTTCTGGCCCACGAGCAGGATGTAGGCGTCCTCGAGGACGGCCTCCATGCGCTCGGGGTCGGTGACGAAGTAGGGCGAGATGTAGCCCTTGTCGAAGCGCATGCCCTCGACCAGGTCCATCTCCATGCCGAACGTCTGGGACTCCTCGACGGTGATGACGCCGTCCTTGCCCACCTTGTCGATGGCCTCGGAGATCATGCCGCCGATCTCGGCGTCGGCGGAGGAGATGGCAGCCACCTGGGCGATTTGGTCCTTGGACTCGGTCTCCTTGGAGATTCCCTTGAGCGAGGCGATGGCGGCCTCGACGGCATCCTCGATGCCCTTCTTGAGCGACATGGGATTGGCGCCGGCAGCGACGTTGCGCAGTCCCTCGTGCACCATGGCCCAGGCCAGGACGGTGGCCGTGGTGGTGCCGTCACCGGCGACGTCGTCGGTCTTCTTGGCGACCTCCTTGACGAGCTCGGCGCCCAGTTTCTCGTAGGGGTCCTCGAGCTCGATCTCCTTGGCGATGGAGACACCGTCGTTGGTGATGGTGGGGGCGCCCCACTTCTTCTCCAGCACCACGTTGCGGCCCTTGGGGCCGAGGGTTACTCGTACGGCGTCGGCGAGCTGGTTCATGCCGTGCTCGAGAGAGCGGCGAGCCTGCTCCTCGAAAGCGATCATCTTGGACATACGGGGGGTTCCTCCCGGAGTAGCGAAACAGTTAGCACTCTGCTTGTTCGAGTGCCAAGAATACTCATCGGCTGTCACTCCCTGCAAGCGAGTGCCAGCCTGTTCCCGCCCCCCGGGAAGAGCCGTCCTGGCCAGGGCGCCGCTGCTAGCCGGGCCTCATCCGCCAGCCACGGCAGGGACGATCGAGATCGTCTGGCCCTCGTCGACGGAAGTGTCCAGCCCCTGCTGGAAGCGGACATCCTCGTCCGCCACGAAGACGTTCACGAACCGCCGCAACCCGCCGGACTCGTCGAAGATCCGCTCCCCGACACCGGGATGGGCGGCATCGAGGGCCTTGAGGGCCTCGCCCACGGTCGCGGCCTCGACCGAGATCTGGGCCTCGCCTCCGGTGAGGCTGCGCAGCTGCGTCGGGACACGCACGGAGACGCTCATGTGTCGACCTGGACGGCCTCGTTGAAGGCCTCGATGGTGGGCGCGATGGTGGCCGTGGGCCCCACATGGGGGCTGACGGCGTCGATGGTCTTCAACCCCAGGCCGGTTATGTACGCCACCACCCGCTCGTCGGGCCGGACCACACCGTCCTGCGCCAACTTCGCAAGGGTGGCGACGGTGACCCCGCCCGCGGTCTCGGCGAAGATCCCCTCGGTCCGGGCCAGGAGGCGGATGCCCTCCACCATCTCCTCGTCCGTCACCGAGCTCACGGCCCCGCCGGTGGAGCGCACCACGTCGAGGGCGTACCAACCATCGGCCGGGTTGCCGATGGCGAGCGACTTGGCGATCGTCTGCGGCTTCTGCGGCCTGACGTGGTCGGTGCCGTCGGCGAAGGCGGTGGCCACCGGCGAGCAGCCGGTGGCCTGGGCCCCGGAGATGCGCACCTGCGGCTCCTCGTCGAGCAAACCGACCCGGTGTAGCTCGGCGAAGCCCTTGTGAACCTTCACCAGCTGGCTCCCCGACGCGACGGGCACCACCACGTGGTCGGGCACCTCCCAGCCGAGCTGCTCGGCCACCTCGTAGGCCAAGGTCTTGGAGCCCTCGGCGTAGTAGGGGCGCACGTTGACGTTCACGAAGGCCCAGGTCGGGTGGTCGGCGGTGAGCTCGGAGCACAGGCGGTTGACGTCGTCGTAGGTGCCTTCGACGGCGACGAGCTTGCCGCCGTAGACGGCGGTGGTGACCACCTTGGCCGGCTCCAGGTCGTGAGGGATGAAGACCACCGAGTCCATCCCGGCGCGGGCCGCGTGGGCGGCGACGGAGTTGGCCAGGTTCCCCGTGGATGCGCAGGCGGCCAGCTTGAAGCCCAGCTCCCGGGCCCTCGTGAGGGCCACCGAGACCACCCGGTCCTTGAACGAGCCGGTCGGGTTGAGGGTGTCGTTCTTGAGCCAGAGCTCGCCCAAGCCGAGCTCGGAGGCCAGGCGGTCGGCGCGCACCAGGGGCGTGAAACCGGCACCGAGGTCGACGGGGGCCCCGGGCGCGCCCGGCGCTCCTGGTGAGCCGCCCGCGGGCAGAAGGTCCGCGTAGCGCCAGATGGTGGGAGGGCCGGCGGCGATCTTCTCCCGGCTGACGGCGGAGGTGATGGCCTCGTAGTCGTAGTCGACCTCGAGGGGGCCGAAGCAGAACTCGCAGACGTGCAGTGCATCGGCCGGGTACCCGCGGCCGCACTCCCGGCAGCGAAGTCCGTCGACGTGCGGGCCCGGGGGGGCTGGTGTGGGCAACGTTCCTCCTCATCGCTCCGGGCATTGGCACCTGGTCGCACCCCGAGGCCTCCGCTATGAAGGCTGCTCGGGGTGAACTGGTTGCCGCGGAATCCTCGGGCCCGGCCCCTCAACCGCTCTGGATAAGTGCCTTCATGCTACCTCCCGGAACGCCGCGGTGAGCCAGCGCGTGAAGGAGGACAGCGGCCGCCGAGCGAAGATGGGTCCCCATGCCCCTACCGGCGAGCCTCCCGACCGACTTCGCCCGACACCAGTTCAGCGCTCCCGGCCTGGTGAGGGCGCGGGGCAACCGCCGGATCTCTGTCTGCCTCCCGGCACGTGACGAGGAGACGACCATCGGCGCCATAGTCGCCGCCCTGGTGGACGAGCTGCAGGAGCGTCACGCACTCCTGGATGAGGTCCTCGTCGTCGACGACGGCTCCGGCGACGGCACTGCGGCGCGGGCTCGCTCGGCCGGAGCCCAGGTGGTGGCCGGCCCCCGCCGCGGCAAGGGAGTCGCCATGCAGGAGGGGGTTCGGGCGTCGTCGGGAGACATCGTGGTGTTCTGCGACGCCGACGTGCGGGGCTTCGACACGGCCTTCGTGCTCGGACTGGTGGGCCCGTTGCTGACCCACGACGAGATCGGGTTCGTGAAGGGCTTCTACGATCGGCCCTACCAGGGACGCCACGGCGAGGGCGGACGGGTGACCGAGCTCGTGGCCAAGCCCCTGCTGCGAACCTTGTTCCCCAACCTGTCCTGGGTCTGTCAGCCCCTCGCCGGAGAGTGCGCCGGCCGGAGGGAGGTACTCACTCAGCTGCCCTTCGTCATCGGCTACGGCGTGGATATCGCGTTGCTCATAGACGTGGCCCGACGCTTCGGCCGCGCGTCGCTGGCCCAGGTCGACCTTGGCCGGCGCGTCCACCGCAACCGCCCCCTGGACGAGCTCGGGCCTCAAGCCGAGGAGGTGTTGCGCACCGTCCTGGCCAGGGCCGGAGTCGGCCAAGCCGTCCCCGAGTCCCCGCCCCTGTCGGGTCAGGCCTGAAGCAACGGCATCATCGTGCCGGTGCGGGCGCCGGCTTGTCCTTCTTGTCCTCGTCCCTCAGGTCGTCTTCCACGACACGTTGGACCAGTCCCGGCCCACGCTTGGCGTCCTTGTCGGCCGGCGTGTCGGTGAACGGCTCACCGAGGATGTGCACCTTCCACAGGTGACCCAGAACGATCTTCAGCACCGCGGTGAGGGGCACGGCGAACAGGAGTCCCAGGAAACCCCCGAGGTGGCCACCCGCGACGAGGGCCAGGATCACCGCCGCCGGGTGCAGCTGCACCACTCGGTGCATCACTTGAGGCGTTATGAAGTGGTTGTCGATCTGCTGGACCGTCACCATGACCAGGATCACGCCGAGCGCCTGGAGCGGACTGCCGGTGGTGAGAGCGATGGCTACCCCGGGCAGGCCGCCGACCCACGGGCCGATGAGGGGGATGATGTTGAAGAACCCGGCGATCATGCCCACCAGGAACCAGAACTTCAGCCCGATGGCGGCCAGGCCGACGGAGCACAGGACTCCCACGATGGCGGCGATCATCAGCTGGCCCCGGAAGAAACCACCTATGGCGTGGTTCAGGCGAGAGGCCACGTGCATGACCTCGTCCTTGGCCCCGGCAGGGATGAGTGACTCCGAGACTCGACGGACGTGGGGGAGGTCCACCAAGAGGTAGAAGGCGATGATGGGCGCCAGCACCACGATGAGCAGCACGTTGAAGACGGCGACACCGAGCCTGAAGGCTCGGTCCACCTGCTGGCGGACAGACAGCTCGCTGTTGCTCAGGGCGGCACCGAGCTCCTTGCGGTCGAACTCCCAGAACCTGCCCTTGGACTCCTCGGCCCGGGCATCCACCCATCGCTCGGCATTGGCCTGTATCTCCGGCCACTCCTGGGACAGCTCCCTGGCCTGTGCCCCGGCGAGCGGCACCACCAGCACGCCGGCGAGCACCACGAACCCGACGACCGCCAGGTAGGTGATGCCCGCCCCGGCAGCCCGGGGGATGTGGCGGCGTTGAAGGCGGGTGACGACGGGGTTGAGCAGGAAGACGATGGTGGCGGCGAGGACCAGGGGAGGGATGACGACCCGCACGGTCCACAAGACGAGGGCGACCACGGCCAGCAGGGCGACGATGCCCACGACGGACCACGAGACCTGACCTGCCCGGCGGAGGCGCTCGGTCATGGGCTCAGGCTACCGGTGGACTTCGTGAACAGACACTCACACGGCAGCCCGGAGCGCTCCAGTCCGGCGAGGTGCTCCACCCTCGAAGGAGTACTCGTCGAGGAAGGACTCACTCGAGCCCCATGGCGTCCAGGATGCCCGGGCCCGAAACGATTTGGGGCGGCCACCACGCGAGGCATAGGAGTATCGTGCCATCGAGCAAACCAAGGGGAACTGCTGGGCCTGTCGCCGAGGGCGACGACCTGGTCGATCACGAGAGTAGAGAAACGAACATGCCCCGTAGTTCCGACAGCCTCCCCTGATGGGGCACTCCGACCTGGTCATCGTCTCAAACCGAGGACCTCTCTCCTTCAACAAGGACGACGACGGAAACCTCGTCCCCTCGCGCGGCGCCGGCGGCCTGGTGTCCTGCCTGGGTCCGGCCGTGGCAGGCGCAGGGGCCACATGGGTGGCCGGCGCCATCTCCGAGGAGGACCGGGAGGCAGCGTCCCAGGGCGTCGTGGAGGCCGAGGGCTTCCGCCTTCGATCCCTCGTGATCGAACCGGACGACTACCGCCAGTTCTACGACGTGGTGGCCAACTCCACGCTCTGGTTCCTCCACCACAGCCTCTTCGACCTTCCCCGGCGCCCTCGCATCGATAGCCGATGGCGAGAGGCGTGGTCCACCTTCGTGGACGTGAACCGGGAGTTCGCCGAGGCGGTGGCCGAGGAAGCCCCCGACGGGGGCGTGGTCCTCGTGCACGACTACCAGCTGTGCCTGGTGGGGAGCACGCTGGCCAAGGTCCGTCCCGACCTACGCACTGCGCACTTCAACCACACGCCCTTCTGCGAGCCCACCGCGCTGCGGATGCTCCCGGACGAGGTGGCCACCGAGCTGATGGAGGGTCTGGCCGGCAACGGCGCCTGCGGGTTCCACTCCAAGCGCTGGGCTCGTGCCTTCGAGAACTGCGGCGAGGCCACGCTGGACTCCGTCCCGCCCACGTTCGTGGCCCCTGCCGGCATCGACACGGACGACCTGTCTCAGGTGGCCGGCTCGGACGAGGGCAAGGAGGAGTTCGCCAAGCTCGACGAGCAGATCGGCGACCGTCACTTCATCGCCCGCATCGACCGGATCGAGCTCTCCAAGAACATCCTGCGCGGCTTCCTGGCCTTCGAGGAGCTGCTGCGCACCAGGCCGGAGTGGCGGGAGCGGGTGATCTTCGGCGCCTTCGTCTACCCCTCGCGGGACAGCATCCCGGACTACATGGCGTACCGCAGCGAGGTGGAGTCCATGGTGGAGCGCATCAACAACACCTGGGCGACCCCGTCGTGGACACCGGTGCTGGCCTACATGGAGGACTTCTTCCCCAGGTCGGTGGCCGCACACCGGCGCTACGACGTGCTGCTGGTGAACCCGATCCGCGACGGCCTCAACCTGGTGGCCAAGGAAGGCCCCACCCTCAACGAGCGCGACGGCGTGCTGGTCCTCAGCCGGGAGTCGGGCGTGTGGGACGAGATGGGAGAGGGCGCCGTGGGCATCAACCCCTTCGACATCACCGCGACGGCCGAGGCCCTCGCTCGGGCCTTGAGCATGGGTCGAAGGGAACGTGCCGAACGAGCTTCGCGTCTGCGCGCCATCAGCGAGAGCCGCTCGCCGCAGGACTGGCTCGAGGATCAGCTCGACGCGGCGCGCGCTCCCTCCAACTAGAGCAGCCCCCTGAACAGCTCCACCATGCCTTCGGGCCCGTCCACGTCCACGTCCGCCTGCTCCAGCAGCTCTGGTGGCGACTCGTCGCTGCGGACGGCGACCTTCAGCACGGTCATGCCCTCGTCCTTCGCCAGCCGGTCCAGTGCCTCGAAGGCGGGGAGGTCACCGCTGTCGTCTCCCGCGAAACAGGCCACGCGGAGACCCTCGACCAGCTCGGCCACGGCGCTTCCCTTGTCGGACTCGATGGGCAGGCGCAACTCGTAGGACATTCGGGCGGGGTGCGGTGCCAGGCCCGTGGTCCGAGCCCGCTCCTCGGCCCACTCCCTCACCCAGGCCTCGTGCTGCTGGGCGGCGCGGTAGTGAAGCGTTGCCGACAGGCCCTTGTGCTCCACGACCACGCCTTCGGGCGCCTCGTCCTCGGCGGCGGTCACCACCTCGTCGACGACCTCGCGCCAGCCCTCGGCGTCGGGATGGGTCGTGACTTCGTCGTCGTGTGCTCTGGAGACCCGGACCCGCTCCAAGCCGTACAGGCCCGACACCCTTATCCCCTCGCACTCACCGCCTTCGTCGCTCTGGCCCGCCTCCTCGCAGTCACCGAGTTGCAGGTGCTCGGCGATGAACGCTGCGGGCCGGCCCGACACGACCCCGACTCTCGCATACCGGTGCGACAGGCGATGGAGGACCTCGACGGCGCCCGCAAGGGGCCGCGACTGGCTCGGATCGTCGACGACGGGAGCCAAGGTGCCGTCGAAGTCAGTGACGATGGCGGTTTGCTGCGGCTCGTCGAGGAAGGGTGTCCACAGGGACGACTCGGGGGCATCGCGGTCCACCGGACGAACGCTACTCAAAGTAGCCTCATTGGCTCATGGCCCTGCCGCTCCGCCGCGGTCTCCTGGTTGCCGCCGCGCTGGCTCTGATCGGCACGGCCTGCCGGGAGGACACCGTCCGCCTGTCCTACCAGCCCCAACCCGGCGACCGGTACTCGTACCGGGTGGAGGTACAGGCCGAGGCGGTGGCCACCGTGGGCGACGAGGCACCCCGGCGCACACAGACCACCAATGTGTTCGAGTCGGAGCAGTCCGTGCTCGACGCCGATTCCTCCGGCACCCGCGTCCAAGTACGTCTCAGCGAGGTCGGCGGCCTGCCCCGCAACTTCGTGGTTCGTCTCGATCGAGCCGCCCAGTTGGCCGAGGTGCAGAGCATCGAAGGTCTGCCTGCCAGCGCTCTGGGAGGCCTCGGGCTGTCGGAGATCTTTCCCGCCGCCGCCGGCGCCCCACCCGACGAGCCGCTCTCGCCCGGCTCGCGTTGGGCCATCGACGAGCCCGTCCAACTGGCCTCCCCGGAACGGTCGCGCCTCGCCGGCGAGGGCCGCCTGGCCAAGCTGGGCGTCGTCGACGGCCGGGAGGTCGCCACCGTGGTGAGCAACTATCGCCTGCCGGTCCAGCGCACCGCCGAGGAACGACGCAGCAGGCTCGAGCTGTCCGGCGCCCAGGACACGAACGCCTCCACCACCTACGACCTGAAGGACGGCTCGGTCGTCTCGGTGGAGGCCCGTACCAACGGGACCTACGCGGTGATGCTGCTTCCGCCCGACGGGACGCCGGGGACGCCCATACCGGGAACGCTGACGGTCGAGGTTCGTTCGCTCACCCGCCGGGTGGGCTGACCTGACGGTGGGGACCTGACCTGGCCGACGTGGCCGACCTGGCCGGTGGCGCTACCCGGGCCTGGCGGTGGTGGAGGTGGTGGACGTGGTGGACGTGGAGGTGGCCCTTCTGGCCGTCGTCGTGGTCCTCCTGGTGGTGGTGGTAGTGCCCGATGCGCCGACCTGGCGAGCCAGCTCGGTACCCACCACGGCAACCACGTTGGCTCCCCGTAGGTCGGATACGGGTAGCGCGTCGGCGGCGGGAAGCGGCTGCACCGCCGTGGGTGGGAGCTTCAGCGCCTGGGCCACGGCCTGGGCCTCCCGGTCGAAGCCGGGGCCGAAGAACACCACGCTCGTCTCGACCGGCTGCTTGGTCTCGACGGGGGACAAGACGTTGTAACCGGCCGCCTTCAGAGTGTCGCGGACCCTGCCGGCTGCTCCCCTCACCTTGGTCCCGTTGGCGGAGAGCACCTTGACCTCACCCGGCGGACGGGCGGGCGAGGTGGTGGGCGGGGCCTCGGGCACCGTAGTGGTGGTCTCCTCGGTGCCGTTGCCGCCACCGCCGTCACCGGTCGAGATCTGACGGCCCGGCGGGTCGTCGACCTTGTTGAGCAGAAGTATCCCGATGACCACGGCCACCACGAGCACCGCCGCGCCCCGGCCGGCGGCCATCCCGGCCGAGCGTCCGAAGGAACCGTCCCCAGCGGCGTGGCGCCCCGGCTTCAGCGGCACCGCGTCACCTCCCCGCTCGATGACAGACGGCCAACGGGGAAGTTGCTCACTGGGGGCCGTTCACCGGGACGGTGGCCCGCCCGCGGTACGACCCTCGTGGCGGGCGCGGCGCCGCCGGTCCCGGCGCCGCCGGAGCCGGTGCACCACGAGCGGGTCGTAAGCACTGGCCTCTGGCGACTCGAGCAGGCCGTTCAGCACCTGGTAGTACCGGGTGGGCGAGAGGTCGAGGCGAGTGCGGATGGCGTCCTCCTTCGACCCGTCGAGTGTCCACCACGACCGCTCCAGGTCGAGAACGGCCCGATCACGCTCGGAGAGTGCCATCCCGCCGAAGCCTGCCAGCCGGGCTCGTGCACTTCAAGGATCCCAGCTCGCCTCCGAAGCGGTGCCGGCTCGACGGGCGGGCGAGGGTTGGGTCGTCTGATCACGATGCGTGAACATCCTAGGCTGTCGATTCCTCTGGCCCGAGTAGCTCAGACTGGCAGAGCAGGCGCCTTGTAAGCGTCAGGTCGCCGGTTCGAATCCGGCCTCGGGCTCTTTGAGGTGCGGCTCCGGTCAGGAGATGGCCACCATGCGCTCGATGGCCCCGCGGGCCCGAGCCGCCACGTCGGGGGGCACGGATACCAGGTGCTTGGTGTCCCTCAGGGAGTCCCGCACCTTGGCCAGGGTGATCATCTTCATGTACCGGCAGCTCGCCGCCGGATTGGCGGGCTCGAAGCGCTTTGCCGGCGCCTCCTTGGCCAGGCGGTGGATGATCCCCACCTCGGTGGCCACCACGAACCGGTCCTTGGGGGACTTCTTGGCGAACTCCACCATGCCCTCGGTGGACAGGATCCGGGTGCGCTCGTCGCCGAAAGCCATGGCCTGGCTGGCGCAGCCGCACTCCGGATGCACGAGCAGCTCGGCGTCGGGTGCCTCGTCGTGCCAGCGCGTGATGTCGTCGGGCCGGATGCCGGCATGCACGTGGCATTCGCCCATCCAGATCCGGAGCTTGCGGCCGGTCACTCTCTCCAGCCACAGCCCGAGGAAGAAGTCGGGGAGGAACAGGATCTCCCGGTCGGCGGGAATGGCCTCGATCACGGCCCTGGCATTACCGGACGTGCAGCAGTAGTCCGACTCGGCCTTGACCTCAGCGCTGGTGTTCACGTAGCTGACCACCACCGCTCCGGGGTGCTCGGCCTTCCAGGCCCGCAGCTGTTCCGCCGTCACCGTGGCCGCGAGGGAGCAGCCGGCATCGGGGTCGGGAATGAGCACAGTCTTGTCGGGCGAGAGAATGGCGGCCGTCTCGGCCATGAAGTGAACGCCGCAGAACACGATGATCTCGGCATCGGTGGCCGCGGCCTGGCGCGCCAGCCCGAGCGAGTCACCCACGTAATGAGCTGCGTCCTGCACCTCGGGCACCTGGTAGTTGTGAGCGAGCAGGACCGCCCGGCGCTCGGCAGCCAGGGCCGCGACCTCCGCTTCCAGACCGGCCAGGTCTTCGGGGGCGCCCTTGGGAAGGGTCACAGGGGGCAGGGTCACTGGACCTCCATGGAGACGTCGAGGGATCGGGCTGCGTGGGTGAGGGCTCCGACGGAGATGTAGTCCACGCCCGTCTCGGCCACGGCGCGCACGCTGGCCAGGGACACGCCGCCCGAGGCCTCCAGCGTGACTCGGGGCCCGGCCAGGGCCACGGCCTCTTTCATGGCTCCCAGGCTCATGTTGTCGAGCAGCAGTGCGTCGGCCCCGGCCTCCAGGGCGGCGCGGACCTCCTCCAGGGACTCGACCTCGACCTCGACGGGGTGGTCGCCGGGCACGCTTCGCAGCTTCTCCACCACCGTTCGCACCTCAGCGCTCAGGGCCAGGTGGTTGTCCTTGACGAGGATCCCGTCGTGAAGGCCCCGACGATGGTTGGTGGCCCCGCCCACCGAGGTGGCGTACTTCTCCAGCACCCGCAGCCCGGGGGTGGTCTTGCGAGTGTCGAGGACGGCGGCACCCGCGCCGGCAACGGCGTCGACGAAGGCCCTGGCCATAGTGGCCACTCCGGACAGGCGCCCGAGGAGATTCAAGGCCGTGCGCTCTGCGCTGAGGACGGCCCGCGCCGATCCATCAACCACGGCCACCTGGTCTGCCCGGCGGAGGTGGTCGCCCTCGTCCACGACCGCCTCGAAGCGGACGTCGGGGTCGAGCGCCCGGAAGACGGCTTCGGCCACGGGCAGCCCGCAGACCACACCGGGTTCTTCGAGCAGGAGTCGAGCCCGAGCACGGGCATGGGGCGGGAAGAGGGCGTTGGTCGTCAGGTCACCGCTCCCGACGTCCTCGGCGAGGGCTTCGTGGACCACCCTTGCCACGGCCGCGGCGTCGAGGGCGCTCCGTCGCATCGTCTGGTCCATGGTGCGGGCCATCAGTGCCAACGCTCCAGGACCGGAGCCTGGCCGCCACGGAGCACGAAGTGGCTCTCGAGGGCCGGATCCTCGGTCGGGAAGTCGGCTCTGAAGTGGGCACCTCGGCTCTCGGCTCGGGCCAGGGCTGCCTCGGCGATCAGGCGGACCAGTGGCACCGCCGAACGTGTCAAGGCCTGCAGGCCGGCGGCCTGGCGCACGAGCCCGGCTTCCCGCCAAAGGGCCCGGCGCACACCGGGCGTGAGGCTCTGCCCTTGGTTGGAGGAACGGTTGGGGTCGGGGGCCGGCGGCAGAGGCCCGCTCAGGCCGGGCTCCGTCAGGGCCGCACGCGCCCCCCGCTCGGCGAACACGAGGCACTCGAGGAGGGAGTTGGACGCCAGCCGGTTCGCTCCGTGCACGCCGGTGCAGGCGACCTCTCCGATGGCGTACAGACCGCCGACCTCGGTGCGGGCGTCGAGGTCGGTGACTACGCCACCCATGGTGTAGTGCGCCGCGGGGGCCACCGGCACCGGCCCCGCTGCGGGGTCGTACCCCGCTCCTTCGATGGTGGCCATGAGTTCGCCGAAGCGGCTCCGGTCCACGGGGCGCAGGTCGAGCAGCGCCGTCCCTCGTGCCCCTATGGCCCTGGCCACCTCGTCGCGGGGCGCGAGCTCCTCGGTGAACCGCCTTCCCTCGCCGTCCACGAGCAGGGCACCGTCACCCCGGAGCGCCTCGGAGAGCAGCACATCGCTGCCGGCCAGGGCCGTGGGGTGGAACTGCACCAGCTCTAGGTCGGCCACGGCCGCTCCGGCCCGGTACGCCATGGTGATGCCGTCGCCGGTGGCGCCGGGGGGGTTGGTGGTCCGCTCCCAGAGGGCGGCGGCACCTCCCGTGGCCAGCAGCGTGGCCGGGGCCGCCACCGACCGCCGGTCCGTGACCACGCCGAGACAGCGGCCACCAGAACACCAGAGCTCGAGGGTCTGCTCGCCCGTGCTCACGTCGATGCGCGGCTCCTCGAGCACTCGGGCCCCCAAGGCGGCAGCCACCCTGGCTCCGGTACCGGCGCCGTCCACCGAGAGAACTCGACGGCGAGAATGGCCACCCTCCAGTGTGAGGATGTCGTCGAACCTCACGCCCAGCTCCCTTAGGTCTGCGATGCGCGCCGCTGCAGCTCGGACGAGGACGTCCACCGCGCTCGGACGGCACAGGCCGCGGCCGGCCCGCACCGTGTCGGCGGCGTGAAGGGCCGGGGAGTCGTCCGGATCGAGGGCGGCGGCGATGCCTCCCTGGGCTCGATGGGTGGCGGTGGTCCTGGGGCCGCCCTTGGCCACCATCAGGACGCGAGCCCCTCGGCGGGCGGCTCCGAGGGCGGCATACAAGCCCGCCACCCCGCTGCCCACCACGACCACGTCGTACCTCGGGGCGCGGGACGCGGGCCCGTCCACGCTGCGGATCACCGTCATCGAGTCACTGCGATTCCGACCCCGTTCCTCCGGAGGGTTTAGTTTTCGACCTAGAGTCGATAACTGTGGATCAGCCTAGCAGGCGCCCGCACCCGACCCACGTGGTGCTCGCCGTCGTCCTGCAGGTGCGCGCCGGCCGGCTGGAGGCGCTGCTCTGGGAGCGGCGGCAAGACCCCTTCTTCGGGTATTGGGCGCTGCCGGGGGGCTACCTGGACGCCGGCGAGACCCTCGAGGCGTCCATTCGCCGCCACCTGGCGGCCAAGGTGGACGTCCGGGAGGTGGCCCACCTGGAGCAGCTGGAGACCAGGAGCGACCCCGACCGCGTGCCTCACGAGTGGCAGCTGGCTACGGCCTACCTGGGGCTCGTCCCGACGGACGTGAACCCGAGGCTCCCCGAGGACACCACGTGGCACCCCGTCGACGACCTGCCGGCCCTGTCGTTCGACCACGAGCCCATCACCCTCGCCGGGCGAGAGCGGCTGCGGGCTAAGCTCTCGTACACAAACGTCGGCTTCGCGCTCGCACCGTCGACCTTCACCGTGTCCGAGCTCCGGGACGTCTTCGTGGCCGCTCTGGGCCACGAGGTCTCGGCCACCAACCTGCAGAGGGTGCTGGTCCGTCGCCGCGTCCTCGAGCCGACCGGCGAGCGCCGGGCGCCGGGCCGGGCCGGCGGACGACCGGCGGCGGTCTTCCGGTTCCGCTCCCGCAACCTGGCCATCACCGACCAGTTCGCCGTGCTCCGGCCCCCGGCGCGCTGACACACCTCCCGGGCCCGAGGCCGGCAACACCCGCCTTCGAGGACAGGTCAGCCGCTGCGGCGGCGGGCAACCTCGAAGCAGGCCACGGCTCCTGCGGCGGCGACGTTCAACGACTCCAGAGCCCCGTGCCGGGGGATGGCCACAACCACGTCGCAGCGTTCCCTTGCCAGGCGGGAGAGGCCCCGTCCCTCGGAGCCAAGGACCAGGGCCACCGGCTCGCTGCCGAGGGCCAGCTCACCCAGGGCCCCCTCGGCGTCGGCGTCGAGGCCCACCGTCCACACCCCGGCTCGGCCCAGGCGGGCGAGGACGCTCGGGATGCTGGACTCCACCGCCACTGGCAGATGCTCGATGGCACCGGCGGCGACCTTTGCCACCGTCGGCGTCACCAGCGCGGCTCGATGGGCGGGCACCACCACCCCGGTTGCCCCGGCGCACTCGGCGGTGCGCATAAGAGCGCCGAGATTGTGGGGGTCGGTGATGCCGTCCAGGACGAGCAGGAAGGGCGGGGTCGCGCCGGCATAGGCACGGACCAGATCGTCGAGCTCGGCCTCGGGGAGCGGATCGGCGTGGGCCAGGACACCCTGCGGAGCGCTGGTGCGCGCCGCGGCGTCGAGCCGCTCCTTGGTCACCGTCCGAACCGGGACGCGCTGCTCGGCTGCCAGGTCGGTGATCTCGACCAGGAGCGGTGAGGCGTCGAGTCCCTGGCTGAGCCACACGTCGCGGGTACGCCGGCGGCGGGCGACGAGCAACTCGCGCACGGCTCTGCGGCCCTCCACCTGCTCACCGCCCGGAGTGCCGCCCTCCTCCCCCGCCCGCCAGTGAGGACCGCCTCTGCCTCTCTGGCGGCCCTGGCCCCCGCCGCGTCCCTTGCCCTGGTTCCGGCCTTGGCCCTTGTTGCGTCCGAAGTCCCGGTCCCTGTCCCTGTCGCGACCCTGGCCGCCGCCCGGAGGCCTCACCGCGCCTCGAGGAGGGCGACGGCAAAGCAGGCAATGCCTTCGTTGCGGCCCAGCGCCCCGAGGCCCTCGGGCCGGGTGGCCTTGACCGAGACCGGAGCCCCGACGGCCTGCCCCAGCCTGGCCTCCATGGCGTCCCTGTGCGGGGCCAGCCTGGGCGCTTCGAGCACCACTGTGCAGTCGACGTTGGCCGGGTGCCATCCGGCCTCGGCCACCAGGGCGGAGACCTCGGCCAGCAGGACCATGCTGTCGGCTCCGGCCCACTCGGCCTCGGTGTCGGGGAAGTGCCGGCCCAGGTCGCCGAGGCCGGCGGCGCCGAGGAGGGCTTCGGCCGCGGCGTGGGCCAGGGCGTCAGCGTCGCTGTGGCCGGCCAAGCCGCGCTCGCCCTCCAAGGCCACGCCGCCCAGCACGAGGACCCGCTCCGGCTCGTGGCTGAAGTGATGGACGTCGAAGCCGTGGCCGACCCTCACGGAGCGAGCGTAAGTGACCGGCGCCAGGAGAGCGTCTGCCATGGGCAGGTCCTCGGGCCTGGTGATCTTGACGTTGCGGACGTCGCCAGGGACCACCACTACCCGGCCACCCCTTCCCTCTACGAGGGTGGCGTCATCGGTAGCGTCAGATTCGCCGTCGTGGGCGGCGCGGAGGACGGCGGCGTCGAAGGCCTGGGGCGTCTGCACGACCCACAGGGCGCTGCGGTCCAGCGTCTCGGCCACGGTTCCTGCATGCACTCTCTTCACCGTGTCGTCGATGGGCACGGCGCATACGGCCCCGTCGGCGCCGGAACGCACGGCCTGCACTGCGGAGGCGAACAGCTCGGCGGTGGCAAGTGGCCGGGCGGCGTCGTGGACGGCGACGACGTCTGCGTCGGCCGGCACTACAGCGAGCCCGCGCCGCACCGATCCCGTCCGTGTCTCGGCTCCTTCGACGACGATGTCGGCCGCCAGCCAGCCAGCCTCCAGCTGCTGGTCGTCAGCAAGGCCAGCGGGGACGACCAGCACGACGCCGTCGCAGGCCGCTCGGGCTGCGCCCAAGGACCAGTCGAGCACTCGGCGGTCACCGAGACGCTCCAGCAGCTTGGGCCGCCCAAAGCGCGAAGCGCGCCCAGCGGCCACCACGATCCCCCAAACCGGCACGAAGAGGAAGTTAGGGCGACGGCCACCGGTGGCGCCCAAGGCGTCCCCTCTGGCTGTCGCCCTATGGGTGATGGGCCGAGGGTGAGCCGGCTCCACCGGTCGCCCGCAGCGCGATCAAGCTTGCTGAGCAAGCTCCGCTTGCGAGTGCGAAACGAGCGTTGCGAAGATCATCCGCCCCATGGACGTCTGCACTGAGCTGCTGACGCTTACCTCGGCGTCCTGTCCCACCAGGCCGGCGGCATCGGTGACCACCACCATCGTCCCGTCGGGCAGGAAGCCCACCCCCTGCCCCGGTTCCTTGCCGGTCCGGCTAACCCGCAGGCGCAGCCGATCGCCGGCCACGTGCGCCGGCCGCAGTCCCTCGGTGAGCCGGCGCACGCTCAGGCAACGCACGCCCTGGAGCTCGGCCACCCGCTGGAGCGGCTCGTCAACCGTCACCAGGCTCGTCCGCAGGCGCCGAGCCAGAGCGACGAGCTTGGCGTCCACATCCTCGTGCTCGGGCACCTCGTCGTCGAGCACGTGGACCTCCACACCGGTCTGCTCGCCCAGCGCTTCGAGGATCTCCAGTCCCCGCCGACCACGCCGGCGCCGGTTGGGGTCCTGCGCGTCGGCGATGCCCTGGAGCTCGTCCAGCACGAACCGGGGCACAAGTAGGGCGTCTCGCAGGAAGCCGGCGCGTGCCAGCGGCAGCAGGCAACCGTCGATGACGGCGCTGGTGTCCACGAGGACCGCGTCCTGTTCGACTTTGTCCCCGTATGGTGACGCCCGCACCAGGGGCCGGGACGAAAGTCCGGCCATCGCCAGCAGGTCGTCGCTCTTGCGGGATCCGTAGGAGTACCCCTGGTAGGCACCGGTCCATATGCACAATCCGAGCAGAGGCCAGCCCGCTCGCCCGGGCAGGAGCAAGACCGCCGGGATCCCTATCACGCCCGTTAGCCCCCCGAGGGCGATGCCCCCGACGGCACCGGCGAAGACCCGATGGGCAGGTGCCTGATCGATGCGGTGGTCGACCACGCCCATGGCCCTACGCAGCAGGCGGCCCACCACCCCGCCCAGCACGTAGCCCAGCGACGCGCCGAGGGTGGCCCCGAGAATGGCGCCGTTGCCTGCCTCGGGACCCCCACCCCCAGCACCCATGGCGAAACCGCCCGCCGTGGCAAGGAAGACGACGAACAGCCGCACGATCTCAACGAACATCTCGAAGCTGTATCGGCACGAGAGGCCGGCAACTAAACGCCGAGGCTTAGCGGTTCGCCGGCCGGAGGAAGCCGCCAAAGGCGGCCCCAGCGGCCCATGAGAGGGGCGACGCCCAGAGGGCGGAGCCAAGAAAGAGCGTCAGTTGAGAGCCCGCCGGAGCAACCTCCGGTTGCGAGGCGATTAGGGCAGGGCTTCGTTGAGCTTCTTCTCGGCTTCTTCCTCGGAGACGTTGATGGCGAAGGTCAGCTCCGACACCAGGATCTGTCGAGCCCGAGTGAGCATGCGCTTCTCACCCGCCGACAACCCCTTGTCCTTGTCGCGGATGGAAAGGTTCCGCACCACCTCGGCCACCTGGTACACATCACCGGACTTGAGCTTCTCCACGTGGTTCTTGTACCGGCGGGACCAGTTGGTCGGCATCCGTGCCTCCTTCTTGCGAAGGACGGCGAACACCTCCTCGACCTCCTCATCGTTGATGACCTCCCGAAGTCCCACCTCCTCGGTGTTGTCCGAAGGGACCATCAAGGTGAGGTCGCCGTAGGCAAGCTTCAGGACGAGGTACTCACGGGCCTCGCCGAACGCCTCCTTCTGCTCCCTGCGTTCGATAACGGCGGCCCCGTGATGGGGATACACAACCTTGTCACCAACGTCGAACGACGACATACCTCTCCCAGGGATGAGACGAGCAGGGGATGAAGGGCCAGGGTACGGGTTGACCCCCGTGTCGACAAGTTGCGATACACGACCAGTACCTGTCCCGAGTGACGGTGGGCGGACCTCAGGAGTAGCGATCGAGGATGGAGCTCTCGGCCAGCCTGGAGAGACCCTCCTTGATCGCCCGGGCCCGCACGGTGCCCACACCCGACACGTCGTCCAGCTCTTCGATGGTCGCCCGCATGATCTTCTGGAGGCTGCCGAAGCGCTCCACGAGGGCCTCCTGCACTCCTTCGGGCAAGCGGGGTATCCGGTGCAGCAGCCGGTACCCGCGCGGCTGCACTCCTGAGTCGAGGCCCTGGTTGTCGGTGGGGAGATGCACCACCGCCGCCACCTCGTCCAAAGCAAGCAGGTTCTCGGTGCCAAGGTCGCGCAGAGCCCGGTCGGCCTGGTCAAGGCGCCACCGCGGCCGGTCCTGGAAGTAGTCCTGGATGACTCGTCGCCGGTCGTCCTCCACCCCGCCCATGAGCTCTTCGAGCTGCAACCGCACCAGGCGGCCGTCGACGCCGAGCTCGAGGATGTAGCCGTCGATCTCCTCGGAAATGCGCCGCACCATCTCCGCCCGCTGGAGGAAGGTGACCACATCACGCACGGTCACCTGGTCCTCCACCTCCAGCGCCGACAGGTTCCCGCTCACGAGGTCCAGGCGGTTCTTGTACCGCTCGAGGGTCTGGAGGGCCTGGTTCGACCGGTTGAGCAGCCGGGGTGGGGGCTCGAGCGTCTGCTTGCGGTCGTTCCGGTAGACGGCGATGACGGCAAGGGCCTCGGACACGGAGATGACGGGAACGTCGACCGAACGAGCCACCCTCTCGGCGGTGCGGTGCCGAGTACCGGTCTCCGACGTCGGCACGTTCGGGTTGGGCACCAGGTGGACGTTGGCCCGCGCGATGCGGCTGGCATCGGAGGCGAGGATGAGGGCACCGTCCATCTTGGCCAGCTCGTAGAGGCGCTGCGGCGTGAACTCGGCGTCGAGGAGAAAACCGCCTGAACAGATGGAGAGGACATCGGGACCGTCACCTATGACGACGAGACCACCCATCTTGCTTTGGACGATTCGATCAAGGCCTTCGCGCAAGGGCTCGCCGGGCGCCACCGAGGCGAGGGCCTCGTTCATCGCCGGACTTCGCCGGACGAGCACGGTCGCGATGCTACCGCCTGAGGCGCACTCCGAATTCGGAGAGCGCGCTCCCCAGCGTGGGGACGCGCACCAGCTCCATGTCCGTGGGACCGTCGAGGGCGGACGCGGGTACCACGGCTCGTTTGAAGCCGAGGCGCCGGGCCTCGCTCAGGCGACGGTCGAGGCGACCCGTATGGCGCACTTCTCCGGTGAGGCCCACCTCGCCACAGGCCACCAGGTCCTCGGGCAGTGGGACGCCCGATGCGGCCGACGCCAGCGCCAGTGCCAGGGCAAGGTCTGCCGACGGCTCGCTGACGCGCACGCCGCCGACGGCGGAGGTGTAGACGTCGGAGCCGGCCAGGCAGACACCGGCCTGGCGCTCCAGTACGGCCACCACGAGCGCCATGCGCCCCTGGTCGACGCCTTGAGCCGAGCGGCGAGGCATGGCCAGCTTGGTGGGGGACACCAGTGCCTGGAGCTCGACCAGTAGTGGCCGATGACCCTCCATGGCCGGCGTCACCACAGAGCCCGCCGCTCCCTCCCGGCGGTCGCCGAGGAGCAGGCCGCTCGGGTCGGGCACGCCTTGGAGACCTCCCTCGCCCATGTCGAACAGGCCCAGCTCGCCGACCGGGCCGAAGCGGTGCTTGTGGGCCCGCAACATGCGCAGCCCGTGATGGCGGTCACCCTCGAAGGCCAGGACGGTGTCCACCACGTGCTCCAGCACCCGGGGCCCGGCCAGCGAGCCGTCCTTGGTCACGTGGCCCACGAGCAGCACCGACACACCACGCTCCTTGGCCACCCTCACCAGGCGGTGGGCACACTCTCGGACCTGCGCCACCGAACCCGGGGCCGAGCCCAGCTCGGAGTCGAACACCGTCTGGATCGAGTCCACGACAGCCACTCGGGGGCTCACCTGCTCGATGGCACCCAGGACGGCGGGCAGCGACGTCTCCGAAACCAGCCAGAGCGCCGGGTCCAGCGCGCCTAAACGCTCGGCACGGAGCCGCACCTGTTGCTTGGACTCCTCAGCCGAAGCCAGGAGGCATCTGACCCCTCGCCGGGCGAGCGAGGAGAGGGCCTGGAGCAGGAGCGTGGACTTGCCGGTTCCCGGCTCCCCGCCCAGCAGGGTCGCCGAGCCGGGCACCAGGCCGCCTCCGAGCACCCGGTCGAGCTCGTCGATGCCCGTCGGCTGGGCGGTCCACGCCGCCATGTCCACCTCCGGCAGCGGCACAGCAGGATCACAGCTGCCCGTGGCGGTGGCCCAACTGGACGAGGCCGAGCTCCGGGAGGCGGCGCAGGCCTCCTCGACCAGGGTGTTCCACTGTCCGCATGAGCCGCAGCGCCCCGACCAACGGGCAGCTGCACCGCCACAGCCGGTGCAGCGGTGAACGGTTCTGGGCTTTGGAACAGCTCTGGGCTTGGTCATCGCCCACAAGCTACGAACGGCCTGTGACAGCGAGTCGGCCCCGCCTACGACGCTCCGACCGGATGCTTCAGCGCGAACCGAGCAGTCGGCGGAGGACGGCGGCAACGAGGAGCAGACCGGCCACGCCGGCCAGGGCCGCGGCCACGATGCGCTCCACGTTCAATCGCCGGGCCGAGGCGAACAGCTCCCCCCGCTGACCCAGCTCCGGACTCACCACGGTGGGCGCCTCACCGGGCAGCCGAGCCTCCACAGTGACCCGGAACATCTCCTCGAGCCGCCTGCCGAGCTGGCGCTCGACGGTGGCCAGGTCCACGCCCAGAGGCGACCCCAGGCGCTGTGTCAGCACCTCGTCGCTGAATCCCTCCAGGCCGGACGAGAGGTCGACGGTGCCGTCGACCGACGTCCTGGTCTCCAGGAACGAGCGGTCCACCCGCAGCCGGAAGTCCCGGAATGGCCCCTTCGGCCCACCCAGCTCCTCCATTGCGCGCTCGGCACCGGCCGGGGTGGTGAATGACTTGGTGGCCTCGAGGCGAACTTCGCCCCCATCGCTGCCAGAGGGGCCCTCGACCTCCCAGCCCGCGGCATCGAGGTCGTCGAGGCGCAGGTCCTGCGCCAGGTCGGGCACCTGGGCCGCCGCCGCCTTGTCCAGGACCACCGTGGCGCGCACCTGTCCACCGCCGTCCGGGCGAGCCGATAGGTCGACATCGAGGCGAACCTGGCACCCGGTGAGCAACAAGAGAGCGAGCCCGACGATCAAGCCCAGTCCGAATGGCCGGCGACCACGCGAAGCCGCCGAACTCGCCCCTACTCGGTGGCGGCGAGGAGTTATGGGCATCGATGCCGAACCGGCTTGGCCGGTCGGCACCGATTCAGTCGAGCTCGCCGAGCAGGCTCTGCTTGCGAGCGCGACGTGAGACTATTCCGCCGCAGCCGCGAGCTCGACCGGGGGAGGCTCGAAGCCCTCCACCGACCGGAACACGATCTCGCCGTCTTCGGTGTCAACGATGATGGTCTCGCCGGCGCGGAACTCCTTCCAGAGGATCCGCTCGGAGAGGGGGTCCTCGACCATCTGCTGGATGGCCCGGCGGAGCGGCCGAGCTCCGAGGGTGGGGTCGTAGCCCCGCTCGGCGAGGGCCAGCTTGGCCTCCTGCGTGAGCTCCAGCCCCAAGCCCTGCCCCTCCAGCTGCTCGCGCACCCGGCGGATCATGAAGTCGACGATCTCGGTGACCTCGAGCTTGGAGAGCTCGTGGAAGACGATGACCTCGTCGATCCGGTTCAGGAACTCGGGACGGAAGTGCTGCTTGAGGGCGTCGTTGACCTTCTCCTTCATGCGCTCGTAGGTCATGCCGCCGGTGGCCTTCCCGAAGCCCACGGTTGCCTTGCGTAGGTCGGCGGTGCCGAGGTTCGAGGTCATGATGAGCACGGTGTTCTTGAAGTCCACTGACCGGCCCTGAGCGTCGGTGAGCCGCCCGTCCTCCAGAATCTGGAGCAGGGTGTTGAACACGTCCGGGTGGGCCTTCTCGATCTCGTCGAAAAGCACCACCGAGAAGGGCTTGCGGCGGACGGCCTCGGTCAGCTGGCCGCCTTCCTCGTAGCCCACGTAACCCGGAGGGGAGCCAACGAGCCGGCTCACCGTGTGCTTCTCCATGTACTCGGACATGTCGAGCTGGATGAGTGAGGACTCGTCGCCGAACAGGAACTCGGACAGAGCCTTGGCCAGTTCCGTCTTCCCCACGCCGGTGGGACCGAGGAAGATGAACGAGCCGCTCGGGCGCTTGGGGTCCTTGAGCCCCGCACGGGTACGGCGGATGGACCGGGAAAGGGCCGTGAGGGCGTCGTGCTGGCCGACGATCCGCTTGTGCAGCTCGTCCTCCATCCGCAGGAGCTTGGCCGTCTCCTCCTCGGTGAGCTGGGTGACGGGGATGCCGGTCCAGTTGGCGAGGACCTCGGCGATGACCTCCTCGTCAACCACGTCGAACAGGTTGTCGCCGGCCGCCCGCAGCTCGGCCTCCTTGGCCTCCTTGCGCTCGCGCAGCGACTTCTCATGCTCCGACGAGACACGGGCCTCGTCGAAGGCCTGCTGCTCGATGTGCTGCTCCTTCTCCTTGCGCACCCGCCCGATCTCGTCCTCGAGCTGTTTGAAGTCGCTGGGCGTGGCCATGCGCCTGATGCGCAGGCGCGAGCCGGCCTCGTCGATGAGGTCGATGGCCTTGTCCGGCAGGTAGCGGTCGGAGATGTAGCGGTCGGCCAGGTTGGCCGCTGCCACCAGGGCCTGGTCGGTGATGGTCACGTTGTGGTGCGACTCGTAGCGGTCCCGCAGGCCCTTCAGGATCTCGATGGTGTGCGAGAGGGTGGGCTCGTCGACCTTGATGGGCTGGAAGCGCCGCTCCAGGGCGGCGTCCTTCTCGAGGTGCTTGCGGTACTCGTCCAGCGTGGTGGCGCCGATGGTCTGCAGCTCCCCGCGGGCCAGCATGGGCTTGAGGATGGAAGCGGCGTCGATGGCCCCCTCGGCGGCACCGGCACCCACGAGGGTGTGGAGCTCGTCGATGAACAGGATGATGTCACCCCGCGTGCGGATCTCCTTCAGGACCTTCTTGAGCCGCTCCTCGAAGTCGCCCCGATAGCGGGACCCGGCCACCAGGGCGCCGAGATCGAGGGTGTACAGCTGCTTGCCCTTGAGCGTCTCCGGCACGTCGTTCGCCACGATCTGCTGGGAGAGGCCCTCGACGATGGCGGTCTTGCCCACGCCGGGCTCTCCGATGAGCACCGGGTTGTTCTTGGTGCGCCGCGACAGGACCTGCATGACCCGTTCGATCTCGCGCGCCCGGCCGATGACGGGGTCGAGCTTGCGCTCACGGGCCTGAGTGGTGAGGTTGCGACCGAACTGGTCGAGGACGGGCGACCCCGACGGGGCCTCGGTCCCGCTTGCGCCCGGCGTACCGGCGCTCGACGCGCCCTCCTTGCCGGCGTAGCCGGACAGCAGCTGGATGACCTGCTGGCGGACCCGCGACAGGTCGGCGCCGAGGGTGACCAGGACCTGGGCGGCCACTCCCTCGCCCTCGCGGACCAGGCCGAGGAGCATGTGCTCGGTACCGATGTAATTGTGGCCGAGCTGGAGGGCCTCCCGGAGGGAGAGCTCCAGCACCTTCTTGGCCCGGGGCGTGAAGGGCGGGGAGCCGGTGGTGGAAGACGCTGCCGGTCCGATGGTCTCCTCCACCTTCTCCCGGACTGCCTCCAGAGAGATCCCGAGGGACTCCAGGGCCTTGGCGGCCACACCCTCGCCCTCGTGGATCAGGCCGAGGAGGATGTGCTCGGTGCCGATGAAGTTGTGATTGAGGAGCCGCGCTTCCTCCTGCGCCAGCACGAGGACCCTGCGGGCTCGGTCCGTAAATCGTTCGAACAATTGATCGCCTCTCTGTGGGGCGAGTGGTTTGACCAGCCTACCCGTACGTCCTGGCCTGTAGGCCTTCACACCTCCCGGTTGTCCGTGTATCGACGGGGTAGCGTAACGTCCTTAGCCAGTGGTCAACATCGCCCAGTTGCTGAACCTTCCCTCCCTGGAGGGTGAGTTGGCCGTCTTCGAGGACGCCTTGCGTGCCTCGGTGGTCACCACCGACCCTTTCCTCACCGACGTCGCCGGCCACCTCATCCACGCCGGCGGCAAGCGCCTGCGGCCCGCCCTGGTGATTGCGTCGGCCGTTGCCGGCGGGGCCGAGGTGAGCGGCGATGTGGTCGAGGGGGGCATCTCGGTGGAGCTGGTGCACCTTGGCTCGCTGTACCACGACGACGTGCTCGACGAGGCCACGGACCGCCGTGGAGTGGAAAGCGTCAACGCCCGCTGGGGGAACCTGGTGGCGATCCTCTCGGGCGACTTCCTCCTGGCCCGGGCCTCGGAGATCGCCGCGTCGCTCGGCACCGAGGTGGCCGGCCTGCTGGCCGCCACGATCGCCCGGCTGTGCTTGGGTCAGGTGTCGGAGTTCAGGACCGCCTTCGACGTGTCCCGCACCGCCGATGCCTACCTCGAGTCGATATCCGGGAAGACGGCGTCGCTGATGGCCGCTTCGTGCCGCATCGGGGCCCTCACCGCCCAGCTCAGCCGGGCGCGCGTCGACGCCCTGACCGCCTTTGGCGAGTCCCTCGGCATGGTGTTCCAGATCCGGGACGACATCCTCGACCTGGTGGGCACCCAGGAGATCCTGGGCAAGCCTCCCGGCCAGGATCTGGTGGAGGGCATCTACAACCTGCCCGTGATCCACGCCCTGGCGGATCCTGACGCCGGCCCCGAGCTGCGTGGCCTTCTCGGGCGGCCCGTGGGGACACCGGAGCGGGAAAAGGCCCGCGACATCGTGCGCGGCACCGACAGCATCGCGGCCGCCCTGAAGCTGGGCGAGGGCTACGCCGACCAGGCGGTCCGGGCGGTGGAGGCGCTGCCCCGAGGCCCGGCCTCGACCGCCATGGCCCAGCTTGGGCGACGCCTCCTCGAGGACGTCCCCCTCGGCTGACCGCCGCATCCGACCTCTGCAGCGACTTCCTCGGGGAGGACTAAGTAAACCGCCGGAGAACGACCCCTACTGCTCCGGGCGCAGCGTCGGGAACAAGAGGGCGTCCCTTATGTGGTGGACGTCGGCCAGGATCATGACCAGGCGGTCGATGCCGACGCCCAGGCCGCCGGTGGGGGGAAGGCCGTACTCGAGGGCGCGCAGGTAGTCCTCGTCGACGGCCATGGCCTCCTCGTCACCCCGGGCCTTGGCCATCGCCTGCTCCTCGAACCGGAGTCGCTGCTCGTCGGGGTCTACCAGCTCGCTGAAGGCGTTGGCCAGCTCCCGACCAGCCACGATGGCCTCGAAGCGCTCCACCAGACCGGGCCTGTCGCGGTGGGGCCGGGCCAGCGGGGAAACCTCCTGGGGATAGTCGCAGACGAAGACCGGGCCCCAGAGCCGGGCCTCGGTGGTCTTCTCGTAGATCTCCAGGACCAGCTTGCCCGGGCCCCAGCCTTCGTCCACGTGCACGTCGTGCTCCTTGGCCACCCGGCGGAGCTCCTCCAGCGGGACGTCGACGTCCAGGTGCTCGCCGGCGTGCTCCTCCACCAGCTCGGTGAGTGTCGCTCGCCTCCAGGGCGGCGTGAGGTCGAGGGCCTGGCCCCCATAGGAGATCCGCGTGGTGCCGCACAGCTCGGTGGCCAGGTGGGCCACGAGCGCCTCGGTGAGGTCCATCATGTCGCCGTAGTCGGCGTAGGCCTGGTATGCCTCGAGCATCGTGAACTCGGGGTTGTGACGGGGCGAGAGGCCCTCGTTGCGGAAGGTGCGCCCGATCTCGAACACCTTCTCGAAACCCCCCACCACCAGCCGCTTCAAGTGCAGCTCGGTAGCGATGCGCAGGTTCAGGTCGAGGTCCAAGGCCTTGTGGTGGGTGACGAAGGGCCGGGCCAGCGCCCCGCCCGCCACGAGTTGGAACACCGGTGTCTCGACCTCGGTGAAGCCCCGGTCCTCCAGCCACCGGCGGGTGAGGCTGAGGAGGCGGCTCCGGAGCTGGAACGTCCTCCTCGAGCCCTCGTTCACCCACAGGTCCACGTAGCGCTGGCGGTATCTGGTATCCACGTCGCTGATCCCGTGCCACTTGTCGCCGAAGCCTCGCCGGGCTTCGGCCAGCAGCTCCCAGCTGGTGACCTTGACGCTCAGCTCACCGCGCCGCGTCCTGATGACCTCGCCCGTGGCGCCCACCCAGTCACCCAGCGACAGGCGGCAGAACTCCTCATAGTCGGCGGTGACGGCGGCCAGGCAGAAGAGCTGGATGGCCCCGCTCGAGTCGTGCAGCTCGGCGAACGCCAGCTTGCCCTGGACCCGGCGCAGCATGACCCGCCCCGCCACCGAGACGGTGACGCCGCTCTCGCCCCCGGGCTCCAGACCCTCGTGGTCAGCTCGGATGGAGGCGATCTCGTGAGTGCGCTCGAAGCGGTACGGCACCTCGGGCACCTACTGCTCCTCCCGGTCTTCGAGGCCCCGGTCAACCACGTCGCTGTTGCGCTCGAAGACGAGCCGGAGGCCGTGAAGGGTGAGCCAGGGCGCGTGGTGCTGGATGGTCTCCGAGATGGGTGTGATGAGCCCGCTCAGCCCACCCGTGGCCACCACCGTGCAAGCGCCGGGCTCGGTAGAGGCCAGCTCGGCCTGGATGCGCCGGCAGAGCCCGTCCACCTGGCCGGCCGTGCCGTAGAGGATCCCCGACTGCATGCACTCCACCGTCGTCTTGCCTATGGCAGCGCGGGGCTCCACCAGCTCGACGTCCTGAAGGGCGGCGGCGCGGTGCTGCAGCGCCTCCATGCTGATCTCGATACCGGGGGCGATGGCCCCGCCCAGGTAGTCGCCCTTTGCCGAGACCACGTCGAAGTTCGTCGAGGTCCCGAAGTCGACCACAATGGCCGGACCGCCGTAGAGATGGTGCACGGAAAGGGCGTTTGCGATGCGGTCGGCACCGACTTCGCGGGGGTTGTCGGCCAGGATGGCCATGCCGGTGCGCACCCCCGGCTCGAGCACGACGACGGGCACTCCCCACCACCGTGCGGCCATGGCCCGCAGGGTGGCCTTGAGGCTGGGCACGGTCGAGGAGATGGCCATGCCGCTCAGGGCCCGGTCGGAGGTGCAGCCGTTCAGCTCCAGCAGCTGGGTCACGATGAGGGCGTGCTCGTCCGCCGTGCGCTCGGCGTTGGTGGCGATGCGCCAGTTGGCTACCAGGGTGTCGCCGTCGAAGAGGCCGATGAGAGTCTGGGTGTTCCCGGCGTCGAGGACGAGGAGCACCGACGGGTCAGCGCCCGGCTGGGACGGTGCCGACCGGAGCGGCGCGCACGGGAACGGCGAGGGTGTCCATGAGCCGGGCTACGCCGACGTGGGCGGCCACGAACAGCCGCCATTCCGCATCTCCGGGCCGCGCCTCGGCGTAGAGGAGGCGGACTAACGGCTCGGTGCCCACCAGGTCGCTCATGACCCGGCTCACGACAGCCGGGTCTCGTTCGCCCGACTCGAGGCAGGCATGGCCCGCCTCCAGCGCCCTGTAGAGCACCGGGGCGGCGCGGCGCTCCTCGGACGTGAGGTAGGCGTTGCGGCTGGACAGCGCCAGCCCGTCGGGGGCGCGCACGGTGGGACAGCTGACCACCTCCACGGGGAACGAGAGGTCGACCGCCAGCGCCCGCACCACCTCGAGCTGCTCGTGGTCCTTCTCGCCGAAGTAGGCCCGGCAGGGTCCGGCCAGGGCGAAGAGCTTGGTGACCACGGTGGCCACGCCGTCGAGGTGACCGGGCCGGGAGGCGGCCTCGAGACCGTCTTCGGTCGTGGTCACCGTGACGCGGGCCAGGGGCTCCCTGGGGTACATCTCCCGCTGGCCGGGGACGAACAGATAGTCAGAACCGGCGGCCTCGGCGGCGGAGCGGTCCCCCTCCAGGTCCCGGGGGTAACGCTCGAGGTCCTCGTCGGGACCGAACTGGAGGGGGTTCACGAAGATGGTCATGGCCACCACGTCGCACTCCTTCGCTGCCCGGCGGACGAGGCTCAGGTGACCGTCGTGCAGAGCCCCCATGGTGGGCACCAGTCCGATCGTGCGCCCCGAGCACCGCCCTGCATCAAGCGCCTCCCGAAACCTCGCTGCGGTGTCGATGACCTGCATCGCTGCGAACGTAGTTGGTACGAGCATCCGAGCCGATCCGGCTCCGCCGGTCGGCGGAGATTCTGCCCAAGCTCGCCGAGGAAGCTCCGCTTC
>JALYGF010000041.1 GCA_030777325.1 Actinomycetota bacterium | reverse complement strand
AGGGGAAGGCCTCGAGCTCGGGCATCAGCTTCTCGAACTGAGCCGTGTGCCCGTCGGACGCCTCATCGCTCTCGTGGTTCACCAGCTCTTCCACGAGCTGGTCGCTGCCCATGCCGATCAGGCGGTGGATGGCGGACATGGAGATGGTCTCACCGGCCTCCCGAAACCCCCTCGTCCAGGCCAGGGTGTGCAGGTAGTTGGAATCGACGAGGGTACCGTCAACATCGAAGATCACTGCCGGAGGAGTCATGGCGTCTAGCCCCTTCGCCCGATGGTCAGACGTGGCCGGTTGGATTCCCTTCCGGAGTAAAGCAACGAAGCTCATCATGAGCTGCGTGTCCGCCTTCCTACCCTTGTGCCAGCTTTCACAAACGGCTGGTGGAGATGGCCTGAGTGACCAAGCTGCACTCGGAGGGGCGACCGTGGCGCTGGCCGACGTGGCCACTTCCATAAGGAGCGCCTGTGACCTCCGTGTCTTCGACCGTCTCGGAGCTGCATCCGCTTTCTGCAAGCGAGACGAGCAAGCGGATCGTCCCAAGGCCCCTGGCGGTCACCGCGAGATAACCGGCGCAGTGCAGCGCGTCGACCGCCTGATAACAACGCTCGACGAGGCTCGGCGGCGGGTGGCTTGCGTGCCGTACCGTGAGAGGACCTGGGAAGCAAGACGACCCATCCGAATGACCGCCCCCAGCCTGGCGCCACCGACCCCATTCAGGATTGCGCGATCCGCTGGGGGCAGACGCCCTGACGTCCTTCCTCCGGCCATCCACCGGGTGAGCCGCTGACAGCAACAACCTCAGCGCGTCGATCGTTCAAGCCTTGGCCGGCAATGCCGGTTCTCCACTGCTCGGCTCAAGGAGCTGACCGAGCACCTCTGCAGCCTCTCGGTCGACATCGGTCGGTGCCTCGCTGGCAAGCTGGCTCGGCCACGGGACATTGCTCCAGACCCTGGCGGCCACACTGCGGGCATCGGCACCGGTGGACACCAGATGCGCAACGGCAAAGTGGCGAAGGTCATCGAGTCGCACCTCGGGCACGCCGGCCCGCTCGGCCAGGCGTGCAAACGCCTGGGTGACCGACGAGGGTGGCCAGCTCAGCAGGGAATCGACAGAGTCGGAGAAGACGAAGGCGTCTTCAGCCAGCCTCACCCCGCAAGCGTCAGCGGTAGGCTCAGCTCGGCGCTTGTGGGCCTTCAGCATCTCTACGGTGACCGCATCCAAGCTGAGTTGGCGCCTTTCCGAGACGCTGGTTTGGCTGGCAGCTCGCGTCGCTGGCTTTACCACCCGTACCGCCTGTGAGGAGAAGTCCAGGTCCCACCATCGAAGGGCGAGAAGCTGAGCCCTTCTGGCACCGGTGACGGCGGCTAGGCGAATGAAGAGGCCAAGGCGCTCGTCGACTTCCTGAGCATGGGCAGGCAGACGCTGGAGGACAAGAGGGGTGACGGAAGCGGGCTGCCTGGTTGATAGATCGGGGAGGGAAGCAGCTCGGGCAGGGTTGGCCTTGAGCCACCCCCACTCCACCGCCTGGGCCAACCCTCGATGCAAGACGCTATGGGCCCGGCGCACCGTGGCGCCTGACAAGCCCCGGCCCCGGCGGCCGCCGCTTTGTGCCAACTGGCGGTAGAGGGCCTCCACCCTCTCGGTGTGGAGCTCGGCTAGGGGCACCTCTTCGATGTCAGGCAGGAGATGGGCATCGAGGATCACCCTGGTCGTGGCCACAGTGGAGGCCTTCATCGACCTCTTGGCCTCCTCGAACCAACGCTCGAGGACCTGCCCTACCGTCGCCTCCTCGGGTCGCAGCCCGAGGCTTTGGACCATGGCCGTCAGCGCCTCTTCCGCCGCGGCCTTGTCCCCTCTTACCGTGCGACTGGGATAACGGCGCTTGCCGCTTGAATCCCGGCCGAGGAAGACCCGCAGCTCCCAGGACCCTGGACTGCGCTGGCGCATGGAGCCGCGCACGGCTAAAGAGTACGAAGGAGATGGGCAAAGTGATGGGCAACAGCGACCTTGCGCCCTGCGCAGAGGGCCGCTATAGTGCTCCTACCAGCGCTTTTGCTTGTGGAGGTGAGCGGACTCGAACCGCCGACTTCTACGTTGCGAACGTAGCGCTCTACCGGACTGAGCTACACCCCCGGCTCCCTCACGATACCCGCAGGTCAGGCCGCTCCCTCCGGCCGGTTGGCCTCCAGGGCGGCCTGGAGTTGGGCCTGCATCACCGTCGTCGTCACGTCGGCCCGGCTGCTCCAGGACGGCTCGCAGGGCGTCGGTCGTCCGGCGGAGCCCTCCGGTGAGGGCGTCGGGGTAGTCGACAGTGACGAGCAGGTCGTAAACATCCTCCATTTCCACCAGCAGCTCCTCCCCCCTCGCCAGCT
This sequence comes from Actinomycetota bacterium, assembly GCA_030777325.1. GTDB lineage: Bacteria > Actinomycetota > Acidimicrobiia > Acidimicrobiales > YB1-3. Next base: position 20,054 of record JALYGF010000041.1, on the reverse strand, counting down.
CACCGGCCCGCACCCGGTCCAGGAGATGCCGGCGGAGCTCGGACGCCGCTTCGGCCAGCCCGCAGAGCCATGCCGCCGTCCCCACGCCGATCTCTTCGGCGCCCGCCAGGGGCCGGCCGTCGACTAGTGCCGCGGTGAGGACAGCCTCGGCGTATTCCTTCTCGGCGTCGTGCAGGAAGCCGGCGTGCGCCACCTGTGGGTGCGGACGCAGTGCCTCCTGAGCCCCCCGCAGGGCTTCCTCGGCCTCTGCCGTACGGCGCCTGACGACCTCACCCTCACCCCGGTGCACGGCCCGGATGGCCAGGCCGCACGCCCGGATGGTGCGCCGGCACGCGGGGAGACCCTGCTCCCGAGCCCGCTGCGCAGCGTTGAGGCCGACGAGCATGGGCTCGGCCAAGCGGGCAAGCTCCTCGCTGCGGCCGGCCTCCAGGCCCAACCGGAAGTCCTAGTTCGTGGCCGAACGGCGCATGGCGAAGACGGGAACCGGCTGGGGGCGCACCACAGGCTGCGGCAGGATGCGCAGCTTCATCTCCTTCTCGGCGGCGATGTTGCGCACGTGCACCAACATGGCCACGAAGCCGAGGAAGAGCCCGTCCATGACGAAGTGGAGGATCCAGAGCGGCGTGGAGGAGACCACCATGGCCAGCACGAAGGTGGTGCCCATGCCCATGAGGAGGATGAACATCACGTCCCGGCGGCGACGGATGGTGCGGGCCCGCGTGGCCGCTGAGGTGGCGGTCTCTGCCGCGCCGTAAGCCGAGCGAGGCCCCACCGGTCGGAGGAGGACGGGCTCCACCGCCTCCGCGTACCGAACATCAGCGGCCACGTCCGTACCCAGCCCCCGAGCAGGCCCCGTGCGCTGAAGTACCCGCAGCTGCCGACGGAAGTCCACAATGGAGTCGGCGGGGCTACTCTCCGCGCGCGCCCGAACTATGGGCACAATCAGGACCGCAGCCCAGATGCCTGCGAGGATCAGCAGTATCACAATGCCCAACGCTCCTCGACCTACCTTCTGTGACTCGGGGACCGTAACGTGCCGCTGGCTGCGAGCGGTGGATACCGCCGGGGGAAGGCAACCGGGTTCAGGGGCGACCCGGTCCCTTGTTACTACGTCTGGGCCGGCTTCGCCACCGGACCGGCGTCGTCGGCGCCGGGGCCGTTGGCTGACGAGCGGCGCCAGATGCCCGATCGGCCACCCGTCTTCTCCCACAGGGCCAGCTCACCGATGACCATGGAACGGTCGGTCGACTTGCACATGTCGTAGATCGTGAGCGCCGCCACCGAGCAGGCGGTGAGAGCCTCCATCTCCACGCCGGTGCGGTCCACCGTCTCCACCTGGGACTCGACCTCCACGTGGTCGTCGGCCAGAGTGAAGTTGACGTACACCGAGCCCACCGTGAGCTGGTGGCAGAGCGGCAACAGGTCGGGCGTGCGCTTGGCCGCCTGGATCCCCGCCACCCTGGCCACACCCAGGACGTCACCCTTGGAAACGGCATTGCTGGCCACCATGGCAGTGGTCTCGGGCAGCATGTAGACCTTGCAACGGGCCATGGCCCGGCGATGGGTGGGCTCCTTCGGAGTCACGTCCACCATCCGGGCTCGCCCGAGAGGGTCCAAGTGGGTGAGGCGGCGGTCAGACATCGTCGTCAAGTCTAGGGCCGGCACGCCTGACCACGAGCTCCGCAGACCCTCTGGCCTTACAGCGCCTCTCGGCGGGCCAGATCGGCGAGGAAAGCACGGAAGGGCGGTCCCAGGTCCTCCCGCTCCAGCGCCAGCTCCACCACCGCCCGCAGGTAGTCGCCCTTGTTGCCGATGTCGTAGCGGCCCTTCTCGAATGTGTAGCCATAGACCGTCCGCTCCCCCAGCAGTAGGCCGACGGCGTCGGTGAGCTGGAGTTCGCCCCCCTTGCCGGGCTGGATCCTCTCCAGGGCGTCGAAGATCGCCGACGTGAACACGTAGCGTCCCATCACCGCCAGGTTCGACGGGGCCAGGGCCATGGGCGGCTTCTCGACGATGGCGGTGATGCGCACCACGCCGGCACCGGCGTCGTCGCCGGCGTCCTCCACCTGTGGGCAGCCGTAGGACGAGATCTCGCTCAGGGCGACCGCCTTGAGGGCGATCACCGACTCTCCGAGGCGCTCGTGCGCGGCCAGCATCTCGTTCAGCACAGGAGACTGCTCGTGCATGATGTCGTCGGGGAGCAGCACGGCGAAGGGCTCGCCCCCCACGTGCCAGCGGGCCACCGACACGGCATGGCCCAGCCCCTTGGCCTCGCCCTGGCGCACGTAGTGGACGTTGGCCATGGTGGCGATGGCCTGGACCATCTTCAGCTGGTCGAACTTCCCGGTGCGCTCGAGGAGGTCCTCGAGCTCGTCGCTGCGGTCGAAGTGGTCCTCTACGCTCCGCTTGCCCCGGCCCGAGATGATGAGGATGTCCTCGATCCCGGCCCGTACCGCCTCCTCCACCACCAGCTGGATGGCGGGCTTGTCGACTACCGGGAGCATCTCCTTGGGCGTGGACTTGGTGGCCGGCAGGAAACGCGTGCCCAGCCCGGCGGCGGGGATCACTGCCTTGCGGACCGTCATCGAGGACAGCTGTCCCTGGGGTGGGTCGCGGCGCTCGCTCAGGCGCCGAGCACGGCCTCGAACAGCTCGGCGTACTCGAGGAGGTGACGGTCGCCGACGAAGTTCTCCTGCACGCGCTGGCGTGCGTTCGCCCCGAGCCGCTGCGCCTCCTCGGGATCGTCGAGGAGCCGGGCCAGGCCCCGCCCGAAGGTGTCGAGGTCGAAGGGGTCTTCGAGCAGGATGCCGCACTCGTCGGTCAACTGGTCCTGGATGCCGCCCACGGCCGAGCCCACCAGAGGTCGTCCCTTCCACATGCCCTCGGCCACAGTGAGCCCAAAGCCCTCGGCCAGGCTCTTCTGGGTGATGATCTGGGCGTGACGCTGGACGGCGTTCACGATGGCTGCGTTCTCGTCCACGTCGTCCATGGGCACGCACACCAGCTGGATGCGTTCGCGGATCTCGGTGGGGAACATCTGCCAGGCGTCGATGCACTCTGCCAGTACCTCGCCGCCTTCAGGGTCGTCCGCCACGCCGGCCACCCGGGGACCGACGAGGGCGAGGTTGGCGTCACCCTTGCCTATGTGAGAGCCGACGGCGTGGGCGGCAAATCCCTTCATCACACCGATCATGTCCTTCAGCCGGTCCCAGCGCGACACCTGAAGCACCATGGGAGCCCCCGGGTCCGGCGGGGGCCCGGCCCGCACGATGTCGGCCGGGCGGAGAATCCGACCGGTGGAGCCGTCCCGTCGAGTGAAGGTGGCCGGCGACGATCCCTTGTTCCCGGCCAGCAGCCCCGCCCGGACCAGGATCGCCTTCACCGTCTTGTCGTCGAGCTCCTGGTTCTTGGGCGAGAAGGGGTCGATGGACGGGTGGATGATGGAGACGCTCCCGTTACGCAACCACGGGGGCACGTACGCCGCGCGGGAGAAGACCATGGCGTCGGCCCCTGCAAGGTGGGGTCGCAGGAAGTTCCATGCCGCCTGCGTGTAGCGGTTCTCCAGGTCGCTGCCGATGTGGCACCGCCACACGACCTTGGCCCCGGCGGCCCTGAGGGCCGGCACCAGGCCGGCGGTCTGCGGGTCGTGGAGGAGCACCACGTCCTCGCTGCGCACGCGCTCGAGAAGCAGCCGTGCGTTGGCCGACGTCACCTCCGTGTAGTGAGCGGCCTGGGCAGTGTCCAAGGCGCCGCCGTCCCCCGGATCACCGTGTATCTGGTTGTGGATGCGCTTGGTGATGGCAAAGAACTCGGGGTCGCCGGCGATGACCGCCCACCTAACCCCGATGCGGGCGTTGCGGGTGTAGCCCACCAGGACCTGGAGCATCTCTGCCACCCCGCCGCCGGTGGCGGTGGAGTTGACGTTCCAGAGCGTGCGCCCGGCGAAGAGGTGCTGGGCGGCGTCGGCGGCGCTCATGAGCCGCTTCATGCGGTCCACGCCGATGACCGACTCCAGCCGCTGCAACGGAAGCTCGGGAACCTCTACTTCACTGACCTTGATCATGTGTCCGTGACCGTGTCCTTCTCTTAGAACAGGGTTGGGTGAGCCGGCTCGCTCCCAGGGAGATTGGCCGAACAACGATGACATGGCGTGAGCCTCCAGCGGCGGACCATACCAAAACGGCGGAGGCCGAGCCCCGGCCAGCCCGCCCGCCAGCTGCTCGTCGGCGCCCGTCCGCGAGGGCGCTGGGTCCTCAGCCCGCCTCGAGGTCGATGGGGGCGATGGGGTTGAACGTGCTGCTCGGTGCCGCCGGGACCGGTGGCGGCTTGGGCCCGGGGGGACCGGGGATGATGATGACCGGCGTCCCCTGCTCCACCCGGTCGAACAGGGCCTCCGACTCGCCGATCGACATGCGGATGCACCCGTGGGAGGCGGCGGTGCCCAGCGAAGCCACGTTGGAGGTGCCGTGGATGCGGATGCCCGGGGCGTTGAGGTTGAGGGCTCGGGTGCCGAGGGGGTTGCCCGGACCGGGCGGAATGCTGGCGGGCAGGCTGGCCCCCCAGCCACCGGGGTCGGGGTTGACCCATGTGGGACGGAAGCGCTTCAGCACGATCTGGAACCGGCCCTTGGGCGTGGGGTACTGAGGTGTGCCGGTGGCGACGGTGTAGGTCCTGGCCAGGGCGCCGTTCTCGTAGTGGTAGAGCTTGTTCTCGTTCGTGCGGATGAGGATGACGTCGGCGAAGTTCGAGACCTTGGGCTGGATGGTCTGCACGGGCACCTCGACCCCTGCGGCGGCGCTGGCGTCGGTGGGGGCCGCCTCGCCGTTCGCCAACCGCTCGCCGAGCTCTATGAGCTTGCTCTCGCCGACCTTCTGGTCGAGTGCCTGGCCGGGGACAGAGGGCACGATGTTGACCAGCCCGCTGCTTGTGTCGATCCGCGCGTCCTCGGGCTTGCGGTCGACCTCCTTGGCCAGCTTGGACATGACGGCCGTAGCCCGGCCCGGGTCGAGGCGGAAGCGCACGGGGTAGCTGCGGTCGACGGGCTTCGCGAACAGCCGGTGTCGAACCCGCTTCACCATCCCCATGGACCGCTCGTCGGCCTCGGCGCGGGCGACCACGGCGGCGGTGTCGGCCCGCAGGCCCAGCTCCTCGAGGCTCGGGCTGGCCTTGGCCTTGGCGCCGGCGACGCTCACCGGGATCTGCTTGCTGCCCTCGGCGCGGAAACGGGCGTCGACGTTGGCGATCACCTCTGCCGGGCGCTGGCCCTCCACGTCCACCTCGGCCACCCGCACTCCGGGCAGGAACCGGCCGTCGGTGTTCTGGTCGTAGGCATAGGCGGCACCCACCACCCCACCCAGGAGAACCATCAGCGTCAGACCTCCGATCAGGACCCATCGCAGGGCGCGGCTGCGAGGCTCCGGAGGAGGGGCGGGGGTGCCCAGATCCTTCGGTGCGGAGGCAGCGGGTTCGAGGACGTCAGCGACGGCGGGGTGCATGACTGGAGGTTGCGAGAGGTGGGGAAGGTGCTGTCCGAGACGGACGAAGTGCGATCCTACCGGGTAGGTACCCTTACCCGCCAGAGAGGTTGGGCATTCCTCGACATCTGCAACATCTGTCGCGTAGGTGAAGTACTGGTGGCGCAGGTGCCGGTCAGCTGGGGCTGTCGGCGTCCTCCTGGGCCACGTCGGTGGAAGCTGGCGGGCGGCGATCCCGGGCCTTCTTCTTCTTGACCCTGTCGTTCCGCCAGCGGACCTTCGAGCGGTCTCCCCTGCCCATGGGTTCATTCTAACGGCCGCCAAGGAGATCGAGCGCCGAGAGGGAGCGCCGGCCTGGCGTGGAGGTCGCGAAGACAACAAGATGTCCGCCCATGCCGACCGAGTCGAGGGTCCTCGCCCCCGAGCCAGTGGCCACGCTGGAGGACTACGTGGGTCAGGGAGGCGGCCGGGGGCTCGACGCCGCCAAGCGCCTGGGGCCGACGGGCGTTGTCGAGGACCTGGAGGCGGCTGGGCTACGAGGACGGGGCGGCGCCGGGTTCCCCACCGGGCGCAAGTGGCGCACGGTGGCCGAGAACCTCTCGCCCGCCGTGCCCGCCACCGTCGTGGTGAACGCCGCCGAAGGGGAGCCGGGCACGTTCAAGGACCGGGCCATCGTCCGGGCCAACCCCTACCAGGTGCTGGAAGGGGCCCTGGCCGCGGCGGCCACGGTGGGCTCCGACGGCGTGATCGTGGCCCTTAAGGCGTCGTTCGGCCGGGAGATCGCCCGGATACGGGCGGCGATGGACGAGGTGCGGGCCGCGGGCTGGTCCGACGGCGTGGAGCTGTTCGTGGTCGAGGGGCCGAGCGAGTACCTGTTCGGCGAGGAGACGGCGATGCTCGAGGTTGTCGCCGGGCGCCCGCCCTTCCCGCGAGTCGCTCCCCCTTTCCGCCACGGCGTAGACGAGACCGGCACCGCCGTCGCCTCTGCGGCATCCAAGGTGGAGATGGCCGGCCCAGAGGACGAGCTCATGCCACCGGCGCTCGTCAACAACGCCGAGACCTTCGCCAACGCGGCCACCATCCTCGCCGAGGGAGCCGACTGGTTCCGCGCCGTGGGCACCCGGCAGTCCACCGGCACCATCGTCTGTACCGTCACCGGTCACACCCGCCGCCACGGCGTGGCCGAGTTTCCCATGGGCACACCGCTCGGGGAGGTGATCGACACCATCGGAGGCGGCCCGCTGTCCGGGCGCGAGGTGATGGCGGTGATGTCCGGCGTGGCCACCCCGCTGCTTCCGGGGTCGGCCCTGGACACGCCCGTCAGCTACGAGGGGATGGAGGAGGCCGGCAGCGGACTGGGCACGGGCGGTTTCATCGTCTTCGACGACAGCACCGACCCCGCCGCCGTGGCGCGGGGCGTGTCCCACTTCCTGGCGGTGGAGTCCTGCGGCCAGTGCACGCCGTGCAAGCAGGACGGCCTGGCGCTGGCCGAGCTGTTCGACGCCCTGCAGCGGTCGGAGGCGGGCGAGGACACCCTCGCCGACATCGAGGGGCGGGTAAGGACGGTGTCCGAACGGGCCCGCTGCTACCTGGCCCACCAGCACCAGCGGGTGGCGGACAGCATCCTCCGCCTCTTCCCCGACGAGCTGGCCGCCCACGTGGACGGGAGGCGTGGGCCGGGCCGGGCCGAGCTGATCGTCCCCATCCTCGACATCGAGGGGGATCGGGCCCTCCTCGACGAGCACTACGCCGACAAGCAGCCCGACTGGACCTTCGACGACACCTACTCCGGCCAGTCGCCGGCCGACCGCACGGAGAGCTCGCAGCCGGAGTAACGCCGGTCGGCTCAGCGCACTCGCACCACCCTCAGCACGTCGGTGGCCGGATCGGGGTCGTCGGGGTCGCCGGCCAGGATCACCACCACGTCGCCGGCGCCCAGGACACCCTTCTCCACGAGTGTCTCGATGGCGTACCACACGATCTCGTCGGTGGAGTCGTGCGGTGTGCCCAGGAAGCTCTCCACTCCCCAGGTCAGAGACAGCTGGCGCACCGTGCGGGAGGTAGGGCTCACCGTGAGCACCGGTGCGATGGGCCGGAACCGGGCGATGGCGCGGGCCGACCCCCCCGTGCGGGAGCAGCACACGATTGCGGCCGCCTCCACTGTTGCCGCCGCCTGCCACGCGGCGTGGCTCACGGCGTCGGTGATGCGCATGGGCGTGGAGACCTGGGACTGGCGCTGCAGCTTGCCCAGCTTGGCGCCCCACTGGGTGTAGTGCGCCTCCTGCTCGGCCCGTTCGACCACACGGGCCATGGTGCGTACCACGCCCGGCGGGTCCAGGCCGATCGCCGTCTCGGCCGAGAGCATCACCGCGTCGGTGCCGTCGAACACGGCGTTGGCCACGTCGGAGACCTCGGCGCGCGTCGGCGTGGCCGAGGTCACCATGGACTCGAGCATCTGGGTGGCGGTGATCACCGGCCGCCCGGCGGCGATACTCGTACGGATGATGTGCTTCTGCACGTGAGGCACATCCTCCAGGGGCAGGCGGATCCCGAGGTCACCGCGCGCCACCATCACGCCGTCGGCGACGGCCAGGATGGCGTCGAGCTCGTCCACCGCCTCCGCCGTCTCCACCTTGGCCAGCACCATGGGCGGGTCGGGACCGGCGGCCTCGACCACGGCACGCACCTCCTCGGCGTTGCGCACGAAGGACATGGCCACCATGTCCACGCCCTCGGCCAAGCAGCCGTCGAGGAGGCGCAGGTCGGCATCGGTGGGAACGCTTACGGCCAAGTTCTGCGAGGGCAGCTGCAGGCCGGGGCGGCCGCGGGCAATACCGCCTCGAACCACGAGTGCCGTGGCGCCACCGGACCCGCAGTCCTCGACCCTGAGAACGATGGTGCCGTCGCCCAGGCCCACCGTGCACCCCTCGCTGAGGGCGTCGAGCGCCCCCGGGAAGTCCACCTGGATCTGTGCCGCCGTGCTGGGTCCGTCGCCCGCCACCACCTTGACGGTCTCTCCCTGGCACAGCTCGGCACCCTCCTCGGGAAAGGCGCCGGTGCGAACCTTTGGGCCCGGCAGGTCGGCCAGGACGGCAACCGACCGTTCCACGGCGGCTTCTCGGACGCGCCGGATGACTGCGGCGTGCTCCTCGAGCGTGCCGTGGGCAAGCCCCACCCGGGCCACGTCCATGCCAGCATCGATCAGCTGGCGCAACGCGGCCGGCGAGGCTGAAGCAGGGCCGATGGTGGCCACGATCTTGGTCCTTCGGCCCACCTTGCGTCCCATCTCAGCCGGTGTTGCGGAGCCCGGCCGCGATGCCGTTGATGGTGATGAGCAGGGCCCGGCTCAGGTCGGAGTCGGTGCTGCCCTGTGCCCGCGACTTGGCCAGGAGCGAGACCTGGAGGTGGTTGAGCGGCGCCAGGTAGGTCTCCCGGATGGGCAGGGTGGTCTGCAGCAGCGGCTGGCGGTCGAGGAGGCGCCGGTCCCCGGTTATACGCAGGACCTCTGCGACGGTGGACTCGTACTCGTCACGGATCCGGTCGAACAGCGGGCGGAGGTGGGGCTCGGCGAGGCGCGACACGTAGCACTCGGCGATGTCCATACGGCTCTTGGCCAGGGTCATCTCCACGTTGGCCAGGAAGGTGCGGAAGAAGTGCCAGGAGCGGTGCATCTCCGCCAGAAGCGGGGCATACCCCGCTCGGCGAGCGGCGGCCAGGCCGGCACCGACACCGAACCAGCCGGGGACGATCTGGCGTGACTGGGTCCACCCGAAGACCCAGGGGATGGCCCGCAGGCCTTCCAGGCCCTCCGCGGCCCCGGGACGCTTCGAAGGCCGGGAGCCGATCTTGAGGGCGGGCAGCTGGTCGGTGGGCGTGGTGGCGTAGAAGTACGCCGTCAGGTCGGGGTGCTCGACGAGGGCGCGGTAGGCGCTGAACGCCGCCCCCGAGACGGCATCCATGACCTCGTCGTAGCGCTCCAGCGCGGCCGGGGGCACGAGGGGCGAGCGGTTGAGGACGCAGGCCTCGAGGGCGGCGGCCAGCGTCAGCTCGAGGTTCTGGCGGGCCAGCACCGGCAGCAGGTACTTGTCCGAGACCACCTCCCCCTGCTCGGTGAACTTGAGGACGCCGTCGAGGGTGCCGGGGGGCTGAGCCAGGATGGCGTCGTGGGAGGGACCGCCACCTCTGCCCACCGCTCCACCCCGCCCGTAGAAGAGGTTCAACGTGACGCCGCGGGAGCGGGCGACGTTGCGCAGCTGGCGCTGGGCCCGGTGGATCACCCACTGGGAGGTGGTGATGCCCGCCTCCTTGTTCGAGTCGGAATAGCCGAGCATCACCTCCTGCACCTCCCCCCGCGCCGCCACCAGGCGCCGGTAGGCGGGCTCGTCCAGCATCTGCTCGAGGATCTCGCCCGCCCAGGTCAGCTCCTCCACCGACTCCAGGAGAGGCACGATGGCGAGGCGGGCCACGCCGGCGTGCACGTCCACCAGTCCGGCCTCCCGGGCCAGGACTGCCGCCGCCAAGACGTCGTCGGCTCCCCGGGTCATGGACACGATGTAGCTGCCGACGGCCTCGTCGCCGTAGCGATCCAGCGCCTCCCGCACCATGTGGAACACGTCCAGGGTGGCACCGGCCTCGCCATCCAGCCCGGCTCTCGGCCCGAGCAGGGGACGCCGGCCCGCCAGCTCCACTCCCAGGAGCTCGAGGCGGGCCTTGGGCTCCAGGGTGGCATAGGGCCGGCTCGGATCCTCCAGGCCCTCGTAGAAGGCGGACAGCGCCTTGTGGTGGGCGTCGGCGTGCTCCCGCACGTCCATCACTGCGAGGTGGAAGCCGACCACCCCCACCAACCGGGCGAAGCGGGCCAGGGCACCGCGTGCCAGGAGGTCGCCCCGGTTGGCGAGGAGCGACCGGCGGAGCACGCCAAGATCGGCGAGGAGCTCCTCCGGGTCCGCGTAGTCCAGGCCCGGTTGGTGCACACCGGCGTCCCAGAACCGCCGGCGGGTGCGCTCGAGCCTGCGGCGGACATAGGAGCTGGCCAGGCGGTACGGCTCCTCGGCGTTGAGGCGATGGTAGCGCTCGTGCACCTCGGGCAGCAGGGCCCGGTCCCGATCGAGGGTCTTGGCCAGCTCCTCGGAGATGTCCACCACCTCGGTGGAGCAGCTGAGCTCGTCGACCAGACGGTCGGCGCCCTCGACGAGGACGGCCAGTGCCCGGTCGTGCTGGAGGCGCAGCACCTCGGCGGTGGTCTCTGCGGTCACGCTCGGGTTGCCGTCACGGTCACCACCCACCCAGGTGCCGAAGCGAAGGGGCCGGAAGCCGATGTCGGGCTCCAACTCGAGCGAGTCCAGCTCGACCTCGAGGTCCTCCACCACCTCGGGAGCCACCGCGGAGCAGGTGCGGGCCAGGTAGTACATGGCCGCCGCCGCCTCGTCGACGGGCGTCAGCCGGTCCCGGCGCAGCTCGTCGGTCTGCCAGAGCGTGTCCACCAGCTCGGCCAGGCGCCGGCCGACGCGCTCGTGCACCGCCGGCCCGGCGGCAGGGTGGGCGTCGGCTTCCAAGAGCTCGGCGACGGCGGCCAGTTTGGTGAGCACGGATCGCCGGGCGGCCTCGGTGGGATGAGCGGTGAACACCGGGCGAAGCTCCAGGCGGGCGAGTATGGCGGCGACCTCGTCGCGGGGAAGGGCTGCGTCTCGGATGCGTTCGACCGTTCGGGCCAGCGCCGTTGCCGCCCCGGCCACCGCCGCGTCCTCGTACCTGGCCCGGTGCACCTGCTCGGCCACGTTGGCCAGCTGGAAGTAGGTGCCGAAGGCTCGGGCCAGCCCCAAGAGGGTGCTGAGGTCGGTGGCGTCGGCCAGCTCCTCCAGAACGGAGTCGAGGTCGCCCTGGGCCTTGCTCCGGGCGCGCACCCGCTCCACCAGCGCCAGGAGCTCCGGCCCTTCCTGGCGGCTGAGCGTCTCACCCAGCAGGTTGCCCAGCCGGCGGATGTCCGCCCGCAGCGTGGCGTGCTCGGATTCCGACGTCGCGGTCGTCACGTCCACTCCAGCGAACTGTATGAGAGAGCGGCGTGCTCCGGTAGTTGGAACTCGGCTGATGGCGTGTCGTTTCGGTTGCGAAAGCTGATGAGTGCCTGACTCACGCAGCGCGCAGCGCTTCGGTGGGCGAGAGCCGCGCCGCCCGCATGGCCGGCCACAGGCCGGCGACGGCGCCCACGGTGACGGCGCCCAGCACGCCGCCCACCATGGCCACGGGAGGCACGACTACGGACCACGAGCGGCTCTGGGCATAGGCCCCGGTGACGAGGGCGCCGGCCAGCACTCCGACTACGCCGCCGATGACCGAGAGGAGCAGGGCTTCGGAGAGGAACTGGATGCGGATGTGGCTGTGCTTGGCGCCGAGAGCCCGGCGCAGTCCGATCTCGGATCGGCGCTCCAGGACCGAGATGACCATCACGTTGGCGATCCCGATGCCACCCACCAGCAGGGCCACGGCACCGAGGCCGAGCAACAGGGCGGTGAAGGCGTCGTCGGCCGCGGCTCGGGCGGCCAGGGCGTCCGAGGGCCGGCTGACCCGCACCTCCTCGGGATTCCGGGGGTTGGCCGTCCGCCCAAGCACACTGCGCACGGCATCCACCTGGTCGGGCGTGGTCCGAACGTAGAGGGTGGAGGGCGAGCCGTCGTGGTGGAAGGCCGAGGCGGCAATGGGAAAGCCGATGAGCGCCGAGCGGTCTATCTCCGGGGCCAGGGGCAGCGGTTCCAGGATGCCGACCACGCTGAACCAGCGTCCGCCCAACCACACCTGCACCGATCCGTCGGTCCGCTCGATGCCTAGCCGCTCGGCCGCCACCGACCCCAGTACGACCACGGGGTACCGGGAGGTGGCCTCGTTGAGGAACGTTCCACTGCGTACCCGCCCCTGGAGGGTGGCGAGCAGGTCGCTCGACACCGCTCGGACGGCGATGCCTCCGGTCTGGCTGTCGGGGATCCGGTCGGAGCGGTAGACGGAGGCGTCCACGGTGGCGCTGGAGGCCGTGGCCGTCACCGGACCGATCCGCCCCACCATGGCCACCGACTCGGTGGGCAGCTTGGCTTCCTTGCCGAAGAGGGTCTCCCCCGGCGCCACCGTCAGCAGGTTGGTCCCCAGCCGGTCGAGCTCGGCCAGAAGGTCAGCCCTGCTCGAGGCCGATATGCCCACCACCGCCACCATGGCCGCGATCCCGATCGCCACGCCCACCGCCGACAGGGCGGCTCGCAGCTTGCGTGCCTTCAAGCCGCCGGCGGCCACCCCCAGCACGTCGCGGAAGCGCAGGCGGGTGACGAGGGCGCTGGCCGGAGCGGCGGGGTGACCGGTGACAGCAGCGCTGGTCGTCACGCCGTCGCTCCGGTGGGCGTCGAGGTGTCGGCCACCACCCTGCCGTCGAGCATCTCGATGCGCCGAGGCAGCGCCGCCGCCAGGTCCCGGTCATGGGTGATCACCACGATGGTTGCGCCGTCGGCGTTCAGCTCCCGAAGCAGCTTCAGGATCTCCCCACCCGCCCGGGTGTCGAGGTTGCCTGTGGGTTCGTCGGCGAGCACGGCCGCCGGCCGGCCGGCAACGGCCCGGGCGATGGCCACGCGCTGGCGCTCGCCACCCGAGAGCTGGGACGGATGGTGGTGGAGGCGGTGGCCAAGGCCCACCCGCTCGAGCGCGGCCACCGCCAGCCGCCGACGCTCGTGCAGGGGCAGGCCGCGGTACACGAGTGCAGTGGCGACGTTGTCATTGGCGCTCATACCGTCGAGGAGGAAGAACTGCTGGAAGACGAAGCCGAGCCGCCACGCCCGGAGGGCCGCCATCCGGCTGTCCGGGAGGCCCGCTCCATGGCCCGCTCCCTGACCGGCCACCTCGTGGCCCGCTACCTGGATGCGGCCCGAGGCGGGCCGCTCCAGCGTGCCGAGGAGGTGCAACAGGGTGGACTTGCCCGACCCCGAGGGGCCGACGATGGCAACCAGCTCGCCTTCGGCAATGGTGAGGCTGACGGCGGCCAACGCTTCGACCGGGGGTTCGCCTGGGTAGAGCTTGACCACGTCGGTGAGCCGGAAGACGGGGGCCGCCTGGTGCACGGTCGCCCCTCGGGTGGTCACGACGGCACCACCACCCGCATGCCTTCGGCCAGGCCAGAGCCGCTCACCTGAACCATGCCCCGGGCGAAAAGGCCGGTCTGAACCGGCACCAGCCGGCGGCTGCCGCCCTCGACCACCTCCACCCCGTAACCGCCCTCCGACAGGGCCAGCAGGGCGTTCACGGGCACGGCCAGAACACCGTCGGCCCGCTGGCCGTCGAAGCGGACCTTCACCGGCGCCTGGTCGAGAGCACCGGTGGAGGTGGGGTCGTCCAGCGTGATCGTCACCTTGACGGTGGGGTCGTCGTCGTTGCCGCCGCCCGGGTCGTCGCCACCGCTGCCGTTGCCACTGTTGCCTCCGCCGCCGCCGTCGTCACCCGACGTCTCGGCCACCTTGGCCACGTCGGCCACCTTGCCGGTCACTCGCTGGCCGCCGGGCAACTGCACCTCCACCGCCGCGCCCACCTTCGCCAAGGCCTGGCGCCTGGCGTCGAGGTCCACGGTGACCACCCGCCGGGCGAGGGTCGCCTTCAGCGTCGCGGCACCGGGCTGGGCCCCACTTCCCACGGTCTGGGGGTGCTCGCTGATGCGCAGGGCGGCGGGCGCGAACGCCACCTCGCCCAGCTGTACGGCACCGGTCTGCTCGGCGCCGGTCGCCTTCTGCCACCGCTTGACGGCCTCGGTGGTGGCCGCAGTCCACTTGTCGTCCACGGTGAGGGTTCGGCTGGTGGCGTGGCCGAGGGCGACCAGGTTCTCCTCCAGCTGACGGACATCGGGCCCGTCGGGGACGCCTTCAGCCAGCGCCCGCCACGCGGGCCGCTCGCCGAACATGAGCCGGACGGGCTTGCCGTCGACCTCGTAGAGGACCTGGCCCCGGTCCACCACCTCGCCCTTGGCCGCCAGCCTGGTCAGCGTTCCCCCCAGCTGGTTGACCACCGTCACCTCTCCGGCGTAGCCGAGGGTGCCGTCCACCTGCTCGTGGTCCACCAGGGTGGTGCGGACCACCTGGGCCGTGGCCGGCGGCGTCGACGGTGGCCCGCCCGCCGCCTGGCCGCCCCCGGGGCGGGTGACGGCGAAGGCGGCCACCGCCAGCGCCGTACCGACCGGGAGGGCGACCAGCCAGCGCCGCCTACTCATCGCCATCGGCCTCATCACCCCTCGCTCCTCGTGACGCCGAGCTTCTGGTCGATGGCCTCGGTGTGCTTGCGGCACTCCTTCTCCGCGGCCTGGAACTCGGCCGAGCGGGGGTCGACGCCTTGGCCGACCTTGGCGACGATCCCGCCACTGGGCTGGGGGTCGGGCACCTCCACGCCGCGCTCGCGCATGCAGCGGGCAAACGCCAACATGGCGTCCTGCACCTGCTTCTGGTCCTCAGGGCTCAGCTGGGGTGAGCCGGCGTCGCCCATGAGGTGCCGGCACGCCTTGTCGGCCTCCATGAACTTGGGTTCGTCGGGCGCCTGCATACCGCCCTGGGGCGCCTCGAACCGGAAGGTGCCACCCTCTCCGGACTTGGGATCGGGCATGTCGACGCCGTGCTCACGCATGCAGCGGGCGAAGTCCAGCATCGCCTTCTCGGGATCCTTCGCCCGCTGCCCACCGCGCTGTTCATCGGTCTTGGAGGCGGCCCCCTTGCCATCGGTGACACTGGCCACCCCCTCACGTTGGGTACCGGTGCCGCCGCAGGCCACAGCGGCCAGGGCGGCGACGGCCAGCAGGCAGAGCCAGAGGGTTGACGGCCTGCTTCGGTCTTTCCGGCCTTTGCTCCAGCGTTTGCTTCCTTCCTTGCTTGTTCGCTTCCACATCGGGAGCTCCTTTCGGGCGGGGACGGTCGCCCGCCCAGAGGGAGTGATACGGCGGAGGGCATAAAGGCAGCGTCAACGCCTGCCTTTATGCGGGCGTTATGCGCTTCCGGGTGACAATGGGGCGTGCGCGTGCTGATCGTCGAAGACGAGCCGGCAATGGTGGACGCCCTGGTGCGGGGGCTCCGGCGTGAGGGCATGGCCGTCGACGTGGCCGCCGACGGCTCGGCGGCGCTCACCAAGACCGAGGTGAACGACTACGACGTGGTCGTGCTCGACCGGGACCTGCCCGTTGTCCACGGTGACGATGTCTGCCGGTCCCTGGCCGGCTCGGGCGCGAACTGCCGCATCCTCATGCTGACCGCCTCGGGAAGCATCGACGACCGGGTCGACGGCTTGGAGCTGGGGGCCGACGACTACCTGCCCAAGCCCTTCGCCTTCGCCGAGCTGGTGGCACGACTGAGGGCCTTGGGGCGCCGGGCCCAGGCGCCCCGCCCACCGGTCCTGAGCCGAGGAGACATCGTCCTCGACCCCTCCCGGCGGGTGGTGACACGGGCCGGCCGCCTGGTCTCGCTCACCAAGAAGGAGCTTGCCGTGCTCGAGGTGCTGATGGCGGCCGATGGCGCCGTGGTCAGCGCCGAGGAGCTCCTGGAGAAGGCGTGGGACGAGCACGCCGACCCCTTCACCAACACCATCCGGGTCACGCTCTCCAACCTCCGCCGCAAGCTCGGGAACCCCCCTGCCATCGAGACGGTGGTAGGCACGGGCTACCGGATGTAGCGCCGTGCCGATCCGCCCAACCATCCGACTGCGCCTCACCCTGGCCTACGGCGCCATGTTCGCCCTGGCCGGCATCCTGCTGCTCGTCGTCAACTACGTGCTGGTGCGCAACAGCCTCCACCGTGACTTGGTGACGGTCGCCATCCCCGGTCCGGCCGCTCCGGGGACGGACGTGCCGCCCTTCGGCGTGGAGCCGCTGATCGTCCAAGGCGAACCCGTCTCGGTCGAGGACTTCGAACGCCGGGTGCGAGACGAGACCCTGAGCACGCTCGTGGTTCAGTCGGGCCAGGCACTGGTGCTCATGGCCGTCGCCTCGCTGGTACTCGGGTGGCTGATCGCCGGCAGGGTGCTCAAACCGGTGCAGGACATGACGGCCGCCGCCCGGCGGATGTCGGAGCGGAGCCTGCACGAACGCCTGGCCCTGGAGGGCCCCGACGACGAGCTCAAGGAGCTGGGTGACACCTTCGACGCCATGCTCGCCCGGCTGGAGACGGCCTTCGCAGGCCAGCGCCGGTTCGTGGCCAACGCCTCCCACGAGCTGCGGACGCCACTGTCCATCATCCGGGCCCAGATCGACGTGGCGCTGGCCGACCCGAACACCTCCAGAGCCGAGCTGCGGGCCATGGCGGAGACGGTGAGGGACGCCACCGAGCGCTCCGAGCGCCTCATCGACTCGTTGCTCGTGCTGGCCCGCAGCGACAGCGGCCGGGCCACCAGCGAGGAGGTTCGTCTGGACGAGGTAGCGACCGAGGTCGTCGACCACAACGCCGCCGAGGCAGGCGAGGCCGGGGTGACGGTGTCGCTCGACGCCTCGCCCGTGGTGGTGCTCGGCGACCGCCCCCTGCTGGAGCGGCTGGTGGCCAACCTGGTGGAGAACGGCGTGCATCACAACCATGTCGGTGGGCGGGTCGACGTGGAGCTCTTCGCCGCTGACGGCGGGGATGGCAGGACCGCTCAGAGGACAGCCGTCCTCCGAGTGAGCAACACGGGGCCCGTGGTGGCGGCCGACCGGGTGGACGCTCTGTTCGAGCCCTTTCTCCGCCTGGGCGCCGAACGCACCGGTGGCGGTGGGCAGGGCGTGGGCCTGGGCCTTTCCATCGTGCGCTCGGTGGCCGCGGCCCACGGCGGCTCGGTCAGCGCCCGGGCCCGCATCGAGGGAGGCCTGGAGCTGGAGGTCCGACTCCCGGCAGCCGCTACACAGGGGCTTGGTCGGCGGGGCCGCCAATGAGCAGCTCGGCGATGGCGTCCTCGCCCACCGGACGGTAATCCCACGCGTCGACGCCCACGTTGATCATGCGGCCCCGTTGACGCCACTGCTCATGGACGTGTCCGTGGAGGAGCCACTGGCCCTCGTCCGGGGGCCGGTGCTCGGTGTAGCGGTCGCGGTCGTGGCTGTCGCCGCGGTAGGGGAAGTGGCAGGCGATGACGTCGTGCCCGGCGACCGGTAGCGGGACGTAGCCCTGGTGGACCTCGGCGAACCCGGCGTCGACATAGCGCTCGGTCCATCCCTTCGCCCGCTTGCCATGGCCCGTCCAGCACCGGTCGTGGTTTCCGGCCAGGAGCAGCTTGCGCCCGCTGAGTGTGGAGACCAGTGGCAATGTCTCTGCGATCCGCCCGAGGGCCACGTCGCCCAGCACCCAGACGGTGTCGTCGGCGCCGACGGTGTCGTTCCAGCCCTCCACCAGCGACCGGTTCATGGCCTGGGCGTCGGCGAAGGGGCGGTCGCAGTAGTCGATGATGTTGGCGTGCCCAAAGTGCAGGTCGGCGGTGAACCAGGTGGTCATCCCACCATGGTGCCCTGCCGGAGGCCGCTCCTCGCCGGGAGCTCGCTCAGTGCCGGGAGATGTAGGAGTCCCGCAGCACGTTGGTCTGCAGCTCCAGCTCCTCGAGTCGGTGCTTGAGGAGGTCGCCGATGCTGACCAGCCCGTACAGCCGGCTGTCGTGCACCACCGGGATGTGGCGGTTGCGGGTGCGGGTCATCTGGGCCATGACATCCTGGATGGGGTCGTCCGGCGAGCACACCGGCACGTGGCGCGCCATCACCTCCGACACCTTCAGGTCCAAGAGCCGCTGCCCGTGATGGGCGAGGCCGCGCACCACATCGCGCTCGGAGATGACCCCCTCGACCCGCTGTCCGTCGCCGGAGACCACTAGCGCCCCGATCTGCATGGAGCTGAGCCGGTCGACGGCCAGCACCACAGCAGTGTCGGGCCCCACGGTCTGCACCTCGTGGCCCTTGTCCTTCAGGATGCCTTCCACCTTCATGAGGTCCGCTCCCCTGTCGTAGCCGTGAGGCCATCATGAGCCTCGGGGCGGCCTGCCACAAGAGGCAAGTCAGTTCGCGGGGACGCTGGCCAGGTCCACCACGTCCTCCAGGCGGCCGGTACGGGCGAACACCTCCCGCTGGCGGGCGGCGCCGTTGCCGCCGGCCAGAGTCTCGTCGACGAGGACCGACACCTCGTCCCAGTCGCTGTCCTCCTCGAGGGCTGGGCGGACGCGCTCGAGGAGGTCCCGGACCAGATCCTTGGCGGGCAGGGAACGCCGGCCGGCCACGTCGATCAGGTCTGCGCTCAGCCCGTAGCGGGCCGCCCGCCACTTGGCCGCTCGGAGCAGCTCGTGACGCGGGCGGGCCTCCGGCTCGCCCCGCGCAGCCTCGTCCTCGCATGTCCGGGCCAGGGCGCGGCACAGGCCGGCCATCATGACGGCCTCGTCCACGCTTAGGCACACGTCGGTGACTCGGACCTCCACGGTCGGGAACCGGGCCGAGAGCCGAACGTCCCAGTAGATGCGGGCCGGGTCGTCGATGGCGCCGGTGACCAGCAGGGTGTCGACCAGGGCGGCGTACTCGGCCAGTGAGTCGAAGCGCTCGGGGACGCCGGCCATGGGCCAGCGTGTCCACACCTCGGTGCGGAAGCTGGCGTAACCGGTGTCGGCGCTGAGCCAGAAGGGCGAGTTCGCCGACAGGGCGAGGATGGGCCCGAGCCACAGCCGCATGCGGTTCATCACCTGGACGGCCATCTCGGGATCACCGATCCCCACGTGCACATGGCTCCCGCACACGAGCTGCTCGCGCGCCACCTGCTGGTAGTCACGCTCCAGGCCCAGGTAGGCCGGTTTGGGTGTGATTTGGTCCTCGTGCCAGTGGGAGAAGGGATGGGAACCCAGTGCCACCAGCCGCCTGTCCTCGACTCCCGCCGCCGCTGCCAGCTCACGGCGGTTGCGGGAGATATGGCCGCGCACCTCGGCCAGGGTGCGGCACACCGGCGTGACGGACTCGACCTGCGACAGCTGCAGCTCATGATCAGCCAGTTCGCCCACGGCCTCCCGAGCACGGTCGATGACGGCGTCCGAGCCGCGGCCCAGGGCGCGCGTGGCCGCGTCCACGAGGAAGTACTCCTCCTCGATGCCCAAGGTGAAGTCCTCGGCCCGCGACGCCATCCGCTCATTGTGCCCGACGGCCGCCAACGGACCCGGCGACGGCTGGGCCAAAGTGGTGGCGATGAGCGTGGGCCTGACCGTCCGTGAGCTGTGTCACAGCTACCCCACCTCCAACGGTCCGCTCCTGGTGCTCGACGGCGTGAGCCTCGACGTCCCCGCCGGGGGTTACGCCGTAGTCACCGGCGCGTCGGGAGCGGGCAAGACGACGCTCCTTGCCATCCTCGGGGGATTGGAGCGGCCGGGGAGAGGAAGGGTGGAGGTGGGCGGCCAGGACATCACCCGGCTGAGCGGCAACGAACTGGCGGCCTACCGCCGCTCCACCGTGGGCTTCGTTTTCCAGCACTTCGGCCTGCTCGACGCCCTGACGGCGGCCGAGAACGTGGAGCTGGCCACCACGCTGGCCGGCACCCCCCGGGGCCGCCGCCGGGCCCGGGCGGCGGAGCTGCTGGCGGCCGTTGGCCTGGCCGGGCG
>JALYGF010000040.1 GCA_030777325.1 Actinomycetota bacterium | reverse complement strand
GGCTCCGGGTGCGACAACAGTTCAGATGATGCGGACGTTCTGGGCTTCCTCGCCCTTGCGGCCGGGGGCAACGTCGAACTCGACCTGCTGCCCTTCCTCCAGCGACCGGTAGCCGCTGCCCTGGATGTTCGAATAGTGGACAAAGACGTCATCGCCCTGCTCACGGGATATGAAGCCGAAGCCCTTCTCTGAATTGAAGAACTTCACAGTTCCAGTTGCCAACGCTTTCTTCTCTCTCTTCACTGCGAGCAGTCCGAATGACCATCTCGTCCCCAAGACTCTACGGGATCGGGGCCGGCGGGCCAGACACTTCGCCGATGGGCGGCCCGAGCGCTGTGTCCGAGCGTTGGGCCCGAGCGCCGGCTCAGTCGACTCGAAGGCGGGACCGCAGCTCGTCGCGGCGGACCTCGAAGTCCTCGAGCCCTACCTCGCCGTCGTCGTAGGACTGGTGTAGCCGGGCGAGCGCGGCGAGCACGCCTTCCTGGTCGTAGTTGCCGGCCGTGTCGGGCGGGGACTCGTCGTCGCCGTCCAGCCTCGTGGCCCTGCGCTCTCGCTTGGCTGCGGCCTTGGCCTGCTTGTCCTGGTCTCGCTGACGCTTGGAGAACGTGGCGCGTTGCTTGCTCATGCTGGCTCCTTAGGCGGTAGCGCTGACGGGTGCTGCCAGGGTGGCCAGGTCGGCCAGCCGGGGATCGTTGGAGAACACCTCGACTATGGGCTGGTCGACCCCGAGCCGCTTCTGCAGCCGCTCGACGTCGGCGACCTGGTCCCAGAGAACGAAGGTGGCGACGGTGCCGGCCCGGCCGGCCCGGGCGGTCCGGCCCGAGCGGTGGAGGTAGGCCTTGTGGTCCTCGGGGGGGTCGAAGTGCACGACTACGTCGATGTCGTCCACGTGAATCCCCCGGGCGGCCACGTCGGTGGCCACGAGGGCCTCGACCTTGCCGGCGGCGAAGCTCTGCAGGGCCCGGTTCCGGGCGGTCTGGCGGAGGTCGCCGTGGATGGCCTCGGTGCGCACCGACTCCTTGGAGAGCTGGCCCGCCAGGCGGTCGGCGCCCCGCTTGGTGCGGACGAACACGAGGGTGCGCGACGCCGAACGGGCGATGGCGGCCACCACCCGTACCCGGTCCATCATGTGCACGGCGAGGAAGCAGTGGCTCATGTCCTCCACCGTGGTCGTCTCCGCCTCCACCGAGTGATGCACGGGGTCACTCAGGTAACGGCGGACCAGGCCGTTTACCTGGCCGTCCAGCGTGGCCGAGAACAGGAGTAGCTGCTGGCGGTGCTCGTTGAAGTGGCGCAGGAGCCACTCGACCTGAGGCAGGAAGCCCAGGTCCGCCATGCGGTCGGCCTCGTCGATGACGGCCGTCTCGATGCAGTCGAGAGAGATGTCCCGCCGCTCGATGAGGTCGATGAGCCGCCCCGGCGTGGCGACAACGATGTCGAGGCCCTGGCGGGCGGCGGTGATCTGGCGGTCGAGGGCCACGCCGCCGTAGATGGCGGCCACCCTCAGCCCGGCCGCCCTGGCCAGGGGCCGGACGACCTCGAGGACCTGGAGGGCGAGCTCCCGGGTGGGCACCAGGACCAGGCCGCGGGGTGAGCGCAGCTGGTCATTGCGCTCCAACCGCTGCACGAGGGGCACGGCGAAGGCGACGGTCTTGCCCGAGCCGGTCTGGGCCTTGCCACAGACGTCACGGCCGGCGATGGCGTCGGGGATGGTGAGGGCCTGTATGGCGAAGGGCTCGCCTATGCCCTCGCCGGCCAGGGCGGCGGCCAGGCGGGCGTCGACGCCCAGGTCGGTGAATGAAGTCATCAGCTGCTTCCTCGGTTGTGTGGCTTGCCTCGGCAACCCCACGACGGAGGAACAGCTGGAGGTGAGCCCGTGAGCCGGAAGATCCTGGGCTCAACGGCTTCCAGCATATGCCATGCGCCGGCCCCACGGGACGACCCGGTTGGCTGGGGGATCGTGGTCAGTGTCCTCGGGCCACCCATTCGTCGAGGTGAGGTGCCTCCTCGCCGATGGTTGTGGACTCGCCGTGACCGGTGTGCACCACCGTCTGGGGCGGGAGGGTGAGCAGCTGCTGCTCGATGCTGGCGATGATGGTGGGGAAGTCGCTGAAGCTCCTTCCGGTGGCGCCTGGACCGCCCTGGAAGAGGGTGTCACCGCTGAAGACCACACCGCCTCCGTGGTGGTGGAGGCAGCATCCGCCCGGTGAGTGCCCGGGCGTGTGAAGGACGCGGAACTCGGCGCCGCCGGCATGCAGCACGGCGCCATCTTCGAGCAGGCGGTCCGGCTGCCGGTCGGGGATGGCTTGGTTCCAGAGCATGAGGTCGTCGGGGTGGAGGAGGAGCGGCGCCCCCACGGCGTCGGCCAACGCCGGTCCGGCGTTCACGTGGTCGTTGTGTCCGTGGGTGAGCACGATGGCGGTGACGCGGCGGCCCGCTACTGCCTCCAAGACGGGCCGGTGGTCGTGAGCCGCATCGACGACGAGGACCTCGTCTTCGTCTCCGACGATCCAGACGTTGTTGTCCACGTCCCATCCCTGGCCGTCGAGGGCGAACACGCCGGATGTCACGACCCGTTCGAATCCGGGTCATCGCCCCGAACCGTCCAGGACGACCACAGAGCGCAGCACGTCCCCCCGCTCCATGCGGTGGAACGCCTCCTCCACGCCCTCCAAGGGGATGGTCTCGCTCACGAAGCGGTCGAGGGGCAACCGACCTTGGAGATGGAGGTCGATCAAGATCGGGAAGTCGCGCGACGGCAGGCAGTCTCCGTACCAGCTGGGCTTGAGGGTCCCGCCCCGACCGAAGAAGTCGATCATGGGCAGGTCCATTCGCATCTCGGGCCCGGGGACGCCGACCTGGACCAGGGTGCCGGCCAGGTCGCGGGCGTAGAACGCCTGCTCCAGCACCTTGGGGTGACCTACCGCCTCGACGCAGACGTCGGCGCCGTTGCCTCCCGTGAGGTCGCGGATCGCTTGCACGGGATCGACTTCGGAGGCGTTCACGGTGTGGGTGGCCCC
Organism: Actinomycetota bacterium; assembly: GCA_030777325.1. Lineage (GTDB taxonomy): Bacteria > Actinomycetota > Acidimicrobiia > Acidimicrobiales > YB1-3. The sequence goes on along the minus strand of JALYGF010000040.1, from coordinate 13,681 downwards.
GAACTCCCTGGCCCACTCGAGCTTGCGCTCGTCGAGGTCGACGGCGATCACGGTGGCCGCGCCCACCAGGCGTGCGCCGGCGATGGCGGCGTCGCCCACACCCCCGCAAGCGAAGACGGCCACGCTGTCGCCACGGGCGACCTCGCCGGTGTTCATCGCCGCCCCAAGCCCGGCCATCACACCGCATCCGAGCAGCCCGGCCACCTCGGGACGTGCCGCGGGGTCGACAGGCGTGCACTGGCCGGCAGCCACCAGGGTGAGCTCGGCGAAGGCCCCGATGCCGAGCGCCGGACTGAGGGGCGTGCCGTCGGCGAGGGTCATCTGCTGGGTGGCGTTGTGGGTGGCAAAGCAGTACCACGGGCGGCCACGCCGGCAGGCCCGGCAGCGCCCGCACACCGCTCGCCAGTTCAAGATGACGAACTCGCCGGGCGCGGGCGCGTCCACGCCGGGACCGACGGCCTCCACCACACCCGCCGCCTCGTGACCGAGGAGGAACGGGAAGTCGTCGTTGATGGAGCCCTGGCGGTAGTGGAGGTCGGTGTGGCACACGCCACACGCCTGGACCCGCACCAACGCCTCGCCCGGCCCGGGGTCGGGGACGATGACGGGCTCCACCTTGGTGGGCTCACCCCTGTGCCGGGCCACAACGCCTCGAACCTCCTGCGCCACGTGCGACCTCCTGCCTGTGCGTGCGGCTGGGGGGTCAAGCTACGCCAACCTACGCAGGCTGTCGGAGCCGGTCCTCGGGCGGCGGTCGACGTGAGAACGCTGCCGTCATTGTGCTTCGTTGAGCAGCCGGTCCCCAGCAGGGCTCTTCATGAGGGAAAGAATCTCGGACGCCAGTCGGACGCCTGCCTCCGGCGACCCGTCCTGGGCCGCCTGCATGTCCCGAAGAATGCGATACAGGCTTGTTGACTCGAAGGAGGGTCCCACCGGTCCAATCGGTGGGAGTCGCTGGCCTGAACGAAGTATTTCGACGAGGGGGAAAGTAAGCGCGCGGAGCGCTTCATCTGTCATTTCGTGCCCGAGACCGAAACCGGCTACGGCCTCGTCCACGGCACCCACTCCCACACTGACGGCCTCGGCGAGACGGCCGACCTCGGCGAGCTCGCGAGCAAGGTTGCCGCGCGCGTTGAGGGTGTCAGGATGGTTAGACCCAAGCACGCGAGTGCTGTCGTTGACCAAGGCGGTGTAGGTGACGATCGCTTCATCGTGACGACCGAGCCAATACAGCTGGCAAGCGAGGTTGTCGCGAGCCCTCAACGTATCCGGGTGGTCGAACCCGAGAACGGCGCCGCAGTCGTCGACCAGGGCCGAGAAGGCGGCGAATGCCTCATCATGACGGCCGACCCGTCCAAGCCAGAATGCGTGCTCGTCGCGGATGGTCAACCTGAGCCGGTCGGTGCCGGCGGGGTCCAACAATGCCTCCAGCCGCTGAACGGCCGAGCTCGGGTCGGCGTGGCCGTTCCAGCCGACGGCGACCAGCTCGAGAACGCTGTGATCCGGCTCGCCCTCCGACAAGGCTGCGGCTGCGTCGAAGACGATGCCGGCGCGGTCCCCGAGCGACGTGTCCGGCGACTGAGCGTCCACAAGGTCGAGCAGCTCACCGGCCCGAGCTCGCACTGACGGCGAAGCGTTCCGATTCTCGAGCACCTTCCGGGCTGCGGCCGTAGACGTACGGAGTGCGCAAACCGCCACATCGAGTATCACGCCGGCGTCGACGGTGCCGATGGTTGCCGGGTCGCCGGTGATCCAGCGGCGGGCTTCGGCGAGGAGCCAGTCAAGGTTGCGGTCGAAGTAGGCGGCATCCGAGCGCTGGGGGTCGTCCAGGCGGAAGGTGGCCGCGAGATGGCGTTCGGCGACCGACGCAGGGCGAACGCCGGCTAGGTGGATCCGTCGCTCTGACGGGTCGAACCAGAGCCGGAGGATGTCGACGATGAGGCGGAGCGGCTGGCAGTCGGTGCTCCGGTACTGGAAGTGGTGGCGGAGGAGGGGCTCCCGCAGGCGATACCAGGTCTTGCGTTGATCGGTGCCGGACACCTTCTCGCCGCGCACCCAGCCGGACTCAGCGAGTCGCCCGAGACCTGTTGCCGCCGTTCTCTCGTCAAGGCCGCAGGCAGCGGCAAGTTCTGCGACGGATGCCGAGGCCGGGCCGGTGCCAAGCTCGCGCACAAGCTTGGCCTCGTTACCGGGAAGCTCCCACAGGCGTTGCTGGTAATACGCCGTGAGGTTCTCCAGCAGCTCCTCAACGGCCGGAACGAGGGCATCCAGGAGCTCGACCGTGGCGCAGCCGGCGAGGATCATCCACAGGCGTGGCGACCCGCCGGCCAGGTGATGCAGGGCCGCCAGGCGTGCCTGGCCCTTGGGTTGGTCGAGGAACCGAACGAAGTCGTGGTCTTCGTGCCCCATCGCCAGCCGGCGGAGTAGCTCGGTGCCCTCGTCGAGGGTGAGCTCTGAGAGGTGTTCGATGGCGAAGGAGGCGAACCACGGCTCATGGCGAGAGCCGATGGCATGGAAGAGCAGGGGGCTGGAAGCGAGGAGGACCACCTGGCCGGTGTTCTCCACGAAGGAGCGGAGGTCGCGTTGCCCCGCGGTGCCGAGGTTGTCGAACACCCGAGCGAGGTTCTCGACGACGGCGACCAGGAGGCGACCGGCGAGGTGGGTGCTGATCGCAGCCTCGATGGCGGCGACGTCCCGACTCGATCTGGCTTGCCGCAGGACGTCCTCCGGCGGGCCAAGAGAAGCGAGAAGCTCGAGGAGCAGATCGGCGTAGCTGATGATGCCGACGACGTCCTCGTCGACCCTTCCTACCACCGCGTTAGCGGTGAACCGGGAATCTGCCAGCAAGCGGCGGAGGGTCACCTCCAGGAGATGAGTCTTGCCCGATCCTCGCGGCCCCACGATGAGGGTATGGATCCGGTTCTTCGACGCTACCGCCGTCAGAAGCCGGCGGTGAAGGGTGCGGAGGATGTCGTCACGGCCCACCGTGCGCTCGACGAGCGCCTCTGGATGCTCGCGAGAGGGGGTGAACGGACGGAGGGTTGCCAGCTCTCCCATCAGAGCCGGCGTATGCGCCTCCACGCGTCGCGCAGGATGCGGGAGGAGAAGCCGTCGGCATGCCCACGGCGCTCCAGGTAGTGGTCGGACTCGAGGCGCTCGACCAAGGTGAGGAGCTGGTCACGGTTCGGCCGGGCGTCGAGTTCGACGGCACCAAGCTCTGCGGTGAGGCGGTCCACATCGAGCGGTCCGTCCACCTTGGCGTAGGCATCGAGCATGTGCCCGACGAGTTCCGCGTCGGCGCCGTAGTAAGTGGCCAGGCGGTCCCGGTAGTGGCGGACATTCCACGGGTCATCCGGGCTGACTAGGGCGGCATCGCGGATGGTGCCAACGTCAGCGGGCGTGAGGTTTCCGCCGGTCCGCCGGGCTGCGGCCGCCAGGTGGTGCACGAAGTAGGGGATGCCGTCGCTCTGCTCAGCCATGGCCTGCGCGAGGGCCAGCTCGTCCGGCGTCTCGATCTCTTCGCCGAGCAACAGGCACCGAGACAGGAACACGGCGTCGTTCGTGGCCAGTGGGCCTATGCGCACCTTCTGGAGGTCGTTGATGGGCGCCCCGTCCTGAATAGCGTGGTGCAGCCCGAGGGAGCCGGAAAGGATGACCACCACGTTCCCGAGCTCCTGACGGGGCCGTCGCAGGCTACGGAGAAACTCCACGGCACCTCCGGGGCGGTGGCGCTCTATGGCCGTGACCAGCACGGTGATCTCGTCGATGATGACGACGAGTTTGGCTGGAGCCGCTCGGGCCGCCGCCCAGGCGAAGAGGTCGTCGGTGCCCTCCTCTGCCTTGGCGTCACCGTCGGGATGGCGCTTGAGGCGGATGCCCTTGTAGCCCACGTCCACCGAGAGGCTCCAACGCTTGACTTCCTCGGCGAAGAGGCGGTGACCACGAAGGGCGTCCAGAAGTCGTCCGCCGAACAGCTCTATGTCATCGGTCTCGGCGCTCATCCGGAGCACGACGTGCTGTGGGCTGAGGAGCTGCTCTGTCTTGCGGAGCAGGGAGGTCTTGCCCATCCGCCGATCGCCGGTGAGAAGCGCGCCCACGGATTCTGTTGACCGCAGCACCGCGTCGAGCTCGTGTCTGTGCCCGATGTGATCGGCAGGGTCGACCGGCCCTCCCAAGTTTGCATGTATGGGCCACGGCGCCTGTTCAGGAGAGGGCGTGCCAGTCATGCTTATAACGTACACCGAAGACGGTGTACGTCGAGATCGATGTACATCAGCCTTGTCGTGCAGCACCGCCTACTCCGAGGGCGCTGATCCGGTCCACGATGCGCTCGGCGATGGCCAGGCTGGCGGTGGCCGCCGGCGAGGGGGCGTTCAGCACGTGGAGCAACGGTCCGGTACGGCGGAGGACGAAGTCGCTCACGAGACGGCCCCCCCGGTCGACGGCCTGGGCCCGTACGCCGAGGGCGTCGTCGTTCGTAAGGTCTCCCATTTCGAGGTCGGGGAGGTAGCGGCGGGCCTGGCGCAGGGAGCGGCGCTTCGAGAACTCGTCGGCCAGCTCCCGGACACCCGTCGACCAGTGCTTCCGAGCCAGGCGCCAAGAGCCGGGGAAGCGCAAGGAGTCCCAGGCGTCGGCAGTGCTGAACGACCAGCGCGAGTACTCCTCCCGGGCCAGGGCCAGGATGGCGTTGGGGCCACAGGAGACGGTGTCGTCGAAGTGGCGGGTGAAGTGGGTGCCGAGGAACGGGAACCGCGGATCGGGCACGGGGTAGATCATCGAGCGCACCAGTGGCACGGCTCGGGGGCCCAGGGCGTAGTACGAGCCGCGGAAGGGGAGGATGCGCACGTCTGCGGGGTAGCCGGCCAGGCGGTCGGACTGCAGGCCGGCGCAGACGATGCCCTGCCTGGCTCTGACGTGGCGGCCATCGTCGGCCCTCACCGTGACGCCATAGTCGTCGCCGGTGACGGACGAGACGGGGAAGCCCAGCTCCAACCGGCCGCCCCGGGCCACGAAGTCGTCGCCGAGCGCCCGGGCCACGGCAGCGAAGTCGGTGACGGCGGTGCCGGGCACGTGCAGGGCGGCGACACCGTGGGCATGGGGCTCGACCTGGGCTATCTGGGCAGGGCCGAGCCTCCTGAGGTCGGGGACGCCGTTGGCCGCCGCCCGCCGCTCCAGCTCTGCCAGCGGAGCGAGCTCGGCCTCGTCGACGGCGACGATGAGCTTGCCGCCCACCCGCACGGGGATGCGGTTCTCTTCGCAGAAGCGGAGCATGGCCCGGGCCCCGGAGACGCACAGCTCGGCCTTGGCCGAGCCAGGCGCGTAGTATACGCCGCTGTGGACCACGCCGCTGTTGTGGCTGGTCTGGTGGGCCGCGACCACCTCCTCCTTGTCCACGACCAAGACTTCGGCCCGCGCGTCGCGAAGGAGGACCTCTCGTGCGGTGGCCAGGCCCACGATCCCCGCACCGACCACCACAGTGCCAACACGTTCACCCACCTTGACCATGTTGGCGCAACGGGTCGGAGCGCGGTCTGGCTGCCATCCCGAGGCGGTACAGTCCGCTCTCCGAGGCCTATGACGGCAAGGAGACGGCGTGGCCAGGCTGGAAGCAGGCGACCAGGCACCGGCGTTCAACTTGCCGGACCAGGACGGCAAGCCCGTGTCGCTGGCCGACTTCGCCGGTCGGCGGGTGGTCCTCTACTTCTACCCGAAGGACGACACGCCGGGGTGCACCAAGGAGGCCTGCCAGTTCAACGAGAACCTGGCTGCCTTCCAGGCGGCCGATGTCCCCGTGATCGGGGTATCGCCCGACCGGGCGGAGCGCCACCTCCGATTCCGAACCAAGTACGGCATCGAGTTCCCCCTCTTGTCGGATCCGGAGCACGCGGTGATGGAGCAGTACGGGGCGTGGGGCGAGAAGACGATGTACGGGAGGAAGACCGTGGGCGTCGTTCGCTCGACGTTCGTGATCGGGCCCGACGGCCGGGTGGAGAGGGCCTGGTACGGGGTCAGGGCCGACGGCCACGCGGCAAAGGTCCTGGCCGAGGTCGGCTCCTGAGGTCCTGACCGGAACGTGAGGCTGTTCATCGCCGTCTGGCCTCCACCGGAGATCATCGAGAGGCTCAACGGCCTCGACCGGCCCGAAGTCGACGGGCTGCGGTGGACGACGGCCGAACAGTGGCACGTGACCCTGCGCTTCCTCGGCGACGCCGACGTGGTGGCGGCCAGGGACGCCTTCGGGCGGATCAGCGCTGGCCCCACGACGGCCGAGCTGGGACCGGTCACCGGGCGCTTCGGGCGGCGCGTCCTGCACGGGCCGGTCAGCGGCCTCGAAGGGCTGGCCGCGGCCGCGACGGCGGCTACGGCCGATGTGGGCAAGGCGCCGGACAGCCGGCCCTTCACCGGCCACGTCACCCTGGCGCGGGCGCGGGACCGACGGGGCGTGGACCTTCGGCCGCTGGCCGGCGTGTCCATCAGCGGGAGTTGGCCGGTGCGGGAGGTGAGCCTGGTGGCGAGTCATCTCGGCGGGCGGGGACCGGCCCGGTACGAGGTCGTGGAGAGCTTGGAGCTGTCGCTGCAGGGTAGGTAGTTGTTCGAACACCCGTTCGGAACTACAGTGGCGGAAGTACAGCAGTGTCGTCCGACCAGTGACCAGATGGATTGTCACACCCTCTCCGTAGGGTGGGCCTCGTACGAAGAACCGTTCGAGAGAGGGGGCTCCAGTGGAGCGAGACAAGGCACTCGACATGGCATTGGGTCAGATCGAGAAGCAGTTCGGCAAGGGTTCCATCATGCGGATGGGGGAGGGTGCCCACATGAGCGTGGAGAGCATCTCCACCGGCACGCTGGCCCTGGACCGGGCGCTCGGCGTGGGTGGGCTGCCCCGGGGCCGGGTGGTGGAGATCTTCGGGCCCGAGTCGTCGGGGAAGTCCACGCTGGCCATGCACGTCGTGGCCGAGGCCCAGCGCAACGGTGGCATCTGCGCCTACGTCGACGCCGAGCACGCCATGGACCCGGTGTACGCCAGCGCCATCGGTGTCAACATCGACGACCTGCTCATCTCCCAGCCGGACACCGGTGAGCAGGCGCTGGAGATCTCCGACATGTTGATCCGATCGGGAGCCCTGGACGTGCTGGTGGTCGACTCTGTCGCCGCCCTCACGCCCAGGGCAGAGATCGAGGGCGAGATGGGCGACAGCCACGTCGGCCTGCAGGCCCGGTTGATGTCCCAGGCCCTGCGAAAGATCACGGCCACCCTGAACCGCTCGCGCACCATCGCCATCTTCATCAACCAGCTCCGGGAGAAGATCGGCGTCATCTACGGCTCGCCCGAAGTCACGCCCGGCGGCCGGGCCCTCAAGTTCTACTCCTCGGTGCGCCTCGACATCCGCCGGGTGGAGTCCATCAAGAACGGTGCCGAGGTGGTGGGCAACCGCACCAAGGTCAAGGTGGTGAAGAACAAGGTCTGCTCGCCGTTCAAGATCTGCGAGTTCGACATCATGTACGGCAGGGGCATCAGTCGCGAAGGCTCCCTGATCGACGTGGCGTTGGACCTGGGCTTCGTGAAGAAGTCGGGGGCCTGGTACACCTACGAGGGCGAGCAGTTGGGCCAGGGGCGGGAGAACGCCAAGCAGTTCCTGCTCGACAACCCCGAGGTGATGGTGGCCATCAACGACCGGGTTCGCCAGGAGCTCGCCCCCGTCGTTGACGGCGGCGCCAACGAGGTTCCCCTGGGCCAGGGACCGGGAGACGACGAGCCCATCTCCCTGCGCCCAGCCAGCGCCAAAGGCCGTCCCCAACCGGGCTAGTCGGGGAGTGACCAATCAGGCCGATCAGGAGCGGGCCGTGGTGGGCGGCGTCCGGAACCAGCTCCTGGTGGGGGGAGAATGGCGGGAGGCTGAAACGGGTCGGGAATTCCCCGTAGTCGACCCGGCCACCGGCCAGCTGCTCTGCAACGTGGCCGACGCTGGCCCCGACGACGCCCGGGCCGCCCTCGACGCCACCGCCACCGTTCAGCCCACCTGGGCCGGCCATCCGCCCCGCGAGCGAGGCGAGATCCTCCGTCGAGCATACGAGGCCATCATCGGGCGCACTGAGGAGCTGTCCCTCCTCATGACCCTCGAGATGGGCAAGCCTTTGGCCGAGTCGAGAGCCGAGATCGCCTACGCCGCCGAGTTCTTCCGGTGGTTCGCCGGGGAGGCGGTACGAATCGAGGGCCGCTACTCGATCTCGCCGGACGGAAAAGGCCGAATGCTGGTCATGCGCCAGCCCGTGGGCCCGTGTCTGCTGATCACCCCATGGAACTTCCCCATGGCCATGGGCACTCGCAAGATCGGTGCGGCCGTTGCCGCCGGCTGCACCATGGTCGCCAAGCCGGCCGAGCAGACGCCTCTCTCCATGCTCGCCCTGGCCCGGATTCTGGGAGGAGGCTGGGCTGCCGCCTGGCGTCCTCAACGTCATCACGACGTCGTCTCCGGCCGAGACGGTAAGCCCACTTCTCGAGGACCCGCGCCTGCGCAAGCTCTCCTTCACCGGGTCCACCGAGGTGGGACGATCCCTCACGGCCCAGGCTGCCCACGGGTTGCTGAGGGTGTCCATGGAGCTCGGGGGAAACGCACCTTTCATCGTCTTCGAGGACGCCGACCTCGACGCCGCGGTTGAAGGAGCGGTACTGGCCAAGATGCGAAACATGGGAGAGGCCTGCACCGCCGCCAACCGGTTCCACGTTGCCCACCGGTTGGCCGGACAGTTCGCCGACAGGCTGGCCGGGCGGCTCGGATCCATGCTCGTGGGTCGGGGAACCGAGGAAGGTGTGGACGTCGGTCCGCTCATCGATGAGGAGGCACGGGAAAAGGTGGCGAGCCTGGTCGACGACGCCATCGCTCGAGGCGCCACAGCGGTCGTCGGCGGTCGTCGGCGAGACGGCCCGGGCTACTTCTACGCTCCGACCGTCCTGGACGGCGTGCCTTCCGGCGCCCGAGCGCTGAAAGAGGAGATCTTCGGTCCGGTGGCGCCGGTCACCGCCTTCGAGTCCGAGGAGGACGCCATTGCAGCCGCCAACGGCGCCCCCTACGGCTTGGTTGCTTATGTCTTCACCAAGGACCTGAGACGTGCCTTCAGGGCCATGGAGGCTTTGGAGACGGGGATGGTCGGCCTGAACCAGGGAATGGTCTCAAACCCGGCGGCTCCCTTCGGCGGCGTCAAGCTCTCCGGTTTCGGCCGCGAAGGCGGGCGCGAGGGCGTCGAGGAGTACCTCACCACCAAGTACGTGGCCATGAACCTCTGACTCGACGCGGCGGGACTACGAGCGTGCCGCCGCCGAGCGGCCTTCGGTCAGTCCACCCACTCGGCCAGCAGGTCGCGTTCGTATGCCTGCTTCCGCTCGAAGTTGGCCTCGGTCGGCTCGGTCAGCTGGACGTCGGGCTTCGGCTCGGTGAAGAAGCTCCCTTCCAACATCGCCACCCGACGGCCGGGGACCTCGAGGAAGCACATGCCGCGACCGTCGAACACAGCTCCCTCGCCTCCGTAGAGGTCGGCGGCGATGTTCCGGGCCGCCACGCGCCCTTCGGTTGCCGCCAACACGCCGGCCTTGGGCACCTGTGCAGTGGCGGTCGGGACCATCGTGCAGTCGCCTGCGGCGTACACGCCACGGTACGAGGTTCGCAGCGTCGCGCGGTCGGGCTCGATGAACCCGGATGCGCCGGCGAGAGGACTCGACTCGACGACGGTGGGAGCCTTCTCGGCGGGGACGCCGAGGAGGACAGAACAGTCCAACAGCTCCTCGCCAGCTCCAACCCGTAGCGCGGGCGGCTCGCCCTCGACGCCCGACACGACATGCCCGTGGCGCAGATCGATGCCTTGGTCGGCCAGGTAGCCGGCGAGCACACGGCTGGCATCGGGGCCCGCTGCCGGCAAGGTCATGAGCTGGGGCGTGAGTACCTCGACGGTGACTTCACCCCGGACGCCTCGTTGGCGCAGGCGGTCGTCAACGACCAAGGCGGCCTCATAGGGGGCGGGCGGACACTTGAACGGAGTGCCGAGGATGGCGACGAGCACGCGTCCGGACGTGATGCTGTCCAGGGCGACGTGCATGGCCGGGAGTGCCGCGGCGTCGTACAGGTTGTGGCCTCGACCGGTGATGAGCTCGAGGTGCTCAGGCGACGGCACCGTCCCCAGCGCCACGAGCAGCGCATCGCCGCTGAAGTCTCCGGACGTCGTCCCCACGGTGACCGATCCGGGATCGATAGCGGTCACCTCGGCGTGGACAAAGCGGATTGCACGGTCCCCGAGGGCGGTCAGCGAGCGCGTCCCTCGGTCGAGCGGGCGAACGCCCGCCAGGTCCCACAGTTTGGCGAAGCCCATGAAGAAGCGGTCCGAGGCCGACACGACCACGATCTCGTCGCCGCTGGGCAGTGTCGACCGCAGCTCGGTTGCCGCCGCCAACCCGCCGAAACCACCACCCAGGATGAGCACACGGGCCACGGAGAGGACGCTAGCGACGGGCGGGCCGCCGGGCCCGCGAATTGGCGAGTCGTACCCCGCGCCTCCACCGATGCGAGGTCAGAGAATCCGGCGAGCCGCCTATCCTGGGACGGGTGGCAGAGAGGTACCTGATCCGCACCTTCGGGTGCCAGATGAACGTGCACGACTCGGAGCGCATCGCGGGGCTGCTCGAGTCCGAAGGCATGCAGGCCACCGACGAGCTGGACGCAGCCGACGTGGTGGTTCTGAACACCTGCTGCATCCGCCAGAACGCCGACAACAAGCTGTACGGCAACCTAGGCCAACTCAAGGCCCTGAAGGAGCGCAAGCCCGCCCTTCGCATCGCCGTGGGCGGTTGCCTGGCCCAGAAGGACCGCGGGCTCATCCAGGACCGGGCGCCGCACACCGACGTGGTGTTCGGCACCCACAACACGGCCAGCGTGGTGGACCTACTGCGCAGGGCGGAGCAAGACGGCGCGGTCATGGAGATCCTCGAGGAGTCCGACGCGTTCCCCTCGGCCCTCCCGGCCCGACGGGACGTGGCCTACTCGGCGTGGGTCACCATCCAGATCGGATGCGACAACCGCTGTGCCTTCTGCATCGACCCCGCCGTGCGGGGCAGGGAGATCAGCCGGCCGTTCGAGGAGATCGTGGCCGAGGTCGAGTCGCTGGCCGCTGCCGGCGTGGTGGAGGTGACCCTGCTCGGCCAGAACGTCAACTCCTACGGACGCGACCTCACCCGGCGCCGTCCCCTCTTCGCCGAGCTGCTGCGGGCGGTGGGGGCAGTGGAGGGTGTCGAGCGGGTGCGCTTCACCAGCCCGCACCCCAAGGACCTCCGCCCGGAGACGGCGGCGGCCATGGGCGACACACCGGCCGTGTGCGAGCACCTGCACCTGCCCCTCCAGTCCGGGAGCGACCGCGTGCTGGCGGCCATGCACCGGGGCTACACCGCGGATCGCTACCTCGAACGTCTTGCCATGGCACGGGACGAGGTGGCAGACCTGGCGGTCAGCACCGACATCATCGTGGGCTTTCCGGGTGAGTCCGAGGACGACTTCGAGCGCACGCTGGAGGTGGTCGCCGCGGCCGAGTACGACAGCGCCTACACCTTCGTGTTCTCACCGAGGCCGGGCACCGAGGCCGCCGGCTTCGCTGATCACTTCGTGCCGCCGGTGGTGGCCGCCGAGCGCTTCGCCCGGCTCACCGTGGTCGTCGAGCGCTCCGCGCTGCGCAAGCACCAGGCCCGGGTAGGCCGGACCGAAAGCGTTCTGGTGGAGGGGCCGAGCCGCAAGGACCCGTCCGTCCTCACCGGGCGCACCGGCCAGAACAAGCTCGTGCACTTCGCCGCCGAGCCGCTGGCGCCCGGAACCTTCGCCAACGTGCGGGTGACTGCAGCCGCGCCTCACCACCTCCTGGGCGAGCTGGTGGAGGTAACGGCCCGGCCACGTCACAAGACCCGGATACCGGTCGCCGCCCTCTGACCACTCCGGGCCATCACAACGGGCCAGGGCCACACCTGGCGCTGGTCGGCCCCACCGCCACGGGCAAGTCGGCGCTCGCCATGGAGCTGGCCCGGCGCCTGCCCGGTCCCAGGCTGGAGATCGTCTCCGCCGACGCCATGCAGGTCTACAGGGGCATGGACCTGGGCACGGCCAAGCCCTCGGCTGTGGACCAGGCCGAGGTGCCGCACCACCTCATCGACGTGGTGGACCCCCACGAGGACTTCTCCGTGGCTCGATTCCAGGCCGAGGCCCGGCAGGCGCTGGCGGACATCGAGGCCCGAGGCGCCCGTGCCCTGGTGGTGGGCGGGACGGGCCTCTACGTGCGAGCACTGGTCGACGGGCTCGAGCTGGCGGGCCAGTGGCCCGCCATCCGTGCTGAGCTTGAAGGCGAGACAGACACCGCCGTCCTCCACCACCGCCTGCACCACTTGGACCCGGTGGCCGCGGAGCGGATGACGACGTCCAACCGGCGGCGGGTGCTGCGAGCCCTGGAGGTGACGCTCGGCAGCGGCAGGCCCTTCTCCTCCTTCGGGCCCGGCCTCACGGCCCATCCCGTCACGCCCTACCGCATGGCCGGCGTGTGGCTGCCCCGCCCCGTGGTCGGGCGGCGCATCGGGCAGCGCTTCCATTCCATGCTCCAAGCCGGTCTGGTGGACGAGGTCCGCCGGCTGGCGGCCCGTCCCGACGGCCTGTCGCGCACCGCCCGCCAGGCCCTGGGCTACGGCGAGGTGCTGGACCACCTCGCCGGCCGGTGCAGCCTGGAGGAGGCGGCCGACGAGGCCGTCCGCCGCACCCGGGCCTTTGCCCGCCGCCAGCGGGTCTGGTTCCGCCGGGACCCCCGCATCACCTGGTACGGGGCCGCCGAGGACCCCGGCGCGCTGCTGCCCGCTCTGTTGGGAGACTGGGCCTGACATGACCACTCTGCGCCTCACCAAGCACGACGCCTTGGGCAACGACTTCCTCGTCCTGGTCGACGTGGAAGACCGCCGGCCCGTCGATGCCGATCTGGCCCGGCGGCTGTGCGACCGCCACCGAGGCGTGGGCGCCGACGGCCTGCTGCGTGCCGGCCCGGGGCGCAACGGTGCCGACGTCACCATGGAGGTGCGCAACGCCGACGGCAGCGTCGCAGAGACCACCGGCAACGGCATCCGCTGCCTGGCTCAGGCCGTGCTGGTCGCCGGAGTGGTCGACGGCCCAGAGCTGTGCGTGGCCACCGGCGCCGGGCTGCGACGACTCACCGTGGCCCCGGGGGAGGACCCGGGCGAGGTGTTGGTGGAGGTGGACTTGGGGCCGGCTCGGCTTGGCCCCGAGCACCGGTTGGGGCCGGCAGGGGAGAGAACCCGGGCGGTGGACATGGGCAATCCCCACCTGGTGATCCTGGTGCCGGATCTTGCTGACGCCGGGGTCATGTCCCACGGGTCGCAGCTCGATGCTGAAGTCCCCGGGGGTGCCAACGTGGAGTTCGTCACCGTGGGTCCCGGCCGGGACGAGATCACCATGCGGGTGTGGGAGCGGAGAGTGGGCGAGACCCTGGCCTGCGGCAGCGGGGCCTGCGCCGCCGCCGCCGCCGTCCATGACTGGGGTCTGGTCGGTCCCGGCGCTGGACCACCCGTTCGACGACGTCAGCGCCGGCGGTGTCCACCAGGAGGGCCAGCTCGTCGAGGTGGGCCTCGGTCTCGTCGAGGCCGACCGGGGGG
>JALYGF010000039.1 GCA_030777325.1 Actinomycetota bacterium | reverse complement strand
GCCCCCACCGGCCGGCGACCCCGCTCCGGCGCAACCGTCGGACGCCGAGCCCAACCCCCCGCCACCCGCAGGCCCGGTCGAGGAACCTCCGGCGGCGGTCGGAGGCCCGGCGGCGGACTTGGAACCGCCGACTCCGCCGCCGCCATCTCCACCAAAGCAGGTCGCCGCCGGCAAAGCAGACGGGGCCAACCCTCAGCGCCTTACGGCCGGCGACACACTGCTGATGCTGGGCCTCGTCGTGGCCGTCTTCGTGCTACTGGTGGTCGAGTGGCGTAGCCCATACTCCAGCTTGCGGCACGCCACGAGCCGTTTGGGCCGCGGGCGCTGGTGAGGCGCCCACTACGAGCTCGAGGCGCATGGCTCGCTCCTGGGCCTCCTCAATGGCTTGGCCACAGCTCTCCTTCTGGCGCTGCTTCCGGGCCCGCAGCACGAGGAATCCGAGAACCATCGCGCTGGGGCCTGAGGCTTGCGCCGAAGAAAACGTCGGCTGTCGGCGGCGTCTTCAAGCACATCGACGCTTTGTCACATCGACGCACAAGCACATCGACGCTTCCATGTGCCACAGATGTGCAATCGATCACGGACTCGCCGAGCTGGTCAGGCGGTCCCGGGCATCCCAACCAGCAATCTCACTGAGCCCGAGAGGGGAATCGAACCCCTGACCTACGCATTACGAGTGCGTTGCTCTGCCGTCTGAGCTACCCGGGCGGAGGATCGATTATGCCAGTCCGGTGCGCGAAAGCCGGACGAGGAGGGCTTGGAGGAGGAGGGTCTCGTTCGGGTTCCGGACCAGTGCCTCGTTGGCCGCGGCGATGGCGTCGAGGGCTTCGAGACATGCCTTCGGGTCCCGGCCTCCGGCTAGACGCTCACGGTAGGGCAAGGCGAGGGTGGCCAGCCCGAAGCGGAGCTCGTCGGTTCTCAGCCGGCGCTGCTCCCGCCGGTGCCTGGCCTCGAGGTCCCGGCGGGCACTGCCGCGCTGGCCGTAGAGTCGGGCCCGCTCCTCGGCCTCGGCCAGCTCCACCGCCTGGCGCTGCTCCAGGGGTTCGAGCACCGTCTCCAGACTGGCCATGAGCTCCTCGCCCAGTGTCGCCACCGCCGAGCCGGAGCCGTCCAGGCGCAGGGGAGCGTCTCGCCACGCCGCTCGGCGGGCGGCAAAGCCCTCGTCCGACGCCAGCAGGCGCGCCCGGTCGAGGCGTCCGTTGGAGGCCGCCGCAGCCTCCTCGGCGACAGCCGCCTCCACGCCCTCGCCGACCAGGGCCTCGACGATGCGGGCCGCTGGCAGTGGGGACAGCTCCACCCGGACACAGCGGCTGGCGATGGTGACCAACTCGGGAGGCACCTGGTCGGCCAGCACCACGAAGACCGTGGTGGCGGGCGGCTCCTCGATGGTCTTGAGGAGGGCGGGTGCCGCGTCGCGCACGAGGTGGAAGTCCACCAGCACCAGTACCTTGCGACGGGCCTCCACAGGGCTGAGCGAGGCCAAGCGAGCGATCTGCCGAGCGTCGTCCACGGTGATGAACGGACCGGCTCGCTCGCGGACGATCACATCGGGGTGGGTCCCGGCGAGAGCGCGCCGGCACCGCTCGCAATGCCCGCACCCACCCTCCTTGCACACCAGGCCGGCGGCGAAGGACGCCGCCAGCTCGCGGTGACCAGTGCCCCCGGGGCCCACCAGCAGGTAGGCGTGCACCGGGGCACGGATGGCAGCGCGCAGCTGGCTGACGGCCCGCTCCTGGCCCACGACAGCGGCGAACGGCTCGAGGGAGGTCACCGGGCCAGATGGGTCAAGTGGGCTTCGACGGCGACCCAGATCCTCGCCGCGACCTCCTGCACCGTCCCCGTCCCGTCCACCACCCTCCACAGCTCCGGATCCTCAGCCGCCAGCTGGTGGTATCCGTCGGCCACCCGCCGGTGGAAATCCCGATCCTCCAGCTCGAAGCGGTCGGAGCCCACCCGTCGCCGGCGGGCCACGTCCTCGGGCACGTCGACCAGCACCACCAGATCCGCCGACAAGCCACCCGTCGCCCAGTCCGACACCCGGCCTACCTCCTCCACCAGCAGGCCCCGCCCGTGGCCCTGGTAGGCGAGGGACGAGTGCGAATAGCGATCGGTAACCACGTGGCGACCGGTCTCGAGCGCGGGGAGGATGGTCTCGGTCACGTGCTGGGCCCGGTCGGCAGCCATCAGGAGCGCCTCGGCCCGTGGGTCGAGAGTCGTTGCCTCCGGGTCCAGGAGGAGGGAACGGATGCGCTCGCCCAATACGGTGCCACCCGGCTCCCTGGTAAGCACCGCCCCCAGGCGCCGAGCGAGGATCTCGGCCTGCGTGCTCTTGCCTGAGGCCTCCCGGCCCTCCAGGGCGATGAGCCGGCCCCTCACGGCGCGGAGCGAGTTCGCATCGACCTGCTGGCCAACACGCCGGCGCCCAAGATGATGGCGCCTCCCAGCCAGAGGGTGAGGCGCACCCCTGGCAGCTCGAGCGTGGCGTCCCCCACGTTGACCGAACCGCCCACGAGGGCGTTGGAGAGCTTGCCGAGGAGCGAGGACAGGATCGGCGACACAGCGAAGGCCAGGAGGAGACAGAAGCGGACCAGGGTGTAGAGCGTTGCGAAGATGCGGCCTCGCAGCTTGTCGTCCACATTGGTCTGAAGGATGGTGAAGCCGAGGATGTAGACCGACCCGGCGCAGAGCCCGAGGACGGTCACGAACACCAGGGTCGGAGCCAGGGTCGACATGGACGCTCCGGCAAGCTGGCACACCCCGGCGACCAGCACGGAGAACACGAAGACGCGCTCGTGAGGAAGGCGGCGCTGGAAGATGGTGAGGAGGATGATCCCTCCGGCCACGCCCATCCCGAGCGCGGTGAGCAGGAGGCCGAAGCCGGCGGTACCTCCGCCCAGCACGTCCTTGGAGATCACCGGACCCAATGGGACGAGCATCCCTCCTCCCACCAGTCCGGTTCCGAGGCCGAGGATCACGGCTCGCACCACGGGACTCTGCTGTATGAAGCGGTAACCCTCTGTGATGTCGCGCAGCGACTGCCTGAGGTCCACGTGGCCCCCGCCACGCTCGCGGCGGCGATGCCGCGGAAGGACCAGCGTGGAGATCATGGAGGCGGAGACGAAGAAGGTGGCCACGTCGAACCAGATGGCCACCGACGCCTGGTCCACGCGCAGGCTTCCGAGGGCGTCATAGTTGGAGAGCCACGTCGCCACCCCCGCCAGAGCGGCGAAGATCGCCGACCCGATGGGAAAGGTCCCATACGCCGCCACCAGCGACAAGGAGTTGGCGTTGGCCAGGAACTCCGTGCGCACCAGATTGGGCACCGACGCTTCCTTGGCGGGCGACCACAGCAGGGTCAGGATCTCGAGGAGCAGCGAGGCGAGGAACAGACCGGCCACGGTGTCGACGAAGGGGATGGAGGCCAGCACCAGACCCCTCCCCACGTCGCAGGCCACCATCACCCGCTTGCGGTCCCACCGATCAACCAGGACGCCTGCCGCCGGTGCGAAGAAGAAACCGGGAATGAGCCGGGCCGAGAGGACCAGGCTGATCGCTCCCTCGGGCGATGATCCCCCGATGCGGGCGGCGACAGCAGTGACGGCGACGAAGCCGAGCCAGTCGCCGAGCGAGGAAACCACCTGGGCCAGCCAGAGGCGGAAGAAGGAACGGGACCCGAAGAGTCGCAGCAGGGAAGGGCTGTCGCTTCTCCGAACGGCGGCCTTTCCGTCGAGAGGCTCCGTTGGAACCTCGACGGTGGGCTGGCTGGCGGTGTCGTCGCCTTCGGCCTCCGAGCCGGATCGAGACGGGTCCGCCACGAGATCAAAGGCTAGGGGGACCGGCCTTCGGGCGTGAGGTTCCCGGCCCGCCTTGGGGCTCGGGTTGTCCTACCTCCTGGCCGCCTTGGCCGCCCTCACGGCCTTGGCGAACCGGGCCGCCTTGCTGGGCGCGGAGGCCCCTCGTGGGCCGGCCGTCTCCGCCGGACGGGCCCTCGCCGCAGTCTTGCTCGCCCTCGCCGTCTTCTTCGTCGCCCGCTTGGCTGCCTTCTTCGCCGGCACCGCTTGTCTCTTTGTCGACGCCACTGCCGTCTTGGCCCGCTTCTTGGGCGACGCCACCGCCTTCTTGGTCGACGCCTTCTTGACCGCTGGCACGGCCTTCTTGGCAGTGGTCGCCTTCTTGGCCACTGGCGCCGCCTTCTTGGTCCGGGTCGTCTTCTTGGTCCGGGTCGTCTTCTTGGCCGCCGGCACGGCCTTCTTGGTCCGGGTCGCCTTCTTGACCGCCGCTACGGCCTTCTTGGTCCGGGTCGCCTTCTTGGCCGCTGGCACGGCCTTCTTGGCCGTGGTCGCCTTCTTGGCCCTGGGTCGCGACGACCTCGGCTTGGCGGGGGGACCGGCGGCCGACTTGGCCCGCTTCTCGGCCAGCAGGTCGGCCGCCCGCTCCGCCGAGATGGTCTCGGCCGTCTCCGACTTGGGAAGGCTGGCGTTCACCTCACCATCGGTGACGTAGGCACCGAAGCGGCCGTTCTTGACAACCATCGGCCGGGACGTGGCCGGGTCCGGGCCCAGCTCGCGGCCCGGGGCAGCCGAGCCTCCTCTCCCCCGCCACCGCTTGGGCTCGGAGAAGATGGCAAGAGCTTCCTCGAGGGTGATGTCGAAGAGCTGCTCCTCGGATGCGAGGCTCCTGCTGTCGGATCCCTTCTTGACGTAGGGACCGTAACGGCCGAGGTGGGCCACGATGTCCTCGCCGGATGCCGGGTCGGTGCCGAGTGTCCGGGGCAGGGTGAGGAGGCGCAGGGCGTCCTCGAGGCTGACTGCCTCGGGCGTCATCGACTTGAGCAGGGAGACCCTGGCAGGCCTGGGTGCCTGCTTGGAGCCGTTTCCCCGCCCTCCCCCGGCGGCCGCGCCATCCTTGAGCTCGTCTTCCTGGCCCAGCTGCACGTACGGTCCGTACCGACCGCTCCTCGCCAGCACGGTCAGCCCGGTCCCGGGGTCGGTCCCGAGGACCCGATCGTCGCTCGGTGCCTCCAGCAGCGCAGCCGCCCGCTCGAGGGTGAGCTCGTCGGGAGCCACGTCCTCGGGGACCGACGCGCGGTCGTCGCCCCGCTGCACATAGGGCCCGTAACGCCCCACCCTCACCACCACGGAGCGGCCCTGCTCGTCCGTGCCCAGAGGTATGGAGTTGATCTGGCGCGCGTCGATCTCACCCAGGTGATCAGACACCATGGGCCGTAGGCCGGGCGTGCCGTTGCCGAAGTAGAAGCGGGTGAGCCAGGGCACAGCCTCTTCGTTGCCGGTGGCAATGGCGTCGAGGCCGTCTTCCATGCTGGCGGTGAAGCCGTAGTCCACCAGCTCGCCGAAGTGACGCTCCAGCAGCCCGACCACTGCAAAGGCCACAAAGGACGGGACCAGGGCGGAGCCCTTCTTCCAGACGTAGCCCCGGCTCTGGATGGTGCCGAGGATCGACGCATAGGTGGACGGGCGGCCGACGCCCTTCTCCTCCAGCGCCTTCACCAAGGACGCCTCGGTGTAGCGGGCAGGAGGCTTGGTGGCATGGGCCACGGCTTCGAAGCCCAGAGCTTCGACGGCGTCCCCCCTGGCCAGCGGCGGCAAACGCCGCTCCTGCTCGTCCTCGGCACCGGCTGCACCTGCGGGGGCTTCGACGTGGTCCGCGCCTTCCTCGTACACCCACCGGAACCCGGGGAAGGTGATCACAGTGCCACCGCTCGAGAACTCGGCGTCCTCCCCGGCCGACGACGTGCCGCCGAGGCGAGCCGTGACCGTCAGCCCGGAGGCGTCCTTCATCTGCGAGGCGACCGTGCGGCGCCAGATCAGGTCGTAGAGGCGCGCCTCGTCAGGTCCGACCTGCCTCGCTACCTCGCGGGGATGGTGGAACGTGTCGCCCGCCGGCCTGATGGCCTCGTGCGCCTCCTGGGCGTTCTTCACCTTGCGCTGGTAGGTGCGGGGGGAGGCGGGGACCGAGTCGCTCCCATAGAGCTGCGTGGCCTGCTGGCGGGCGGCCCCAAGAGCTGTTTGCGACAGAGTCGTGGAGTCCGTGCGCATGTAGGTGATGTGGCCGTTCTCGTACAGGCGCTGCGCCGTCTGCATGGTCCGCTGAGCCGAGAAGCGCAGCTTGCTCCCGGCGGCCTGCTGGAGCGTCGACGTCATGAACGGCGGCTTGGGCCGGTCCGTGTAGGGCTTCTCCTCCACGGAACGGACGACGAAGTCGGACTGGGAAAGGCGGGCCGCCAGCCCGGCCGCGGCCGCCTCGTCAAGCACCACCACGCCGGCTGCCTCTGACCTCAGCTGTCCGTCCTCGGTGAAGCTCTTCCCGTCGGCCAGGCGGTTGCCGTCAACGGCGGCGAGCACTGCGGGGAACGTGGATCCGTCCTTGGCGAAGGTGGCGTCGAGACCCCACCAGGCGGCCGAGCGGAAGCGCATACGGGCTCTCTCCCGCTCCACGAGCATGCGGGTCGCCACACTCTGGACCCGTCCGGCGGAGAGCCGGGGCATCACCTTCTTCCACAGCACGGGGGACACCTCGTAGCCGTAGAGCCGGTCCAGGATGCGCCGAGCCTCCTGGGCGTCGACCAGCCGACGGTCGAGCTGGCGCCACTCCTGCACGGCACGCTCGATGGCGCTGCGGGTGATCTCGTGGAAGACCATCCGCTTGACGGGCACCTGCGGGGAGAGCACCTCCAGGAGGTGCCAGGCGATCGATTCCCCCTCGCGGTCCTCGTCCGTGGCCAGATAGACCTCGCTGGCATTGCGGACGAGGGCCTTGAGCTTGTTGACCTGGTCGCGCTTCTCGCGGGCCACCACATAGAGGGGCTTGAACCCGTTCTCCACGTCGACGCCCAGGCGCGCCCAAGGCTCCCCCTTGAGCGAACCGGGAACGTCGGCGGCGTTGCGCGGAAGGTCGCGGATGTGCCCGATGGACGACTCCACCGCGAAGTCGCTGCCCAAGAAGCCGGCGATGGTCTTGGCCTTGGCCGGTGACTCCACTATCACGAGAGGCTTGCTCATCTCTTTTCGAGCGTGGACAGGTTTGTCGCCTCGTGTCAACCCGGCGTTCGGGGAAGGGCGCCCTTCCCGAACTCGGCGGAGCAGACGTCTAGCCTCGAATCTCGTGGAGTTCCTGGACCCGGAGAAGCTGATCGAGGGCTTCGGCGCCTTCGCCACGATCGGGATCATCCTCGTCGTATTCGCCGAGTCGGGGCTGCTCTTCGGCTTCTTCCTGCCCGGCGACTCGTTGCTGGTGACCGCGGGTGTCCTCGCCGCCAAGGGAGGCGAACCTCACCTCTCGCTGCCGGTGATCCTCATCGGCATCGTCCTGGCTGCCATCTCGGGTGACCAGGTGGGCTACGCCTTCGGTCGCAAGGTGGGGCCCGCCCTATTCCGAAGGCCGGACTCACGCTTCTTCAAGCAGGAGCACGTGGAGAAGGCGCGCCTGTTCTTCGCCGACCACGGGCCCAAGGCCATCGTGCTGGCCCGGTTCGTCCCCTTCGTCCGGACCTTCACGCCCATCATCGCCGGTGTCGGCCGCATGCACTACCCCACCTTCATGATCTACAACGTCGCAGGTGGGATCCTCTGGGGTCTGGGCCTCACCATGCTCGGCTTCGCCCTGGGCGAGGCGTTCAACGTCGACCGGTACCTGTTGCCCATCATCGGTGGCGTGGTCCTGGTCTCCCTGCTCCCCGTGCTTCGGGAAGCGCTGCGGGCGCGGCGAGCCCCGTAGGCGGCCGGGCGCGGCAGCGTTGCTTCGCACCGAGAACCTGAGGAAGGCCTACGGCTCCACGGTGGCCATCGACGACCTGAGCGTCGAGATTCCGTCGGGGCGGGTCGGCCTGGTGGGGGCCAACGGTGCGGGCAAGACCACTTTGTTCCGATTGTTCCTCGGCCTGGCCCGTCCCACCGCCGGGTCAGTGGAAGTCGGGGGCCGCCGTGTGGCCGAGGACCCGGTCGGCATCCGTGCTCGCATCGGATACATGCCCGAGCACGACTGCCTGCCGCTGGACCAGTCGGCGGCGGACGTGGTGGCCACCCTGGGCGAGCTAGCCGGCCTGCCTGCTCGGGCCGCCCGCCAGCGCGCTTCGGACATGCTCGACCTGGTCGGGCTGGACGAGGCCCGTTTCCGGGCCGTGGGGACCTACTCCACCGGCATGCGCCAGCGGACCAAGCTGGCCCAGGCCCTGGTGGCCGACCCGGAGGTCGTCCTCCTCGACGAGCCCACCAGCGGGCTCGACCCCTCGGGGCGCGACGAGATGCTCGAACTGGTGGCTCGTCTGGGAGCCGACGACATGTCGGTGGTGATGTCAACGCACGTCCTGGGCGACGTGCAGCGGGCCTGCGACCACGTGGTGATGCTCGATGCCGGGAGGCTGGTGGTGGCCGGGGGCACCGAGGACCTGCTCGACAGCACGGGCACCATCCTCGTCGAGGTCGACGGCCCGGTGGAGGCCCTCGTGGCCGCCCTCAGAGGGCGGGGCCTGGCCTGTGTCGTCTCGGGCGGACGGGTGGAGGTCACCGCGCCCGACGCCGACGCCGACGCCGGACTCGACGCCATCAGGGACGAGGTGAGCGAGCTGGGCCTGCCCCTCAACAGCCTGGCCACCCGCCTCACGTCCCTCGACGAGGTCTTCGTGCAGAGAGCCCCGCGATGACCGCCACGCCGAGCAAGATCGCGGGGCGGGTATACGACCGCGGTTACCGCCGGTATGACGGCCCCCGCGGCGGGCGGTGGGCAGCCGCGCGGGCGCTGTTCCTCGGGTCGGTCCGCCGGGCTCTGGGGCTGCGCCGGTCCTGGAAGCAGAAGATCCTCCCGTGGCTCCTGCTGGCGGTGGCCGCCGCCCCTGCCGCCGTCTTCGTCGGGGTCGGCTACGTCACCCGCAATACACCTGCGGCCGACTTCGAGTTCATCACCTACAGGGACTACGTCGGGGTCTCCACCGCCCTCCTCCTGTTCGTGGCGGTCACCGCTCCGGACCTCATCTGTCCCGAGCGCCGCCAACGGGTGCTGCCCCTCATCTTCAGCCGTCCGCTCACCGGACGGGACTACGTGCTGGCCAAGGCGGGGGCCGTCTTCGCCGTCGTGTTCGCGTTCGGGTTCCTCCCCCAGGTGCTGTTGTTCGTGGGCCAGATGCTGGTGAGCGACGCCGCCCTCACCTACCTCCGGGAGAACGCCGAGGTCCTCTGGCAGGCTCCGCTGTCCGTCGCAGTGCTCGCTGTCTTCCTGGCCCTGCTGGGCACGGCCATTGCGTCGCTGGCCACGCGGCGCATGGTGGCGGCAGCAGCCTTCCTCGGGCTGTTCCTGGTGAGCTCGTCGGTGTCGGGCGTGCTCGTCGCCGGCGGGGACAGCCCCGCGGCCGCGCTCGTCAACGTCATCAGCTTGCCCCTCTTCGTACGGGACCTCGTGTTCCTCGGCCACATCGGGGACGACACGGCCCTCGGAGGGCTGAAGGGAGGCGGTGCCCTCGCCATCGCCTGCTACCTGGCCGTCACCGGTGCGTGCGTCGCCGTCCTGCTGGTGCGGTACCGGTGGGCGGAACGATGACCCAGCCACTGATGAACGGTTCTCCGGAGAACGGGCCACCGGTCGAAGGGCCACTGTTGGACGGTCCAGCCGAAGACCCGGCCCTGGCATCCGATCCCACGGTGGAGGTGAACGCCCTGTCGGTGTGGTTCGGGCCCAAGGTGGCGCTGTCGGAGGTCACCTGCTCCTTCGGTCCGGGCATCACCGGGCTCCTCGGTCCCAACGGGGCGGGCAAGACCACGCTCATGCGGGTAGTCGTAGGGCTGCTGCCCACCGGTTCGGGCACCGTGCGCGTCACCGGCCGGGACCCGAGGAGGGACCGGAGCACCCATCGAGGCCTGGCGCTCGTGCCCGAGGACGAGGCCGTCCCCGACGCCCTCACGGCCCGAGAGTTCGTGCGCTACGTGGCCCGGCTCCACGGCGTGACCGAGCGCGATCGACCGGACCGGGCACTCGAGTCCGTCGGCCTGACCGACGCTGCCGATCGCCGGCTGCGCGGCTTCAGCAAGGGGATGCGCCAACGAGCCAAGGTGGCCGTCGCCCTGGTCAGCGACCCCCGGGTGCTCGTGCTGGACGAGCCCTTGAACGGCACCGATCCCGTCCAGCGGGCGGCGCTCATCAACCTCTTCCGACGCCTGGGCGCCGAAGGGCGCACCGTAGTGGCCAGCTCCCACGTCCTCCACGAGGTCGAGGCCATGGCCTCCCGAGTGATCGTGCTGGTGCACGGGCGGATCGCCGCCGCCGGTGACCACCGGGCCATCCGCGACGCAATGGCCGACCGGCCGCGAAGGGTCCTGGTGCGGGCCGGACGACCTCGGGAGCTGGCCGCCGCCCTGGTCGGCCTCGACGCCGTGGCCGGCCTTTCGGTGGACGGCGACCAGCTAACGGTGGGCACCAGCCGGGCCCGCGACCTCGCGGTGGCCCTGCCCCGTCTGGCTCGCTCGGTGGGCTCCCGCCTGCTCGAGGTCCGGCCGCTGGACGACTCGCTCGAAAGCCTGTTCCGGGAGCTGGTCAGGTGACCGCCGTGACCGCTGTTGCCTCCTACGCCGTGCGCGCCTGCCTGCCCGCCAGGCGTTGGACCGCGCTGCTCGTGCTCTTCGGCGCCTGCCTGGCCTTTGGCCTGCTCGCCCACGTGCCCGACACGGGGAGGGACGCGGCCTTCGCCCGGGTGGCCTCGGCCGGGCTCTTCGGCCTGGTGCTACCCCTCGGCACCCTGGTGATCGGCGATGGGGTCCTGGGCGCCGACATCCGCCGGGGGACCTTCGTCTACAGCTGGCTGTCACCTGTGCGACTGCTCACCGTCGGAGCCGGCCGCTGGCTGGGCGGCTCGGCGGCGGCGGTGGCGACGATGGCCCCGGCCTTCGCCATGGCCGCCCTGGTGGCCGGGTCGCCCGACGCCGCCGGACCCGCGGCCCTCGGGGCGGCGGTGGGCGCGGTGGCGTACGTCGCCCTCTTCGTCGCCATCGGCGCCGCCGTCCGCCGTTCCACCCTCGTCTCCCTGCTCTGGGTTTTCCTGTTCGAACGGCTGCTCGGGACCGCCCTCACGGGGATCGCCCAGCTCTCACCCACGTGGGAGGCGCGAGCCGTCTTCACCGGGCTGGCCGAAGTGCCGGCCGACCTGGTGCGGCGAGGCATCCCGTCGGGGTGGTCGGCGGTCGGCCGCCTCTGCATCATCACCGCCGTGGCCCTGGCCGTGGCCACGTGGCAGCTCGGCCGGCTCCGCCTCACCGGACCGGAGGACTGAGCCTCACCTCGCAGCCACGCCGGCTCGCTACCTCCTCGCCGAGGGCCAGCCCGACGCCACCTGGGGCGGGGAATCGGCCGGCTCCTCCTGCGTGCCGGTATCCCCGTCCGACCCGCGGGCAGGGCCGTCTGCGATCGGGCCGTCTCCCGATGCGGCGTCGTAGTCGTCGACGGGGTCTCCGGTGTCCACGTCGGCCGCGGCGCCCTGGTCCAGGCCGGGACGAGAGCGCTTGGAGAAGGCGATGGCGGCAAGCAGCACCAACAGCGCCACGCCGGCCACGGTGAAGCGCACGCCGTCGTTGTCCTGCAGCTCGATGACCGCCGGCAGGATGAGCAGCGACACCAGGTTCATGACCTTGATCAACGGGTTCAGGGCCGGCCCGGCGGTGTCCTTGAACGGGTCTCCCACCGTGTCACCGATGACGGCGGCCTTGTGGGCGTCGGAGCCCTTGCCGCCCTCGTTCCCGTCCTCGATGTACTTCTTGGCGTTGTCCCATGCACCACCGGCGTTTGACAAGAAGTTGGCCATGAGCTGGCCCGTGAGGATGACCGCAGCGAGGAAGGCGCCCAGCGCGAAGTAGTTCACGCCGAACCCGATGATCACCGGCGTCAGCACCGCCAGCAGCGCCGGCGTGGCAAGCTCCCGGAGCGAGGCGGTGGTGCAGATGTCTATGACCCGTCCGTGGTCGGGCTCGTCGATGCCCTCCATGATCCGCTTCTCCCGGAACTGGCGCCGTACCTCTTCGACTACCACCGCAGCGGTCCGGCCCACGGCCCGGATGGCGAGCGAGGAGAACAAGAACGGCACCGACCCGCCGATGAGCAGGCCGATGAAGGTCTTGGGGTCGGCCACGTTGATGGACGTGAGCGGGTCGCGGAACAGCTCGGAGCCGGTCTTGGTGATCCCCAGTTCGGAGCCGATGGTCTCGATGAAGGACGCGAACAGGGCCACGGCGGCGATCACCGCCGAGCCGATGGCGAAGCCCTTGGTGACGGCCTTGGTGGTGTTGCCCACGGCGTCGAGGCTCACCATGATCCGCTCGGGCTCACCCGAGAACTCGCCCGACATCTCGGCTATCCCCGCGGCGTTGTCGGCCACTGGGCCGAAGGTGTCCTCCGACACCACCACGCCGGTGGTGGCCAGCATGCCCATGCCGGTAAGGGCGACCAGGTAGAGCGAGAACTGCAGGTTCCCCTCGCCCAGGGCCAGGGCGACGCCCAGGGCGCCGGCGATGGCCACGATGGCCCACACCGAGGACTCCAGGCCCGAGGAGATGCCCGACAGCACGGTGGTGGCCGGGCCGGTGCGGGCAGCCTCGGCGATCTCGCGCACCGGAGCGGTCTCGGTCGAGGTGAAGTACTCGGTGAGCCGGCTCACCACCTGGGCCAGGACCAGGCCGATGACCACGGCCCAGGCCACCTTGAGGTTGTGCACGTAGAACTGGGCCACGGCGAACGTGCCGACCACCGTGAGCAGCCCAGCGGTGAGGAACCCCCGGTTGATGGGGGCCATCGCCGAGCGGTCGTTTGGCGTGGCCCGCACGGCGTACACGCCCACGATCGAGGCCAGTACGCCGATGGCCCTGGCGATGACGGGGAAGATGAGGCCGAGGGCCGGGTTGAGGCCGATGGAGTCGAAGGCGGCCACGCCGAGGATGATCGAGGCCACCAGGGTGACCTCGTAGGACTCGAACAGGTCCGAGGCCATACCGGCGCAGTCGCCCACGTTGTCGCCCACGTTGTCGGCGATGGTCGCCGGGTTCCGCGGGTCGTCCTCGGGGATGCCGGCCTCCACCTTGCCCACGAGGTCGGCGCCCACGTCGGCGGCCTTGGTGAAGATCCCGCCGCCCACCCGGAGGAAGAGAGCCAGGAGGGAACCGCCGAAGCCGAAGCCCACCAGGATCGCCGAGGCCGTGTTCTGGAACAGCATGATGATGACGGTGGCGCCGAGCAGGCCGAGCCCCACGGTGAACATGCCCGCCACCCCCCCGGTGCGGAAGGCCACCTTCAACGCGTCCGGCAGCGAGCCGGTGCGGGCGGCGGCTGCGGTGCGCACGTTCCCCCTGACGGCCAGGCTCATGCCCACGAAGCCGGTGAGCCCCGACAGCACGCAGCCGGCCAGGAAGGCCAGTGTCCTGAAGCCGCCCGACTGGGAGAAGCTCAGGGCCACGCTGTCGTCGGGACGCTTGACCGCCGTCGACGACAGGAACACCACGACGGCCATCGGGACGAGGATCACGGCGATGGTCCGGAACTGGCGCCGCAGGTAGGCCAGCGCCCCCTCCTGAATGGCCCGGGCGATCTCGACCATCTTGGGGGTGCCCTCATCGGCCGCCAGCACCCCCTTCACCAGCACCAGGCCCACGCCCAGGGCGAGGAGGGCCGTGGCGGCGGAGAAGAACAGCCAGAAGAACTCCCCACCCTTGAGATCGAATTCCTGCCACCCCCCTTCGGCTGCGATCAGCTGCGTCGAGGTCATCTCAGCGTGTGCTCCGTTCTCGTCTAGGTACTGCCTGCCCGGTGTTCGACAGGCCGGCGGGGACGTCCCCGTTCTTGCTCACGTGGACCTGGCGGGCGACCTTCTCGCCCACCGTCCGTTGGTGCCCGTCGACAACCAGCACCAGAGGCCCGTCGAAGGGATGCTTCTCCTTCACCTCGACACGGACGCCGGGACGCAGCCCGAGGGTCTCGAGGAAGGCCACCACCTCGTCGTCGGTCGCACCGGGGACGGCCACCACCGCCACGTCACCGGGCTCCAGGTCGTAGAGCGGCGGCAGGTCGGGGATGTCGGCCTCTGCCGGCTCGGGTATGGGAAACCCGTGGGGGCAGGTGGCGGGCCGGTGCAGGGCCACGTACAGGCGCTCCTCCACCTCCTGAGGCAGCTCGTGCTCGAAGGTGGCCGCCAGCCGGTCCGCCTCGTTCCACGGATAGCCGAGCATGTCGGAGAGGAATCGCTCGACGATGCGGTGGCGGCGGATGGCGGCTGACGCCGCTCGGCGGCCCTCCCGCGTCAGCAGCACGCCCCGGTAGAGCTTGTGCTCGGCGAGGCCACGGTCGGCCAGGCGCTTGATGGTGGCCGTGGCGGTGCCGGGGCTGATGCCCAGCGCATGTGCCAGGTCGCCGGTGTGGGCGCCGGCGGTGTCGCCGGCCAGGCCACCCAGGCGGTAGATCGCCTTCAGCGTCTCGCGCTCGGATCTGGAGAGGATGACGCCCATGTTTGCCCCGCACGAAGATAGATTTCGGACTGTCAAAAAACAAGGGGGTCTTGGCCGCTCATGACCGGTCGGGATGGCGGGATACGGCCCACAGCCATCCCAC
Organism: Actinomycetota bacterium; assembly: GCA_030777325.1. Classification (GTDB taxonomy): domain Bacteria; phylum Actinomycetota; class Acidimicrobiia; order Acidimicrobiales; genus YB1-3. Next base: position 95,563 of record JALYGF010000039.1, on the reverse strand, counting down.
CCCGAGGACCGAGGCCAGCGAGGCGGCGAGGATCCCCGTCTTGGCCGCCGTCAGCTGAGGTTCCGAGAAGGCCAGGTCGGCGATGAAGAGCGACACGGTGAAACCGATGCCGACCACGCCAGCCGCTCCCACCAGGTCGCTCCATCGCACCTCCGAGGGCAGAGAGCCGAGTCTCAGGCGTACGGCGAGGAAGGAGAACCCGCCGATGCCGAGGATCTTCCCCCCCACCAAGCCGAGGACACCCCTCCGGCCACCGCGGTGGTCCCACGTGCTGCCAGCGCGTCCCGCTCGAAGGTGACCCCGGCGTTGGCCAGCGCGAACAGAGGGACGATCAAGAAGCTGGTCATCGGGTGGAGCGCCTGCTGAAGGCGCTCGGTCACCGACTTGGGCGAGGAGTGCCAGCTCGGCCATCCGGGCGCGGTCCGAACCCGACGGCTCGTCGCTCAGGTCCTCGGACCAGCGCCGGACCACCTGCGCCGCGGCCATGGGCCGGGCCGGGGCCAGGAGGCCGACCAGGACGCCGGCGATGGTGGCGTGCACGCCGGCGGCGAACACCAGGACCCACGCCGTCAGCGCCAGAGGCGGCGTAGGGGGGCAACCAGTAGATCCGGGCCCTCGGGAGCAGGCCTACCGCCAGCAGGACCAGAGCGGCGGCGGCCAAAGGGGGCCACCGGATGCCATCGGAGTGGAAGGCGGCGATGACCACGATGGCCCCGATGTCGTCCACGATGGCCAGAGTCAGGAGGAACAGCCGAAGCGAGGGGTTGACGCGCGAGCCCAGGAGGGCCAGCACCCCCACGGCGAAGGCGATGTCGGTCGCCATGGGGATTCCCCATCCCCGGGCTCCGGGCTCTCCCAGGTTGACGGCGGTGTACAGCGCTGCGGGCACCACCATGCCCCCCAGAGCGGCGAAGGCGGGGAGCGCCGCCGTGCGCCAGCTCCGCAGCTCGCCGGCGACGAGCTCTCGCTTGATCTCGAGGCCGACGACGAAGAAGAACACCGCCATGAGGCCTTCGTTGACCCAGTGCCGGACATCCTCACTGAGCGAAGCGTCGCCGATGCCCAAGGACAGCTTGGTGACCAGAGCGACTCGTAGGCGCTCTTCCAGGGCGAGTTGCCCAGGCCAGGGCGACGAGCGCAGCGGCCAGCAGGACGAGCGCACCAGCCGTTTCGGTCTTGAGGAACTCGCGCAGCGCTCCGGGCATTCGGCGCGGCGCGGGCAGCGGAGGGCGGTCGGAAGCGTTGGGCATGAGATCCTTTTGGTCGACGAACACCACGCCGACCAGGCTTCCCGGCTCACCTGAGCCCGATGCTAACGCCGAGCGCCGCCCCTACGAGTCGTTCTTCTCGCTCGGGCCATCGCTGTCGCCGTCGACCTTGGCCCTGGCCTTGTCCCGATCCTGGTCCTGGTCCTTGTCCTTGTCCCGCGCCTTGGGCTCCCCGTCGCCCGTGGACCCGCCGTTGCCCTTGTCGTCGGCGTGTACGTGGTAGGGGACCGAGGTGACAACGGTGCCGTCCCGGCGCAGCAGTGCCCACTTGAGGGCCAGAGCGCTCTGGTTGTGCAGCACGTTGGCGAACCAGCGGTCGACCACGAACTCGGGTATGAGAACGGTGATGGTGTCGTTCGACCATCGCTGGTCCAGCTCGTCGAGGTACTCCTCCACGGCATCCACCAGCTCCCGGTAGGGCGAGTGGATGACCTCCAGAGGGACGTCGAGACGGAATTCCTCCCACTGGCGCTGGAGCTCTTCGCTGTCGTCGTCCTCGAAGGAGACGTAGACGGCGGCGAGGTGGTCGGGGCGCAGGGAGCGGGCGTAGCTGAGGGCCCGGATCACACCCTTGTGGATCCGGCCGACCAGCACCACGACGGTGTGGGAGATGGGCTCGGCGTGGACCTCGTCCGGAGTGACGGAGAGCACCTGCCCCACCCGGTCGTAGTGCCGCCTGATGCCGGCGAAGATCACGATGATGACGGGCACCACCACCAGCGGCACCCAGGCCCCGCTCTTGAACTTGGTCACGGCGATGATGAGGAGCACGAGGAAGGTGGCCGTCGCCCCCACGGCGTTGACCACCGTCCCCCGCTTCCATGCCGGCTCCCGAAGACGCAGGTGATGGCGCACCATGCCCATCTGGCTCAACGTGAAGGACGTGAACACCCCCACGGCGTAGAGCGGGATGAGCTTGGTCGTCACGCCGCCGAACGCCACCAGCAGGACGGCGGCGGCGGCGGCCAGGAACACGATCCCGTTGGAGAACACCAGCCGGTCACCCCGGTTGGCGAACTGGCGAGGCAGGTAGCCGTCTCTGGCGATAATCGACGACAGCCAGGGAAAGCCGTTGTAGGCCGTGTTGGCGGCCAGCGTGAGGATGGCGGCGGTGGCGAACTGGAGGACCACGTACACCGGTCCCTCGCCGAAGACGACTCGTCCGAGCTGGGAGATCACTGTCTCGTTGTGGGTGGGGAAGGGACGGAGGTGATGAGCCAGCACGGCGGTGCCGAAGAAGAGAACGCCCAGGATGACGGCCATCCACACCAAGGTGTTGGCCGCGTTCTTGGACTGTGGCTTCCTGAAAGCGGGCACGCCGTTGGCGATGGCTTCGGTGCCAGTGAGGGCGACGGCCCCGGACGAGAAGCCCTTCAGGATGAGGAACAGGCCGAGCTCCCCGCCCGCCTCGCGACCGTGGAACTCCTTGGGGTCGAACGGCACTGTTCCCAACTCGCCGAAGAACTCACGAGCCAGCCCGTACGCCAGCAGCGCGCCCAGGAGCACGATGTATATGTACGTCGGCACGGCGAAGATGCGCCCCGACTCCCTCACTCCGCGCAGGTTCCCCACCGTGAGCAAGACGATCAGCAGGAGGCCGATCAGGACGCGCTGCTTCTCCAGAGAGCGGAAGGCGGGGATGGAGATGATGGCGGCCACGCCGGCCGACACGGAAACGGCGACGGTCAGCACGTAGTCGATCATCAGCGAGGCGCCGGCCAGGAGGGATGGGTACTCGCCAAGGTTGTCCCGGCTGACGACATAGGCCCCCCCGCCGTTGGGGTAGGCGAAGATGGTCTGCCGGTACGAGGTGGCCACGATGGTGAGGAGGATGGCCACCCCGATGGCTATGGGCACCAGCACCGAGAGGCCGAGCGTCAGGCTGGAGGCACCAACCGCAGTGACGAACAGAATCTCCTCCGTCGCATAGGCCGTGGAGGAGATGGCGTCGGAGGAGAAGACCGGCAGCGCGATGAGCTTGGGAATGCGCTGGTGCTCCTGCTCGGAGGAGGACAGCGGCCTGCCCACCAGCAGCCGCTTGAAAGAGTCCAGCACAGGGCGAACGATACGCTGCCGGCAAAGAGTTGTGCGCGTGATGGCGCAGGTATTGGATGGTGGGCATGCACGCCATCGTCGTGGGCTGTGGACGCATCGGCGCCGAGCTGGCCATGAGCCTCGAGCTGGGGGGGCATTCGGTGACGGTGATCGACAAGGAGGCCACGGCCTTCTCCCGCTACCTCCCCAAGGACTGGAGCGGGAAGGCGGTACATGGCTTCGGCTTCGACCGGGACCACCTGGAGGAGGCGGGCATCCGTGACGCCGAGGCCGTCGCCGCCATGACGGGGGGCGACAACTCCAACATCCTGACCGCTCGCATCGCACGGGAGACGTACCGGGTCGATCGTGTCGTGGCCCGCATCCAGGATCCCCGCCGGGCCGTGATCTACGAGCGCCTCGGAATCCCCACGGTGGCGCAGGTGTCGTGGGGCAAGGAGCAGGTGCTGCGCCGGCTCTTCCCGGAGGAGATGGTGCACGAGTGGACCGATGCCTCGGGAGGTTTGAGCCTGGTCGAGAAGGCGCTTCCCGACGCCTGGGCGGGCAAGAAGCTGGCCCGCCTGGGAGAGCCGGGCAAGTTCCGGGTGACCGCCGTCAGCCGCTCGGGCGAGGCCCGCATGGCGGGCCCTGACCTCATGGGGCAGGAGGGGGACATACTCCACGTCATGGTGGCCAAGGAGCACCTCGAGGCCCTCGAGGGTCGGCTGGCCCAGGGTGACGACTCGTGAAGGTGGCCATAGCCGGTGGCGGCAACGTGGGCACCTACATTGCCGCCGATCTCAAGGGGGCCGGGCACGACGTGCTGGTGATCGAACAGGACGGCGACCTGGTGGCGCGGCTGTCGTCCTCCCTGGACGTCGACTGGTACGTGGGGGATGCCTGCGAGGTCACCGTGCTGCACGATGCCGGCGTGACCGACGCCGACGTGGTGGTGGCGGCGACGGGCGACGACGAGGACAACCTGGTGGTGTCGCTGCTGGCCAAGCAGGAGTTCGCCGTTCCCCGGGTGGTGGCACGGGTGAACCACCCGAAGAACGACTGGCTCTTCGACGAGAACTGGGGTGTCGACGTCTCGGTGTCCACCCCCCACCTCCTCACCGCCCTGGTGGAGGAAGCCGTCTCCGTGGGCACCCTGGTGCGCCTCCTCAGCTTCGAGCACGGCGACGCACGGCTGGTGGAGGTCACCCTCGCCGGTGACAGCCCTGCCGCAGGCAAGGCCGTCAGCGATCTGCGCATCCCGAGGGACGCCACCGTGGTGGCCGTGGTGCGAAGCGACCACGTGACCGTCCCCAGGGGGGACACCGTCGTCCAAGCCGGTGACGAGGTTCTTTGCCTCGTGACGGGCAGCGGCGAAGACGCCATCAAGGCGATCTTCGTGGCCTGATCTCGCCCCTCCGAGCCAGCGCCCGAGGGGTTCGCCGACTAGGCCAGCAGCTCGTACTTGGGGTTGTAGACGAGGAGGCGGCCATTGGCACCCTTTGGCGTGCAACGGCCGCTCACCATGATCCTCTGTCCCGGCTTGATGCCTGCAATCTTGCGCCGCCCCGTCCACAGCACCCGCAGCGAACCTGTCCCGTCGTTCACCGTGACCTCGAGCCAGGGGGAGCCGTCGGGGCGAGGAACCGTTGCCACACAGGTGATCTGACCGACGACGATGGCCTCCTCACGAGGCTTTACCTCGGCGATGGGCTCGGCCTCGGGGCAGTTGGCGCAGAAATCGCGGAGGCGGTCACGATCGCGCTCCCTCGTCGGCGCCCGCAGGCGCTTGAAGGCCTTGTTCAACCCCACCGGATCAGCTCCATGTCAGCTCTTCTTCGTCGTCCAGATCGGTTACCGGACCACAGAACATCACCATGCGCACTGCCATCCCCTGCTCCACCCTCGCGAAGGACACCTCGTCCACCAGAGACCGGATGAGGGGGATCCCCAGGCCTCGCTCGAAGTTCAGCCGCTCCGGGTCGGTGACAGGGGGGTGCTCCGGCAGGGTGGAGGGGTCGAATCCCGGACCTCGGTCCTCGACCTCCACTTCGAGGCGGTCGTCGCTCTCGACCAGGCGCACAACCACGACCTCCTCGATGCCGACCTCGGCATGAGCTTCGATGGCGTTGGTACAGGCTTCGGACAGGGCGAGCTTCAGGTCGTCTACGCGGTCGTCGGCCAGTGTGCGCCGGCTCGAAGCGAGCGAGGACACCACGAGCCGGGCCAGGCCTACGTACTCGCCGCGAGCAGGGATCTCCAGCTCGACCACCGAGGACGCCACGTCGGCCACGGTCATGACGGTTGAGGCGTGCCCAATGCGGCTTGGCGCGAGTCGTGGATGGTGAACACCTTGGTCAGCCCCGTGATCTCGAAGACCTTGAGGATGCGCTGGTGCGTGCATACCAGGACCAGGTCGCCGTCGTGGCTCCTCGCTCGCTTGAGCCCACCGACCAGGACGCCCAGACCGGTCGAATCGAGGAAGTCCACGCCTTCCAGGTCCACCACGATCCTGTACTTGCCCTTGGCCACCAGCTCGACGAGCTTCTCCCGCAGCCTGGGAGCGGTGTACACGTCGACCTCCCCGCGGACGACGAGGACGGTCGCCCCGTCGCTCTCGATGACGTCGAGACCAAGCTCCATGGGTGATCCTCTCTAGGCCGTTCGGGCGCTTGGCGAAACGGTACCCCGTGTCCGCGGGGCCGACACCTGCGCCTCAGCCGGCCAGCGGCTGTCGATCCACCTCGGCTCGGATCGTGCGGAGGAGAAGGAAGGTGACCAAGGCGAGCAATCCGCCGGCCATGAAGGCCAGGGTGTTCCGGCGCTCCCCTCTCTCCTCGTCGGTGCCGAGCTCTTCATCTCGCTCCGCCGCGTTGTCGTAGGGCAGGGTCCCTTCGAAGCCCTCCTCAGCCGGCTGGGCACCCTGGGCCCGCTCGACAAGCTTGTTGAAATCGGCCTCGAACCGGCCTACGTCTATGGCGGACCTGCGCCCCAAGGTCCCACCGAGACCCCTGGCCCCTCCACGACCACCACCTGCGGCCGGGGCCGGCCCTTGGGTCGGTTTGGGGGCCACGGCTGCCTCCTTGGCTGGGACGGCCACGACGAAGTCGCGGGCCGCCGCGCTGGCCCCCTGGCAATCTCTGTGGGTGCCTTGAGGTGGTGAAGCGACGTCGGTCTTGACCTCCACTCTGTACCGGCCGTTGCCGGGGAAGGAGACCGGCACCTCCTGGCAGCCTCCGGTGGCAGCGACAGATTCAGTGGCGGCGGTGCCCTTCGCCACATCGGTGACGACGACGTACAGCTTCTTTCCGGCCAGGAAGGGACCGGGGGGCAGGAGCGAGACGAATGCGCTGATTCTGGTCACCGTGAGGTCCGGGCCGGGCGGCCGATACACGACCCGTGCTGGCTGCGGCTCCACCTGCGCCGAGGCCGCGTAGGTCAACGAGAAGGCCAGCGTCACCACCGCGCCGGCAGCCACGGTCCGTCGAATCGCCCTCACGCCCTTGTCACAGACCCCTCGACGAGGGTCGCTTGGACCACCAGGCGCTGGCGTGCCGATCCCTTGGGATGGCAGGTAGTGAGCGTGAGAGTGCGGGCCGTGGGGTTGTTTGCCACGACCGACCAATCGTTCGGCTGAGTGACGAAGGGCGCCCGACTCACCTGATACCTGCAAGAGCCCACCGGAGTCTCGAGGTCGATGGTGTCCCCGATCACCATCCGGTCCACGTCGGCGAAGGGCTTGCCGTAAGTGGTCCGATGACCGGCGATGGCGACGTTGCCTGCCTCACAGGGCAGCGGCGACTGGGGGTAGTGCCCGGCTCCTGCCCTCAACGCGTTCGATGACGTGCCTTCGACCACCGTTGTGCTCACTCCGAGCTTGGGGATCTTGATGTCGGTGAGGGCGTCGCCATCACCCAGAGTCCGGCTGCGATACCGGTCTACGAGCTGGGCGTCGGACAGCTGACGGCCGAGTCGGTTCTGAAGCCAGTTCTCGTACAGGTCGGTCGCGGGGGGATAGCCGATCAGGCCGGCGGCGACGAACACAAGCACCACCGACGAGGCCGACAGGCCTCTCCGCGCCCACCTGTGAGCCCGGAGGTAGCCGATCAGGGCGTCCATCGGCGATCAGGCTTCAGCGGGCCTTGAGGACCGTTCTCCCAACCAGGACGGCAACCGCCAGCATTGCGAACGCGGCCACCGGAGTCCACGGAGGCATTTCGCTGCCGGTCCTCGGCAGGTCGCCCAAGGCTGGCGGGGTAGCTTGGACCTGCGGGCGGGTGCTGTCGACGATGGCGGTCGAGGTGGCGAGGCTGGCCCGGAGCCCTCCAGCCACACCCTTCAGCGCGTGCAGCTCCACGGCCTTGGCCTCCGCACCGAAGGACCCGGTGAAGGTCCGCTTCGACGCGGCTTGGATCGTGGTCTCCGCCGGGGTGCCGCCCAGAAGTGTGATCGTCTGGTCCGGCGTCAACGCCACCTCGGGTGGGTCGAAGGCGAAGAGGCAGAGGTCGACCCGCACCAGGGCCGGATCGGCCGAGGGGGTGCCCTGGCCGGTGGTCCGGTTGACCACAGCCTTGGCCGAGGAGTCACCGACCTTGATGGCGAGGAGCGGAGCTGTGCAAGCAGCACTTCGCAAGGCAGCCAGGTTGTCCGGCGGGTCCAGGACGCTGATGGTGGCGCCGGTCGAGCTGCCCTCGGCCGTCACTGTGTCAGGAGTGGTGACCACCGAAGCAGCGGACCGGCCGAGGGTGACGTCGGCGGTATTGGGTAGACCCGCGGCCAAGCCGGCGAACAGATCATTACAGCCGTTCGTGGTCAAACCGTTGCCCACGTTGCCCAGCGGACCGCCACCCAGCAGTCCGCCGACGGCCGGGGGAACCGCCCCGCCCCCAGTGCCCACCGTCGGGCACAGCGTGGTGCCCAGCTGGGTGACAAGGGCCGCCAGGTTGAGACCGGCCAGGTTGAGGTTGGCTCCGGCGACTCTGGCTGCTCCCTTTGCGCTCGGAGTGCTTCCCCCCACTGCCTCGGTGGCTCCACCGCAGCCAATCACGGCGGTGAGGACGGCCACGCTCACCGGGAGGCCGCACCTCTCATCCTTGGCATCAGTGCCGGAGCCGGTGACCTGGGACTTGAGCGCGGTGTTGGCAAGAAGGGAAGCGCCGGTGCCCTCGCCGCTGGCTGATGGCTGTGAGTCGGCCGCCGCCACACTCGCCCCCACGGTTACCAGTTGCCCGGGCAGTTGAACTTGGAGAGCGGTGCCGGTTGCCTGGCCCTTGAAGACGTCGCCTCCCGGGGCCTGCGCTGCCGCAGGTCCGGCAGCGACAGCGCTCGCCAGGATCAGCGCCCCCAAGACCGCACTGAGGACTCTTGACCTCGTCATCGTCGGCACATCCTTCTCCCCAGTCGTCCCAGCCCAGCGGAGAGCGCCCTCCCCTCACCAAGGCGGCGTAACAGTAATCGCCACCGTCTCGCTCCGCATGGACGCTCGGGCGGTGAGCCCCACGTCGGGCAACAGCGGCCCGATGATGGGCACCATGGTGGGTGACCGGTAGGCCAGGCGCGCGCTCACCCGCTCGAGGGGAGAACCCCTCGTCACTCGTACGTCGAGCCGGGCGGGTTCGAGAGGTGCACCGTCTACCGCCGCTCGCCGAGCCGCGTCGGACTCGGGGTCGACGGCGGCCTCTCGGGCCGCCTCCCGAGCGGCGTGGGTGAGGAGCACCTGGTCGCGGACCACCAGGCCCACCTGCACCATTGCCAGGAGCAGGAGGGCGAGCAGGGGCAACACGAGCGCCAGCTCGACGGCGGCCTGGCCCTCGTCGCCCGACCCCCGCTTCATCCGACCCGGTTCAGGAGCTGGTCCATCACAGCGTCCATGAGGCGGCCGACGCGGTTGGTGCGGGCGGCCCAAGCGGTGACGAGCAGGGCGATGGCGGCCACTCCGAGCAGGACCAGCGCGTACTCGGCCGAGGCCTGGCCCCGCTGGTCGGCGCGACGGCTGGTCAGGGCAAAGACGAGCCAGGTGGTCAGGGACTGAGCCCAGGCAGTGATCATGAGCATGACGTTCTCCGTTGAGTTCGAGACTTGGATCACAGGCGCAGCTCGTGCAGCGCGCCGGCTATCAGCGGGGCCACGGTGAGCAGTGCGAAGGCAGGGAGGATGCAGAGAACCAAGGGGAAGAGCAACATCACCGGCACCTTGTGCGCCGCCTCCTCGGCCCGGCGCCGGCGTTGGCGACGGACGTGGTCGGCGATGCGATCGAGTGAGGTCGCCAGCGGGGCGCCGTAGCGCTCGCACCCCGCCAGCGCAGCGGCCAGCGGCCGGACGCTCTCACCGGCCCGGGCCGGGAGCTCGTCCAGGGCATCGGCCAGCCGCCGGCCGCCGGCCGCCTCGGCGGCAACGCGGCGAAGCTCGCCAGCCAGAGGACCGCTTCCACGACGCCCGGCAGCGGCCACCGCCAGGGTCACGTTGCATCCGGCACCGACCGCCAAGGTCAGGAGGTCCACCGTCTCCGGCAGGTCGGCCTCGAAGCGCCGGAGGCGACGCCGGTCGTCCCGGCGAGCGATCAGCCCGGGCAGCATCCAGGCGCCGAGGAGGGGCAAGGGCAGGAGGGTGGGAGCCACCACCAGGAGGAGGCTCGTGGCCACCACCACCGCCCCGGCCATGCGAGCCTGCTCCGGACGCGACGGGGGGCGGCGGGCAACTCGAAGGACAACGGAGCCGAGCGCCTCCAACAGTGAACGCCGCGTTGCAGGCTGCCGCGGTGGTGAACCGTGCTTGCCGCCACCCTCAGGCCGGGGCAACGAGGCGAACCGGCGGGGTGGGGGTCGTCGACCGGACAGGGCCCAGAGCACGAGCGCCGCCCACCCGGCACCTAGGGCGACGGTGGTCACGGCTCGATCCGCGTGATGCGCGCCATCCACAGCGCGCCAGCCGCGTCGAGCACCAGCCCGGCGCCAAGGAACGCAAGGCCCGGAGCGGTCCCGAAGACGAAGGCGAGGGTGCGCGGATCGGTTGCCGCTGCCAGCGCGCCGAAGGCCAGGGGCGCGGCGGCTATGACAGCCGCCGAGGTCCGCGCCTGGGTGGCCAGCGAGCGGGCCTCGGCTCGAGCGGCCAGGCGCTGGCGCAAAGTGTCGGCCACGCCGTCCACCGCCTGAGCCGTGGCTCCTCCCATCTCCGAGGCCAGGCCCAGCGCGGCCACCATCAGGCGCACCCCTGCGATGGGCCGGCGTGTTGCCCATTCCTCGAGGCTGGCCCCGATGGTGGCGCCCCGCTCGGTGGCGGCGGCGACGTGGCCGAGGTCTCGGCCGAGCTCCCCCGGAGTGGCCGCCGCCGCTTCGGCCACGGCCTGACGGAGCGAGGCACCCGACCGAAGCCCCCGGGCGATGGCGTCCACGGCTCCGGGCAGCGCGGCCTCCACCGCAGCTTGTCCGCGGTGGCGGTACAGGCTCCAGGTCACGACGGGAGCCATGACGGCGAGCACGACCACCACCACCACCAGGCCCGGCCCGCCTGCGGGCAGAGCCAGGATGGCTGCCGTCCCGGAGGCGGCCAGCCACGCCGACCAAGCCTGGTCGGCGTCGACGTCGAAACCCGCCTCGGCGAGCCGGGGACCGAGGACGGCTGGAGCTTTCACAACCAACCTCGCCCGTGCCGGAGCAGACAGGACGGCGAGCCTGAAGGCGCTGCCTGCGGCGCGGGGCCTGCGCAGCGCGGCCCGCCCGGCGACGAGGGACACCAGTACGAGGACCGACGCCACGCCGGGCGCCACGATGGGCAACTCGAGGGGCAAGGTCATGAACGGTCCCGGTCCAAGGAGGGCACCGACGGGGACCGGGACGGACGCTGCGGGTACTGCTCCAGGACGTCGCCCCTCACGAGGCGGCGCACCTCGCCCGGCCCGGTGACCTCGGCCACCTCCACGACACGGCGACCGCCGTCGGCACCGCGGGCGAGCTGGACCACCAAGTCGAGCGCCGAGACCACCTGCTCTCGGACGGCGGCCAGCGGCAGCGCGACCTCACCCATGAGCACCATGGTCTCCACCCTGCGAAGGGCGTCGGCCGTCCCGTTGGCGTGGCATGTGGAGAGTGATCCTTCGTGGCCGGTGTTCATGGCCTGGAGCATGTCGAGGGCGGCCGCATCCCTCACCTCGCCGACCACTATGCGGTCGGGACGCATTCGCAGGGCATTCCTCACCAGGTCGCGAACGGTGATGGACCCCGTGCCGTCGGCGTTGGCCGGTCGGGCCTCCAGGCGGACGACGTGTTCCTGGGGAAGGCTGAGCTCGGCCGCGTCCTCGACGGTGATGATGCGCTCGTCCAGGGGGATCTCGGCGGACAGAGCATTGAGCAGCGTGGTCTTCCCCGACGAGGTGGCCCCCGAGACCAGCACGTTGAGGCGCGCTCGCACCGCCCAGCGCAGGAGCCGGGCCGGCGCCGGAGTGCAGAAGCGATCGAGCGGCAAGGGGCGGCGTGTGAACCGGCGGATCGTGAGGCAGGCCCGTCGACAGCCAGCGGAGGCACGACGGCGTTGACGCGGGAGCCGTCCGGGAGCCGGGCGTCCACCATGGGCGAGGCCCGGTCCACGTGGAGGCCGAGGGGACCGACGATCTTCTCTATGAGGTGCTCGATGGTGGGGCCGTCGATGTCCATCTCCACCCGGCAGAGCCGCCCGTCCCGCTCCACCCACACCCGGTCCGGCCCGCTGACCATGACCTCGGCGACGTTCGGGTCGGCCAGCAAGGGTTGGAGCGGTCCGAGCCCGCTGGCGCGCGCCACGACCTCCTCCACCACCCGACCCAGCTCCATGGGACCAAGCAGGGGTGCCTCCTTACGGGCCAGCTCGGCGACGGCCTTGGCGCCCAAGCCGTCCGTGGTCTCCGGCTGGGAGACGAGCCGGGCGTGAAGGCGCTCGGCCAGCCCGCGGTCCGCGCCAGGCGCGGTCAGGGCGTTCACGCCGCCCGCCGGAGCGACCGCTCGAGGGCTCGAGGCACGCGCCGGCCGAGCAAGCCGGCGTCAACGCACCGCGCCACGTCCGGGTCCCAGGCCACCTCTGCCCGTACCGGCACTCCAAGCACGTCCTCGACGTCCTTCCGACCGAGGGAACGGCGAGGTTCGCTCACCAGAATCACACCGGATGGGCGGATGGGGGCGGCCAGGGCCCGCCGCACGGCGAGGTAGCACGGCCGCAGGACCAAAAGGGACAGGCCGGCGACGGCGGCTACCGCCGTGCCCACGGGGTCGCCAGGCGTGCCGCAGTCGACGACCACGGCCGACGACCGGGTGGCGAGGCTGGCGGCCAGCCGTTCGCCACCCTCTCGAGGCAGCGGGCCCCGGCCGCGCGGCAGGAGGCCGAAACCCTCACCGCTGTCCACCGTGAGCCGGTCGAGGGCATCGACCGGGACGTCCTCTCCCGCCGCCAGCCAGTCCGAGACGCCTGGTCCGCCGGGTTCGGGCAGTCCCAAGGCGGCAGGAAGGTCACCCCCCAGATCTACGAGGAGGACCCCAGCCGGCGACGAGCGGGCGAGCACATGGCCGAGGGCGGCGGCCACCACAGTGGTGCCGCTGCCTCCCTTCGCTGACCAGCAGGCGACGAGCACGGTCCCTCCCCGGAGCGCGTCGAACAGGTTCCGGGGGAAGGGGAGGCAGTGAACCTATGGCATGGCTCCCTCGAGATGCAAGAGGAGGGAGCCGGATTCCTGGAGGCTATGTGAGGTGGTTACTGAACCCGGAGCTTCTGGGCCGCGACGGCACCGAGGGCGATGAGCACGACCACCAGCAGCAGCTTCTTCATCACTCCGACCCTACTCGTCCAGGCCATCACCCGATGGCCTGAGCCCGCCGAGGTCTGTACGAGCCCCGCCAGCCTGTAGGTTGCGGAGCGGAGGTGTCTGGGTACCTGGTGGGCTCCCCCGCCTTCAAAGCGGGTGGGACGGGTGATCCCCGTCCGGCGGGTTCGATTCCCGTCCACCTCCGCCAGACGCCTCGCCACCCGAGGAAGCTCCGCTTCCGAAGGCGAGAACTCTTGAGCCGTCGCTAGACGGTCAGAAGGTCCCTTGCACCCGTGTCGCTGGACGGGTGGCGCAGCTTGGACATGGCCCGGGCCTCGATCTGGCGGATGCGCTCCCGGGTGAGGTTGAAGTGCTCTCCCACCTCCTCGAGGGTGCGCGGCTCGCCCCGGTCGAGCCCGAAGCGCAGGCGGAGGATCTCCCGCTCCCGCTCGTCGAGGGGTCCGAGGAGCCGCGAGATCTCCTCCGGCAGGAGACTGGTGGCCGCCACCTCGAAGGGCGACTCGGCCGAACGGTCTTCGACGACATCACCCAGCTCGGCGTCGCCGTCCTCCCTCAGGGGCTCTGACAGCGAGAGGGGCTCGGCGGCGAAGCGGAGGGCCTCGGTGACCTTGTCCTCCGGCATCTCCACCTCAGCCGACAGCTCGCTCAAGGTGGCGGGGCGCCCCAGCTTGAGCTCCAGGCGTGACCTCGCCTTCTGGAGCCTTGCCAGCGTGTCGCCGGCGTGCACTGGCAGGCGGATGGTTCGGCCCGTATTGGCAATGCCCCGGGTGATGGCTTGCCGAATCCACCACGTGGCGTAGGTCGAGAACTTGAAGCCCTTGCGCCAGTCGAACTTCTCGACGGCATGCATGAGGCCCAGGTTCCCCTCCTGTATGAGGTCGAGGAGGGGAAGCCCCGAGGCCTGGTACTTCTTGGCGATCGAGACCACCAGGCGCAGGTTCGACTGCACGAACGTTCGTTGCGCGTCCTCGCCGTGCTTCACCGTGCGCCGCAGCTCGCGGCGACGGGCGGGGGTAAGGGCCTTGCCCTGGCCGTCGTAGGCAGCCCGCGCTTCGTTGCCGCCCTCTATGGCCTGGGCCAGGCGGACCTCGTCATCCTTGGTCAGCAGGGGATACTGCCCGATGTCCGTCAGATAGAGCCGGACCAGGTCTTCCTCGTCCCGTTCGACGCGCTCCTTGGCCAAGATCTACAAACCCTTCGTTCTACTGCCGACGGTCGGACCCCTGTGCAACGCTGAGCGTGGGCAAGAGCATTCCCTGCATCCCCGACGGACCAAGAGAACCTCCCGAGACTGTACCGCCACAGTCAAGGTTGCCCGTTCTCGTGCCCGGCGAAACCGCGGCCCGTGGTCTGGCGCCCGGCCACGCCCCCGGCGGCGGTGATCATCCACTCCAGCCGGCCCTGGTGCCCGGCAGCGGTCCGGACCTGTTTTTCGGTGCCGAGCAGTGACTGGATGACCGCCTCGCCGCGGGACCAACCCTCCACCTCGTCGCGCAGGACGAGGCGCAGAACTCGGATGGCGGGTCCGTCGGAGACTGCTGACGCCACGGCGAGATGGGCCGAGTAAACCGCGATCATGCGGGGCAGGAGGACCCGGTAGGCGCCCACCAGCCTCTCGATCGTGCGTCCGGGGCCGTCCGGCTCGACCAGTGCGGCGAAGAAGGCGTCGATCCCCTCGTTGGCCGAGGCGGTCAGGCTCTCCGGAGTCATCCCGCCCGCCGTCGGGAGCTGCTCGCCCCAGAGCTCGCCGTGCCAGGCGTGCTCGGCCGCGTGGGCGGCAAGGACCGGCTTTATCTCCAGCTCGGGGACGGACAGCGCCCACGCGCTGAGCACCTCGAAGAGGCGGGACTCGACCCAGCGGTAGGCGCCCATTCGCCGCGCCGCTTCAAGGAGGGGCAGGGCTTCGTGAGGCTGCCGGCCGGGCGACTGGGCCCCATGGCCGCCCTCCAGAGCAGGCATCAACTCCGGTACCGGTTCGTGAGCGGCACCCTTCGGTCCTTGCCGAAGGCCTTCGGCGTCACCCGCACTCCGGGCGGGCTCTGGCGGCGCTTGTACTCGGCCCGGTCCACGAGGAGCACCACCTCGTGCACCTGGTCGGCGTCGAAGCCGGCGCGGACGAGCTCTCCGGCCGTGAGGTCGTCCTCCACGTAACCCTCGAGGATGGGGTCGAGCACCTCGTAAGGCGGCAATGAGTCCTCGTCGCGCTGGTCGGCTCGCAGCTCGGCCGTCGGCGGCTTGGTGATCACCGCTCCGGGGACCACCTCCCTGCTGGCTCGTTCATTCAGGCGGGCGCACAGCCTGCGGACCATTGTCTTGGGGACGTCCTTCAACAGTGCGAAGCCGCCAGCGGTGTCGCCGTAGAGCGTGGAGTAACCGACCGCCAGCTCGCTCTTGTTCCCCGTGGCCAACACCAGCCAGCCGTGTTTGTTGGAAAGGGCCATCAGCAGCAGGCCCCGGATCCGCGACTGCAGGTTCTCCTCGGTCACGTCCTCGTCCTTGCCCTCGAACGAGGGGGCGAGCATCTCCGTCAGGGCGGTGTGGGCGGCCTCGATGGCGATCACCCTGTAGTCGATCCCCAGGTTCTGGGCCAGCGCCTCCGCGTCGGTGCTCGAACCCTTGCTGGAGAACCGTGACGGCATCGAAACGCCGTGGACATGGTCGGGCCCGAGGGCGTCGGCGGCCACGGCCGCCACCAGTGACGAGTCGATGCCACCCGACAGGCCGACGACGGCGTCGCTGAAGCCGTTCTTGGTGGCGTAGTCCCGGGTGCCCAGGACGAGAGCGTGGTACACCTCGTCCAGCGGGTCGAGGAGCTCCACCGAGTCGGGTCGACGGCGGTCGTCTACCTCCCCCGAGTGCTCGGTCACGGTGTGGGCCGGCAGTAGCGGGGCGCTCTTGCGGCCTCTGGGATCGAGCAGTCGCTGGCGGAAGGTGGGGCGGACCTCGACGTCCACGACCATCACCGCCTCCTCGAACTGCGCCGCTCGTGCGATCAGGCGCCCACTCCCGTCGAAGACCATGGACGCACCGTCGAAGACCAGCTCGTCCTGGCCGCCGACCTGGTTTACGTACACCAGGGCGCACGAGGCGTCCGCTGCGCGTGTGCCGAGCATGCGCTCGCGCTCCTGGGCGCGCCCGGCGTGGTACGGCGAGGCGTTGAGGTTCACCACCACCTCGGCGCCGCCGGCGGCCTGCTCTGCAACCGGGCCCGAAGGGCTCCACACATCCTCGCAGATCGACACGCCACAGCGCACCCCGGCGATCAGGAACAGCGAGGGCGAGGGGGCGCCGGCGGTGAAGTAGCGCTGCTCGTCGAACACGCCGTAGTTCGGCAGCACGCGCTTGTGATAGCGGCCGTGCACCGCTCCATGGGCGCAAACCGCCGCAGCGTTGTGAAGGTCTCGGGCGCGGTCGACGAAACCGACTACGGCCGCGCACCGCCCGGTCTGGGAGGCCAGCTTCTCGAGAGCATCCAGGTTGTCCTCGACGAACTGCGGCTTGAGGAGCAGATCCTCGGGTGGGTAGCCGGTGATGGCGAGCTCTGGAAAGACGGCCAGGTCGGCACCCGCGCCCTCGGCTTCCTCGAGGGCGGCGAGCACTCTATTCACGTTGCCCTCCAGGTCACCCACGATCGGGTTGAGCTGGCATGCGGCGACACGGAGCCGGGTCATGGCCAGCTCCAGACTACGGCCCGAACGCAGATCGCTTCCCGGCTGCGAGACTTTGGGGGTGTCGAGCACCTCCGTGGACGAAGCCATAGAGCGGTTCTCGCCGCCTCCGGCGGCTGTCGCCGCCCTGCGCCAGCTCGTGGACTCCCATGCCGGCTTGGAGGAGCGCTTCAGCTCCGACCCCCGGCTCCTCGAGGCCATCACCTTGGTCACCGCCGCCAGCCGGTCGCTCACGCGGCTCCTGATGCGCGACCGGGCGGCCATCGACGTCCTCGCCGACCTGGATGATGCCGTCGAGCTGAAGCATGCCGTCGAGCCGGAGGACTTCGGGGAGAGCGTGGCCGCACTGAGGACCTGGAAGGAGCGTGAGCTCCTGCGCATCGCGGCCAGAGACCTCCTCGGCCTCGACCCCTTGGAGGCCGTGGTGGCGGATCTGAGTGCCGTCGCGGCGCGCGTCCTCGAGGTCTCCTGCCGACTGGCGGGTGACGGGGGAAGCGACGGCCTGGCGGTCATCGGCATGGGGAAGCTGGGCGGTCGGGAGCTCAACTACGCCAGCGACATAGATGTGATGTTCGTCGGCGAAGGGGACGCCCGGCGGGTCATGGAGGTGGCCCGGCAGTGCTACCGCGTGGACGCCAACCTCCGGCCCGAAGGCCGCAACGGACCCCTCGTGCGCGCCCTCAGCTCATACGAGGCGTATTGGGACCGCTGGGCCCAGCCTTGGGAGTTCCAGGCTCTCATCAAGGCCCGACCCACGGCAGGTGACACCGAGGTCGGAGCCGCGTTCCTCGAGGCCGCTTCGGAGCGGGTGTGGGGGCGTTCCTTCGACGCCGACGACCTCCGCCAGGTGCGTTCCATGAAGGCGAGGACCGAGGAGGAGCTGGCCCGGCAGGGGGTGTTCGACAGAGAGATAAAGAGAGGGCGAGGTGGCATCCGCGACGTGGAGTTCGCGGTGCAGCTGCTGCAGCTAGTGCACGGCCGCCACGATGCGGCCCTGCGCTCGCCGACCACGCTCGTAGCCCTGGCCGAGCTGGGGTCGGCCGGATACGTCGATCCCGCCGACGCTTCTGCCCTCGACCAGGCCTACCGCTTCCTCCGGATGGTCGAGCACCGCCTGCAGCTGGTCGACGAGCAGCAGGTCCATGCCGTTCCGGTGGACGCAGCGGCGCGAGCTTCACTGGCCCGCGCCATGGGTTACCGGGACGACGCCGAGGACACGGCGCTTTCCCGTTTCGAGAGCGACCTGCGCGCTCACCAGGCGACGGTGAGGCCGATCCACGAACGCCTCTTCTTCCGCCCCTTGCTCGAGGCCTTCGTCGGCAGCTCGCCGATGGCGCCCGAGGCGGTGCAGGCCCGTCTGGCCGCCTTCGGCTTCGCCGAGGCCGAGCGCACCAGGCAGGCCATGGCCGAGCTGACCCGCGGTCTCACCCGTACCTCCCGGTTGATGCAACAGGTGTTGCCCCTCGTGCTGAGCTGGCTGTCCGAGTCCCCCAATCCCGACCTCGGCCTGCTCGGGCTGCGCACCCTGTTCAGCAGCAGCCACCGCACGGCCGAGCTCGTCAGCACCTTCCGCGAATCACCCGAGGCGGCGCGCCGGCTCTGCCTTCTGTGCGGCACCAGCCGCATCCTGATAACGGGCTTCGAGCACCACCCGGAGCTGATCGCCGCGCTGGGCCGCGATCAGGACCTGGCCCCACGCCGACGCGAGGACCTCCTCGGCCGCGTCCGCTCGCTGCTCCATCTGCGCGACCACGTGGACTCTCAACGGCAGGGCCTGCTCCGCCTGGTCCGAGCTGAAGTCGTGCGCATCGCGGCCAAGGACGTGCTCGGACAAAGCGACGTGGAGGCCACGGCGGCGGGTCTGACGGCTCTGGCCGAGGCCACGCTGGAGGGAGCGCTCAGCAGCCTTGACCCGCCGGTACCCGTCTGCGTGATGGCCATGGGCCGGTTCGGGGGCGGGGAGCTGGCCTTCGCTAGCGACCTGGACGTGGTCCTGGTCTACGACGGCGCCACCCCGGACGACTTCGCCGCCGCCCAGGAGGTGGCCCACGCTCTCATCAGCCTGGTGAAGGGGACGACGCCCGCCAACCGCGTCTACACCCTTGACACCGGCCTGCGACCGGAGGGCAAGGACGGGCCCCTGGCGCGCAGCCTCGACAGCTTCCGGGCGTACTACGGGCGTTGGGCCCAGACGTGGGAGCGCCAGGCGCTGGTGAGAGCCCGGCCCGTCGCCGGAGACGCGGAGCTGGGTCGCCGGTACATGGCCCTCCTGGACGAGGTGGTCTGGGACCCGCCGTTCACCGAGGAGCACGTGCGGGAGATCCGCCGTATGAAGGCCCGGGTGGAGCGCGAGCGCATGCCTCACGGTGAAGACCCGCAGTTCCACCTGAAGCTGGGCCGAGGCTCGCTGTCGGACGTGGAGTGGGTGACCCAACTCCTCCAGCTCCGCCACCGGGTACCGGGGCCGGGCACCATGGCGGCGCTCGGGCGGCTCCGGGAGGAAGGGGCTCTCGAGGCCGCTGACGCCCGCGTGCTCGGCGATGCTTACCGATTCTGCGAGCAGACCCGGAACCGTTGGTACCTGGTGAAGGGCGGCCCGGGGGACGCCTTGCCCACGCGACCCGAGGACCTGGCGCGCTTGGCCCGCAGCTGCGACACGACCCCGACTCAGCTCCGCGAGGACTACCGCCGGGTCACCCGCCGGTCGCGGCAGGTGATGGAGCGCCTTTTCTACGGTCGGAGCTGACGCGGAGACCGCTGGGCGAGCGTCTCCTGGACGGGCCGAGCGCGCTCCGTGGGGCCTGCCGTGTTTGCGTACGAAATGTCCCTTGGTTACCGTGTCGGCACCGCCGCGTGCCTGCACCTTGCCAGAGCGCGCCCTAGCAGTGAGGCCAAGCCTTGACCCCACGGCAGCGAAGGCAGGTCGGCGTTCTCATCGGGATCGCCCTCATCGTCGTCTCGCTCCCCTTCCTCGGGGGGTCGTCCGCCCTGGGCGGCACCATCGACGAGAAGCGGGCCGAAGCGGCGCGCCTCCAGTCCCGGATCGACGCCCAGGCCGAGCGCATCGCGGCGTTGGACCGCCAGTCCGCCGCCTCCCGTCAAAGGGCGGATCAGGCGGACTTCGCCGTGGCCAAAGCCCGGTCCGAGCTCGCCCAGGCCGATCAGCGCATGGCGGAGATCGGCGTTCGACTTTCTTCCGTTGCCGTGGAGGCGTACGTACAGGGCAGCCCCGTCTCCTTCCTGGAACAGCTGGACTCGACCGATGGCAAAGACCTGTTGGTGCGTAGCCAGTACTTCAAGACCACCGCTTCCGGCCAGCGTGATGCCCTGGACGCGCTGAAGGCGGCGCGCGCCGACCTGGCGCTCAAGCGCAGCGTTCTCGAGCAGGCGCAGCAGTCGGCCCGCTCCGCCGCCTCATCGGTCGAGGCCCAGCTCCTAGCGGTGGCAGAGGCGGAGAGCAGCCAGCGCAACATCCTGGCCCGGGTGAACGGGGAGTTGGGCCAGCTCCTCCGAGAGGAGCAGGCCCGCCGCAGCGCCGAGGCGTGGGGTGCGGCCCAGGCGGCCGCCGCCCGGCGGGCGGCGGTGCGCACGCACACTGCGTCGTCGGGTGCAGCGGTGGTGTCGCCGGGGCATACCGCGCCCGGGGGCATGTGGACGTGCATCCGCCAGCGCGAGTCCAGCGGCAACTATCGCTCCGGTGGCGGCGGTGCTTACCAGTTCCGCCAGTCGACGTGGGAATCGGTGGGTGGCACGGGACGGCCCGAGGACGCCGACCCGGAGACCCAGGACGCCAAGGCCATGGAGCTCCAACAACGCAGCGGTTGGAGCCAGTGGACGACAGCCCGAGCCTGCGGCGCCAGCTGACCCAGTCTGACCGACGGAGCCTCCGCAGGCACCCCTTGGGTAGCCTCGGGCGATGACCAACCAGCCTCCCCGCGGATGGGGCCCGCCCCAGCCACAGTGGCAACCCCAACCACCGCCTCCGCCGGCTTGGTCCCCTCCCCAAGGGGGCCCTCCGGGCGGTTACGGGTGACCTCCCCAACCGTCGCCGGGCACCAATGCCCTGGCCATCGTCTCGCTGATCGCAGGCATCGTGTGGATCTTTGGCGTGGGCTCCCTGGTCGCCATCGTCACCGGGGTGATTGCCCTGAGTCAGATCTCCAAGCAGGACCAGAGCGGGCGCGGGATGGCCATCGCCGGGACTGTCCTAGGAGGCGTTGGCATCCTCGGAGCAATCATGGTGTTCGTCCTGGCGGCGGCGGTTGACGAGGGCATCGACGAGGCTGGTCGTGCCTTTGCCGAGAGGCGCACGGTGACGGCTAGGGTGGAGGCAGCACCGACTACCTGTTGGACAGGCACCTTCGCGGGGGCGAGCCGTGAGGGATGTGGCAACCGCGAGTTCTCAGCGCAGGAGAGCTTCCTCACCAGCGCATCCTTCTCCAAGAAGTCCGACTTCACCAAACCCGATGACAGCAGCCCGCTGACCCTCGTGCTCCTGGTGGACGGAACGGAGCGAGAGCGAAGGACAACCACGGCCGACGGCGGCTCAGTGACCGCCACCGCCGCAGTGGTCAGGTAGGACGCGCTCCAAGCTCGCCCATGCACCCGATTGGGAGCTCCGGCCGCCGGCGGGAGTCCGTGGGTCGGAGGCTTCAGCCTCGATCCACCGATTGAACCATGCTGACGCGGGTCGCGTATCCAGTTGAAAGGCCTCCCGAGTTGGGACGATGACGGTGTTCAACGTCGTCTTCACCACCAGCACAGGAGGCACTTTCAGTGAGTCGAGTATCACACCACCTTGACCGCATGGAGGTGAGCTTCGACGACTCGAACTTGGTGGCCAACGCTGGCCTGCTGTTGGTGGGCACACTGGCGCTCCGCCTCGGGCTGGAGGCCCTGGGCCGTCGGTGCTGAGAGGGCGACCGGCAACGGACCACGATGCTCGCGTCCTTACGCGTCCACGCCGCGTCCTCGGCATGGGGGAGTCACCGAACCGCAGGTCAGCAGCCCCATCCGCTCAGATGTCGTAGTAGAGCATGAACTCCCACGGGTGCGGCCGCAGGCGCACCTCGTCGATCTCAGAAGTACGCTTGTAGGCCAACCAAGTGTCGATGAGATCGTCGGTGAACACTCCGCCGACCTTCAGGAAGTCCTGATCGGCCTCCAGGGCGTCGAGGGCCTCGTCCAGCGATCCGGGCACCTGCGGCACCTGAGCCAACTCTTCGGGGGGCAGATCGTAGAGGTCCTTGTCCACCGGGTCAGGCGGCTCGAGGCGGTTCTGAATGCCGTCGAGGCCGGCCATGAGCATGGCTGAGAAGGCCAGATAGGGATTGCAACTCGGGTCCGGGCATCGGAACTCGAGACGCTTGGCCTTGGGGCTCTTGGAGTACAGGGGGATGCGCACGCAGGCCGAGCGGTTGCGCTGGGAGTACACCAGGTTGACGGGCGCCTCGTAGCCGGGCACCAGGCGCTTGTAGGAGTTGGTGGTGGGAGCGGCGAAAGCGAGGATCGAAGCCGCGTGGGTGAGGAGGCCCCCGATGTACCAACGGCCCATGTCCGACATCCCGGCGTAGCCCGCCTCGCTGTAGAAGAGCGGCTCGCCGCCCTTCCACAAGGACTGGTGGGTGTGCATGCCAGAGCCGTTGTCCTGGTAGATGGGCTTGGGCATGAAGGTGGCCGAGTAGCCGGCGGCGCGGGCCACGTTCTTCACCACGTACTTGTAGGTCATGAGCTTGTCCGCCATGGACAGCAGGGTGTCGAAGCGCATGTCGATCTCGGCTTGGCCGGCAGTGCCCACCTCATGGTGCTGGACCTCGATCTCCAGGCCCATCTGCTCCATGGTGAGCACCATCTGCGAGCGCAGGTCCTGGAAATGGTCCATGGGCGGGACCGGGAAGTACCCCTCCTTGTAGCGGGGCTTGAACCCCAGGTTCGGCTGCTCGTCCCGGGCCGAGTTCCAGATGCCTTCGATGGAGTCCACCGAGTAGAAGGCCGAGTGCTGGTCCTGCATGAACCGCACGTCGTCGAAGATGTAGAACTCGGCCTCCGGGCCGAAGTAGGCGGTGTCGGCCAAGCCGGTGGACGCCAGGTAGTCCTCCGCCTTCCTGGCGACGTAGCGCGGGTCACGGCTGTAGCTCTCGCCCGTGACTGGGTCGCGCACGAAGCAGTTGATGTTGAGCGTTGGGTGCTGGCGGAACGGGTCCACCACCGCAGTGCTGGGGTCGGGCATGAGAATCATGTCCGACTCCTGGATCTCCTGGAAGCCACGGATGGACGAGCCGTCGAAGCCGTAGCCCTCCTCGAAGGCGTCCTCCGTGAGCTGGGCGACGGGCACGGAGAAGTGCTGCATCAGGCCGGGCAGATCACAGAAGCGAAAATCGACGATCTGGATGCCTGCGTCCTGTGCGAGGCTCAGGACCTCGTCCGGCGTGCGTTCTTGCACGTTCCCTCCTGGGTAATTCGGGGGCGATGGCGGCGTTGCCACCGCCCAAGTCTCGAACCACGCGTGCACTCACGGGTAGCTGCCACGGAACGGCTGACTTGCGAGTCAAGCCTGTCACCGAAGGGAGCAGTCTGTCGCACTCAGCGTGTGAACGCATTGTGAACGTGCGGTCCGAGGGCATGTAGTGGCTCCCCATGGCCTGCCAGACTGGGCCCGTGGAACGCCAACAGGACTACGTGCTGCGCACGGTCGAGGAGCGCGGCGTGCGCTTCATCCAGATCTGGTTCACCGACGTGCTCGGGATCCCCAAAGCCTTCAACATCACGCCCGCCGAGCTGGAGAACGCCCTCGAGGAAGGCATGACCTTCGACGGCTCCTCCATCGACGGCTTCAGCAGGGTCCAGGAGAGCGACGTGCTGGCGCGGCCCGATGCCACCACGTTCCAGATCCTTCCGGCCAAGGCCGGTGTGGCACCGGTGGCTCGGGTCTTCGCCGACGTGAACAACCTGGACGGCACCCCCTTCGAGGGCTGCCCCCGCCAGGTGCTACGGCGCGTGCTCGAGCGGGCCCACGACAAGGGGTACTCCTTCTATGCCGCGCCCGAGCTCGAGTACTTCTACTTCGCCACGGGCACGTCGGTTCCCCAGCCCCTGGACAACGGCTCCTACTTCGAGCTCACGGTGGCCGACAAGGCCGCGTCCCTGAGGCGGGGCACAGTCTTGACTCTCGAGGAGATGGGTATTCCCGTCGAGTACAGCCAGCACGAGGATGCCCCCAGCCAGCACGAGATCGACCTCCGCTACACCGACGCCCTCACGATGGCCGACACGGTCATGACCGCCCGTCTCATGGTGAAGGAGCTCGCCCAGGAGTCCGGCGTGACGGCCACGTTCATGCCCAAGCCGCTCGCCGGCGTCCAGGGCTCGGGGATGCACACCCACTTCTCGCTCTTCGAGGGTGACGTCAACGCCTTCCACGACCCGGGCGACGAGCACGGCCTGTCCAAGGTGGCCAAGGGCTTCATCGCCGGGGTCCTCAGGCACGCCCGGGAGATCACGGCCGTCACCAACCAGTGGGTGAACTCCTACAAGCGCCTCGTCCCCGGCTACGAGGCACCGATCTACGTATCTTGGGCGCGCAACAACCGCTCCGCACTGGTGCGGGTGCCCCTGGCCAAGCGAGGCCGCGCCGATTCCACCCGCTTCGAGTACCGAGCGCCCGACCCAGCCTGCAACCCGTACCTCGCCTTTGCCGTGGTGCTCGCTGCCGGCCTGAAGGGAATCGAGGAGGGCTACGAGCTCCCGCCCGAGGCGGACGCCAACCTCTACGAGATGACGCCTCAGGAGCGCATGGCCGAGAACATCCCGTCGCTTCCCGGATCGCTGGCGGAGGCGCTGGTCGAGATGGAACGATCGGAGTTGGTGGCCGACGCCCTCGGCGAGCACGTCTTCGAGTGGTTCCTCCGCAACAAGCGAGCCGAGTGGTCCGACTACAAGCTTCAGGTCACGCCGTTCGAGCTCAAGCGGTATCTCACGCTCTGACCATGGAGGCCCTGCTGGTGCACCCCGACCCTCCTCCACCGGCCATCACCCAGACCCTGGAGCAGGCGGGTTACCCATGGAAGGCGGCCGCCGGCGCCCATGCCGCGACGGCCATGGAACCCGAGGACGGCTGGTCAGGCGCAGTGGTGTGTGCCGGCGCCGGACTCGACGAAGCCTTCGCTCTGTGCCGGGCGCTACGCAAGCGAGACCTGCCGCTCGAGCCGCTGCTGCTGGTGGTGGCCGGAGACCAGTTGGGGAACCTCGAGCTCCGTGAGGACCTGTTCGACGACTTCTGCCTGTCGCCGCCGCAGTCCGCTGAGATCGCAGCTCGGCTCAAGCACCTCTTCTGGCGCACCGGGCGCGGCACTCGTCCGGAGCTGGTGGAGTACGGACCTCTGGTCCTCAACCTCGAGACCTACCAGGCGGCCGTGGGCGGCCACCCCCTCGACCTCACGTACATGGAGTACGAGCTGCTCAAGTTCCTCGCCACGCACCCGGGGAAGGTGTTCTCCCGGGAGACACTGCTCTCTCGGGTATGGGGTTACGAGTACTACGGCGGGGCTCGCACGGTGGACGTCCACGTGCGACGCCTGCGGGCCAAGCTGGGCAACGAACAGGAGCACCTCATCCAGACCGTTCGATCCGTTGGGTACCGGTTCGGCCAGTCCCGTTGGGCGATCTGAGCCGTTCGACGGGCTCAGCGGCTCTCGCCGGCTCGCCCCTCCTCGGGGACCCGGGCCCAGACCTCGATCTCCACCAGGGCGCCGAGCGGTAGGGCGGAGACCGCCACCGCCGAGCGAGCGGGCCGGTGGTCGCCGAACGCCTCGGCATAGGCCTCGTTGAGGGGGCCGTAGTCACCCATGTGCACCAGGAACACGGTCGTCTTGACCACGTCGGTCATCGCCGCGCCCTCGCCCTCGAGCAGGTCGCGAACGTTGTCCAGTGCCTGCCGAGCCTGGCCCCAGACGCCACCACCCACGAGGATGCCGTCGCGTAGCCCGACCTGGCCGGAGCACACCAGCCATTCGCCGGCGCGGACAACGGGGGAATAGGGGCCGACCGGAGTGCTCATGAGGCTCACGATAGGTTGACCGCCGTGTCCCCTCCGGACGACCGCCGGCCCGGACGAGCGCGACGGGTGTCCTCGACTGCAGGGCTGATCCTCGCCGGCTCCGTCGCGCTCTCGGCTGTGGCCCTCCTGATTGCCGGGCCAGGCCGGGGGGAGCGTGGCGAGGTCCCCAAGCCGGCAGTGTCGGTCGACCCCTACGGCCTGCTCCTGCCGGGGCTTTGTCGCACCGCGGCGGCTGTTAGCGGCGGTGACGTCGCCGGCGCCTCGCGGATGTTCACCGACAACGTCCACGGGCCTCTCCACGACATCGCCAACGAGGCGGCCGCATTGGACCGCGCCACGGCTGCTCGACTCCTGGAGGCCAAGCAGGCAGTGGAGCTCGGATTCGAGCGCTCCCCGGCGGATCCGGCCACGCTCGGTTCCCAGCTCGCCCGTCTGAGCGCCACGACCCGCGCTGCCCTCCTCGCCACCGGACGTCCTGCCGAACCCGGCTGCGAGGGCTGATCATGATCGCCGGCCGCCGTGGTGATCGCCTCCTCGTCGGGACCGCCATTGTCGTCCTGCTCGCCGCTGCATGCGGCAACTCGGGCGGAAATGGCGCGCCGCCCTCGAGCGGGGCGGATGGCATCGTGACAAAGGTCGCCAGCTTCGAACTGACCGCCGCCCGGCCTCAGCGCTTCCTCGTGGGCCTGCTGCGCGCCGACAACGAGCGCCTGGTGGGCTTCGGCACCGTCCAGCTGGACTTCGCCTTCACCGGCACCAAGGAGGGGCCGCTCCCCTCGCCCCGGCCGGGCCCCTCCACCCCGGCACGCTTCCTTCCCATCGCGGGGAGCGCCGCCGACCCCTCGGAGCCCGGCCCACGTTTCGTGGAGGCGTCGACCGCCACAGGCGTCTACAGCGCAGACCCCGTGACCTTCTCGAACCCCGGGTTCTGGGAGGTGCGGGTCACGGCCCGTGTCGACCAAAGGGACTACCGCGCCGAGGGCCGGTTCGAGGTGCTGGCCAAGAGCGAGGTCCCCGCCGTAGGTGACCCCGCGCCGCGTACCGCCAACCCGTTGGCGGCCCAGGCCGGCGTGAGCCCCAGGAGCATTGACTCCCGCGCCGATGCCGCCACGCCGGTGCCCGATCCCGAGCTGCATTCGACGACGGTCGCCCAGGCCCTCGACGCCCGTCGGCCGTTGATGGTCGTTGTCTCCACGCCCACCTTCTGCCAGAGCCGGTTCTGCGGCCCCATCACCGACGCCGTCTCCGCTCTGGCCAGGCGCTATGGCGACCGAATGGCCTTCGTCCACCTGGAGGTCTGGCGCGACTACGAGAAGAGGGAGCTGAACCCTTCGGCGCAGGAGTGGATCGATGCCGACCGCGACGGCGACGGCAGCGAACCCTGGACCTTCGTGGTGGACAGCGACGGCCTCGTCAAGCACCGATTCGACAACGTGGCCAGCGATGGCGAGCTCGAGGCTGCTGTGCGCCAGGTCCTCGGGCTCTGATCCAGGAGCCCGGACGCCTTCCCGAAGCGCTTGCGGTTGAGCGCTGGGCCTGGAAGGCTAGGAGAAGGACTGGCCGCAGCCGCAAGAGCGCTGGGCGTTGGGGTTGTCGATGCTGAAGCCGGCGCCTTGGAGGCCGTCCTTGTACTCGAGGGTGGCGCCTCTGAGCAGCTGTGCGCTGGCCGGGTCGACCACGACGTTCACCTGCCCGTACGTGGAACGGATGTCGTCGGGAGCGAACTCGGAGTCGAAGAACATCTCGTACGAGTAACCGGAGCAGCCACCCGGACGCACGGCAATGCGCAGGGCCAGCTCGGGGTTGCCCTCCATGGTGAGCAGCTCCGCCACCTTCTTGTTGGCGGTGTCGGTCAGGCCGATGACCTGCCCTTCGGCGGTGGTATCGGTCTCGGTGCTGGTTTCGGTGGTGCTCACCAGGAAGCCTCCTTGAGGAAAGACATCGACATGTTAACGGACGGCCAGGTCGGCCTGGCACGGGTCTCGATCGGCCAACGTCGCGAAGCGCGTGACCCTCGCATCCCCTAGAACCTCCGCCATGCCCTCGATCATTCCCCGGTGCAGGTGACACACCAGCTCGGGGAAGGCTTGGGCCAAGCTGCGGAACGGGCATTGGGTGAAGGCGATGGTGGTGGTCCGGGCGTCACCGCTCTGCACCGGGTCGAAACCGAGGTCGGCCATCTCGGCGTTGACGGCCTGCACGCACCCGCGCTGGCCTTGCTCGGTGCGGATCGTCGCCACGTGCCGGCCATGATCCCGGCCGGCACCGGCCACGTCGTCGGCGGCGGGCTCACACGCGGCGGCCACGTTGGCCAGAAGACCGGCCAGCAGCGGGGAGCTGGCTGGCTCCAGGCCGAGTGACGGAGCCTCGGCGGCGAGGGAGTACCGATGCTGCGGACGCCCCACCGTGCCCTGGTTGTCGGCTTCCACGTGGAGCAGCCCGACCTCCCGCATGCGCTCGAGGTGGGGACGCACGGTGTTTGGGTGAAGGTCCAACGTCTCGGCGATCTCAGACGTGGAGCGAGGCAGGTCGGCCCGGGCGAGCTCCAGGTAGATCGCATAGCGGGTGTTGTCGCCCAGGGCCTTGAAGACCTGGAGTCGGTCCATGGGTTCCTGAATATACCAGGCTCCTTCGGGAAGTATTAAATGACGACACGTATGCCGACAGATAGCCAGTGTCCTAGCAGGTGGTACAAAACTGTGGGACAGTGGTGCGAGTTGCGCGCTGAACGAGCGATCGACCAGATGGTTGGGGTTGGGCAGCCCGCTGAGCGCGCGGGAGCATCTTGACAACTTGTGCCCCCGGCGGGACTCGAACCCGCAATTCCTGAGCGGAGCCTGTTTTCTAGACAGGTGCGTGTGCCAGTTTCGCCACGGGGGCCTAGCGGAGGGTGTCGGATTCGAACCGAACTCTGAGCGGAGTCGCCGGGGCTAAATCCGGGTCCAGTGCCCAGCACTGGCAGCACCCTCCTATGTGAACAGCCCGGTCGCCCAAAACGGCCGGGTTTGTTCACGTCTAGCACGCCCTACCTGTTGATCGCGGGACCCCTCGATGATGGCCCCATCCGCGAATTCGCCAAGACGGATGGCTAAGCTCGCGTCCAGCCTTTCGCGTGTTACCGGGCGAAAGCTGGTAAGCGAGCTTAGAAATTGGGGGCACGACGATGACAAGGGCAAAAAAAAATTCCCAACAGTTCGTCGTGGTGCGGATGCCCCCCGAGCTGCATGACGCGATCAAGGCGCGCGCCGCGGCCGATGAGCGCACGATGGCCCAGGCCGTTCGCCACGCCGTGCGCCACTACCTCGACGGATGCCCCGCCCATGCTGCGCCGTAAGAAGGGCCAAGCGACGGAACCGCCCAAGCCACCGTCTGACGACGTGCTGGCGCAACAAGACCCCGATCACGACGAGGACGATTTCTTGGCCGACCTCGACCGAGTCACGGAGCGGTTGAAGCCAGCCGAGTAGGGCAGGAGACCCGCTTAGGCTGAACGCATGACTGGCAGGTCAAAGCAGGACAAGCGGAAGCGCGACGCCCACGCCGCAGACCTGACACAGCCACCACCGCCGCCGGGTTGGGTCAAGCATTGGGAGGCAAGCAAGCCAGAATGGGACGATGAGCAAACCGTCCCAATCCCTCTGCCGGGCTCGGGACAAGAGGCGCAGGTAGTCCAGCGAATCCGCCGCCACCCCCAGTCGGGCCGACTGGTCGATTTCGCGGTGTCAGTACAGATCCGCGATGCGGGTACCGATGATGGCTGGTGTGACGTTGAACGAGTGGACTGCAAACATGGCTACGTTCACGTCGACCAAGGCGACACCTGTGGGGGCTCAAGGAAGGACGAGAGCTGCATTCCGCCAGGAGTCGGCGACGACCTTGATAAGGCACTCACCTGGGCGCTCGGCTACGTTTGGGATATTGATGACCGATTGAAGGGGTGGGCATGAGGTACAACTCGCTCCGGATGCAGTTTGCTCGTCAGGTCGCGACTACCTGCGCCTTCGATGCACGCTTCGCCGACCTGTTTTCAATCCGCGACGTAGCCGGTCGCCGCGTCGTCGTGCCAGTACTCGAAACCGACTCGATTCAGTTGGCAGTAGCACTCATCCAGCAGGGCGGCGGCGAGGGAACGGTCGCTGTCCGGGTTCAGGGGAAGGATGAGTACCGGCCGTCCGTCGTTTTCCTGCGGTTCTCTATCCTCGCAATTTCACCGATGCATCGCCATGGCGAGTGCGACCTGCCAGTTGGACCGGACTGCACGGTCGCTGACCTGCTGAAGGTGCTCCTGCCCGGCGTGTCGCTGACGATGCGCATGGTGGAGGACGGTGTCGATGAACTGCAGATTGCGGACCTTGGGAAGGGCGAACTCCCAAGCGACGCAGCAGACGAGTTCGCTTTCGGTTAGTAGACCCTTACTTCCAAAACGACCACTAGGTTTATGGAACGGGTAGTAGGCCCTTCTGAACCCGATCGAGAATCGCCCAGAACATCGGGCGCTCGTCCTTCCGCCGGTTGTAGCGGAAGGCGTACTCGTTCAGGTAGTCGGGGAGATAGCGGACGCTCACGGCGTGGTACACGCCGCGGATGCCGGTCTTGACCAGCCCAAAGAACCCCTCGACCGTGTTCGTGTGAACGTCGCCTTCGACGTAGATGCGGGCCTTGTGCTTGATCCGACGATGGCCGCGGTAGCCCTTGCTGATCCCCTCGTATAGCGCCCACTCATCGGAGAAGATCATCGAGTCCGACAGGACGTGGGAGCGGATGGCGCTGTGAAGGACGGGCTGGCTCCGGTTGGGGACCACCATCGTCCGCACCCGCCCGCCACGCTCGACCATGGCGAACACGGTGGTCTTGTTCTCGGCCGCCCACCGGGCCGCAGCGGAGCGGCGGTTCTTGGCGTAGCGCTCGGCGTCCCACTCACGGAGGGTGCGTGCTCGGGGCTTGCCACCGAAGGCTGACTCGTCAACCTCTACATCGCCGGAGAGGCGGACCGTTGTCGCCCAGGAGCGAGCGAATCTGCTTGAACATGCGATGCGCGGTCGGGTAGGTGACGCCGATTTCCCTCTCGAGTTGCTTCGCTGAGATGCCGCACCGGGTGGACGACATTAGGAAGATGGCCCAGAACCACAACTGCAAAGACGTGCTCGACTTGTGGAAGATGGTTCCGGCAGTCGGGTACACCTGGTGTCGGCAGTACTGGCATGAATAGGCCGACCGCTGCTTAACCCGGTGGAACTTGGTCGTTTTGCCGCAACCGGGGCACTCGCTGCCGTCCGGGTAGAACTTCGCCTTCAAGTAGTCGAGGCAAGCGGCGTGGTCCGGGAACAGTTGTAGGAACCTGTTGTATGTCATCTGCGACTCGGATGAGTCCGAGCACCTGACCGAATCCCGCTCCCTCGCTCCCATGATTAGGAGCATAACCGTTGCACGTACGTGTCGTCAATTAATACTTCCCGCTCCTTCCTTGTAAACTGGCGCCGACCATGAACATCTCGCCCTCGCTCGATCGTCGCGGCCCGGATCACGAGGCCATTCGACGCGCCCTTCTCGGCGTGGTCGACCCCGAGCTCGGCGACAACGTCGTGGACCTGGGCATGGTCCATCGCATCGAGACGGACGAGGCCGGGATCGTGGACGTCACCCTCTCCCTCACCACCGCCGGTTGCCCCTTGCGAGCCCAGCTGATGAAGGACGTGAAGTCGCGTGTGGCCAGCGTCCCGGGGGTCGAGGAGGTGCGGGTCCACTTCGGGGAGATGACGGCGGAGCAGAAGAAGAGCCTCATGTCCCGCGCCCGGTGGAAGGCCAGGGACAACGCGCCCGACACCGAGATCCCGGGCAGGACCCGGATCGCCGCTGTGGCCTCGGGCAAAGGCGGCGTGGGCAAGTCGTCGGTCACCGCCAACCTGGCCAGCCGCCTGGCCGCCAAAGGCCTCACCGTGGGTGTGCTCGACGCCGACATCGGCGGCTTCTCCATCCCCCGCATGCTCGGTGTGGAGGGCCACGTGACGGCCCAGTCCAAGAAGATCGTCCCCCTCGAGAAGCAGGTGGGCGAGGGAAGGTTGAAGGTCGTGTCCATGGGATCGGTGGAGGGCACGAGCGAGGACGAGGCCGTGATGCTCCGTGGCCTCATGCTCAACCGCGCTGTCCAGCACTTCCTGGAGGACGTGCGGTGGGGGGAGATGGACTACCTCCTGGTGGACATGCCGCCCGGCACCAGCGACGTACAGATGGGGCTGGCTCGAATGCTGCCTCGCAGCGAGGTGCTCATCGTCACCACGCCGGCACTGGCGGCCCAGAAGGTGGCGGCGCGCGCCGCCGACATGGCGCGCAAGGGATACCTACGGGTAGCCGGCGTGATCGAGAACATGAGCGCCTTTGTTTGTGACCACGGCCGCTCCTACCCCCTGTTCGGGTCGGGGGGCGGCCAGCGCCTGGCCGACCAGGTGGGGGTGCCGCTGCTCGGCAGCATCCCCCTCGACCCGGCGCTGGCCGCAGGCGGCGACGCCGGGGAGCCGGCCTCGCTGGCTGGCTCCGGCCCGGCGGCCGACGCCTACGCCCTCCTGGCCGAGCGGGTCATGAACGAGGCCCTTCCCCTGGTGGAGATGACCAGTTGCACCGCCCGCCTCTTCGACCAGGTGGAAGAGACCCTAGGGCCGGCCAACGCCTGACCACCTCAGTCCGCCAGGCGGAGGGCGACGGCTGGCTTGATCTTCGAAGCCTGCTGTGCGGGAGTGGCGGTGGCCAGCAGCGAGGCGAGGAAGGTACCGATCACGAGCAGGCCGAGCTGCACCCAGGGCACGTTGAAGGACATGTCCTCGCCGAGACCTCGCTTCCCACCAGCCGCCAGGCGGTGAGGTTGGCCAGCAGGCAGCCGATGACGACACCTTCCAGGGCCACGAAGGCCGACTCGGCGACGAACGCCTTGCGCACGGCTCCCGACTCGAAGCCGAGCGACCGGAGCACGCCGATCTGGCGGCGTCGCTCTCGCACCGCTCGGACCATGACCACGCCGAGGCCGGCGATGCCCACCACCAGGCCGAGGGCCAGGTAACCCTGCATCAGCCGGAAGAACTGCGTCTGCTGGGCGAGGTTCTCGCCCACCGTCTTGCGGAAGGAGTCGGCGTCGGCCCCGTTGGCCAGGAACTGGCCGTTGAGCCGCTCGGCCAGAGCCTGGGCGTCGGTTCCCGGCTTCACCGCCAGCAGGAGGGTGTTCGTGGTCGCCAAGGGCCCGAAGACCTCGTCCACCGTCCTGCGGCCCACCAACGCCGGCTCGTTGGTGAAGCCACCCTCGGACACCGCCGCCACCGTCAGCTCCTTGCTCCGGCCGGACAGGGCGTCGCGCACGGTGAGCTTGGCACCTGGCTCGAGCGGTGCTTCAGGAGGACCGCCGCCACCCTCCTGGAGGAAGAACTCGCCGACGATGGCAAGGGACGGGTTGGCCAGCACTGCCCGGTACGCGGCCTCCTGGTCGGGATAGGTGGGGTCGATCTCGGAGAGCGAGGGGCCGCCTCGGGCCACGAGGGTCTCGTCGAATCCGGCCAGAGGCCACCCCTCGTATCCTTCCCCCTCGGCGGTGGGACTCCTCCATTCCGCCGCCACCACCGCCTGCTCGGCCACGGCGACCACGCCCTCCGTGTTTCGCACGGCGTCGACGGGGACGGGGTTGGCCGGGTTGGACGCGAGGAGGATGTCGAACCCACCGGACGCCTTGCGGGTGAACTGCTCGATCTGGCCCTCGAAGAGGTGGCTGAGAACGGTGATGAACGTGAGCGTGAAGACCACCAGGGCGTACATCGTGAGGATCATCCCGGTGCGGAACCGGCGGGCCAACGGGTAGGCCAACCCGAGACGCAGCGACATGTTCTGCGAGCCACCCCCTAGGCGGCGCACCAAAGTGCCGATGGCACCCTGGTTCTGGGTGACCAGCGCCACCGCGGCAGCGGTGAGGATGATGCCCTGCTCCACGAAGATGGCAATGTCGGTGTTCTCGAAGGCCTCGGGGAAGACCTCGAAGGCGAGCACGGCCCACACGAGCACACCTACCGACACCAGTGAGACCAGTGCCCTGCGGGGCAGCCAGCGGCGGAGTAGGAGCACCGCACCGAGCCCCGCTACGACCGGCCCTCCCAGCACCGAGAAGGGCTCGTCACCGCTGAAGCCGGAGAGCGTTAGTGCAACGCCCAGCACCGCCACCAAGGCGCCGAACACCGCTGTGGCGAGGCGCTGGCGGCGGGTCTCGGGCTCGGGCAGGTCCCGGATGGCTCGAATCACGTTGAGCCGGGACACCCACAGCGAGGTCACCACGACGGTGACGAGCGAGATCAGGAAACCGGTGGTGAAGCCCTGCTGGATGCTGGCCATATCCGCCTGGTAGCGAAGCTCGAGCGTGAAGTCGCCTGTGGCGAAGATCCCGGCTGCCACCAGCACGACCAGGCGGCCGACGCCGAGCCCGGCCACGGTGCCGATGGCCGAGGCAGCGAGGGCGTACAGCCATCCCTCGGTGGCGAACGAGCCCACCAGCCCCGCCCGCTTGAGGCCCACGGCGCGCATCATCCCCAGCTCCGTCTTCCGCTCCTGGGCCAGCATCACGAAGATGTTCACCAGCAGGAGGATCCCGGCCAGCACGCTGAAGAACCCGATGCTGCTGAACAGCTCGGTGAACTGGTCTCCGTTCGTCTTCGCCGACCTCAGCAGGTGCTCCTTGGCGGGGTGGACGGTGGCCGGGACGCCGGCCAACGCTCCCTCGAGGACCCCCTTCACCTCGTTCGTGCGGGCAGCCCCGTCGAGCACATTGCCCGGGTTGGACACCAGGACGGCGCTGAAGGGCGGGCTGGCGGCGGCGGCACCTTGGGGGACATCCGCCTGGAGCCGGGCGACGGTGCCGGGTGCCACGAAGAGGTTGGGTGACTCGCTGCTCTGGCCACTAGCCACCCCGGCGATGCTCAGCCCGGCAATGCCCAGCCGCGGCAGCTCAGCCACCACGGTCAGCTCCGAGCGAGCGCCGTAGGCGTTGATTACCACCCGGTCCCCGCGCCCGACGGCAAGGGTGCGAGCAAGGTCGGCACCGATGGCAGCCTCGCCGGGGGCGGGGGTGGCGCCGACGATGCCGGTCGCCGCCGGGTCGCCGCCGAAGCGACGAGCCTCGGCGAAGTCGACCTCGAGGAGCGTGGCCTTGGGTTCGGCTCTGGGGTTCGACCTCAGGGTTGCCGCTGCGGCCTCGACGCCGAGGATCCGAAGAGTCCCGTCGACGGTACCGGCGGGAAGGGCACGCACCGTCCGCTCGACGCCCACAGCCACCTCGGGGCTCTGAGTCCGCACCACCTCGTCCACCGGGCCCAGCTGGGTGTAGGCCGACCGGCGGATGGACGCCTCCAACGTGTCGCCGACTATGTACGAACCGGTGATGATGGCGGTCCCCAGAAGCGAGCCGAGCAGCACCAGCATCGTCCCCCGGGGACGGCGCCGGGCATTGCGCACAGCGAGGCGGCGCAGCACCGGCTTGCGGGCGACCACGTAGAGGAACGGGAGCGACAGGACCAGGACGAGGGCCACGGCCGTCACCTACTGCCGCTCGTCGAAAACGACCTCGCCGTCGCGCACCACAACCCGCCGTCCGGCCGCCGCCCCGATCTCTTCGTCGTGGGTGACGAGCAACAGCGTCAGGCCGTCGCCGTTGAGCTCCCGCAGCAGGTCCATCACCGCTCCCGCCGTCTCGGTGTCGAGGTTTCCGGTGGGCTCGTCAGCCCACACGAGCAGCGGTCGCCCGGCCAGTGCCCGGGCAACCGTCACCCGCTGTTGCTCGCCTCCGGACAGCTCGGCGGGACGATGGTCGAGGCGGTGGCCGAGACCCACCCGCTCCAGCGTCTCCCGGGCTGCGGCACGCGCCGCCCGGGCGGGCCTGCCCGCCAGCAGCAGGGGCAGCTCCACGTTCTCCACGGCGCTGAACACGGGGATGAGGTTGAAGGCCTGGAATATGAAGCCCATGGCTTGGGCCCGGTGGCGGGTACGGCGGGCGTCGCTCATGTCGTGGATGCTCTCTCCACCGATCATCACCGTTCCGGCGTCGATGTCGTCGAGACCCGAGAGGCAGTTGAGCAGGGTGGTCTTGCCCGATCCGGACGGACCCATTACCGCCACCAGCTCACCGGCCGCCACGGTCAGGTCGAGGTCGCGCAGGGCCTGCACCGCGGAGGCGCCTGTCCGGTACGTCTTGGTCACCCCGGTGGCCTGCAGAAGGGGCGCCGCCCCAACTGCTCCGGAGTCCTCGAGTTGGGTGTCGACGCTCATCGGGCGGAGGCTAGCGAGCCTTGGTGAACGCCAGGTTTCCCTTCACAGGCGGATGGCTCCGTCACCTTCCCGCCGGTTGGCCACCGGCACGGTGAAGCGGAAGCGCGATCCGCCCCGAGGCTCTGCCTCGTGCCACACACGCCCGCCCATGGCCTCTATCAGCGTCCGTACCAGGACCTGCTCTTCGTCTCCCTTGACGTCACCTTCCACTTCGCTGGGAGCGCCATTCCCGCCCGGACCGCTGTGAGAGACGGCCACGTAGAGCTCTCCGCCCTGGACGCCTTCGACCTCAACCCGCACCGGCGCCTCATTGGCCACCGCAGCTCCGCTCCGGGCCTGGTCGACCAGGCCGCGCACCACACGCCGCAGGCCCTCCGAGTCGGCCATGACGGTGAGGCCGGCCGGCACCTGAACCTCGACGTGCTCGGTGTCGGTGCCGGCTCCGGCCAGTGCGGCCCGCACCACGTGGGCCAGCTCGACCGGCCGTGGGGTCAGCAGGGGCACTTCGGCTGCCATCCGGCTGGCCTGGGCGACACGATCCGCCAGGTCGGACAGGTGCTGCACGTTGCCCACCACGGAGGTCCCGACGTGGCGGAGGCGGTCGGGACCGAGGCGCCCCCCCTCGGACTCGAGGCCGGCACCAAGGTCGGCAAGGCGGACCAGCGCCAGGCGCAGGTCCCCGAGAAGAGAGCCGAGCAAACGGTCCTTCTCGACTCCGAGGTCGTGGGCGGCGGTTACGTCGCGCACCACCCCTTGGAACCCCACCAGCCCGTGCCCCTCCATGCGGGCCACGGTGCGCACGTGGAGCACCCGACGCACGCCGTCGGGACGGGCGATGGTGACCTCAACGTGCTCTGCGCCGTGGGCAGGCCGGAGGAGCGCGTCGGCCACCGCCCCGGAGCCGATGGGCGCCATGACCTCCGAGAGCAGCGAGCCTTCGAGCTCGTCCAGGCGCCGCCGGCCGAGGATGAGCCCGAGCTGAGGGTTGCAGTACTGGATCCGCCCCTCGAGGTCCACCTCGTAGACACCGTCGGAGGCGTGCTCCACCACGTGCTCGTAGCGTGCCCTGGCCTCCTTCTGGCGCCTGACCACGGCCGACCAATATCCCTTGGCCAGCGAGTCGGTGAGGCGGTCCGTGGCCGGCAGCACCTGGGTGAGCAGGAGAGACAGGCCGAGCCCCCACCGATGACCCCCTTCCTCGGCGAGGTCCACGGCGGTCTGCACCAGCAGGTCCCGTGAGATCCGCATGGCGACCAAGAGCTGCGGGAGGGGCGCTCCGTCCCATGCGGCGACGGCTCCGACGTTCTGAAGGTCGCTCGCCAACGCCTCGTCCACGTCGAAGCCGTGGCGAGACACGGCCAGGATGGCCTCGAAACGGCCCTTGGCCTGTTGCACGAAGCGCTCGTGGTCTGCGCGCGACCACTCCCTGGCCTCGGGGAACAAGGTGGCGAAGATCTCGTAGGCCTGCTCGGCCATCTCGTCGAGGAGTCCTTCCAGAGCATCCAGCAAGGCGTCGGGTTGGCCGGCAAGCTGTCCCTCGACGCCGGTGCTGAGGTCGATCAGCTCCTCGTCCCCCGGGTCCTCGACGTTCCAGACCATGAAGGCCCGCAGCTCCCTGACCGAGAGCACCGGACCCGCCGCATCGTGACCCACCGGGCGCAGGAAGCTGCCGGCCACCAGCGCGGCGACCGTGTCCGTGGGCAGATTCAGGTAGGCGGCCGCGTCGGAGAGGCTGAGCTGTCCGGAGGCGGCGGGAGACTCCGAGGGACGGGCGGGGACGTGAGCGTCTCCGTCCTTCACCACTGCTGGGTCCGGCGCCTGCCGCGCCGCTTGCGGTAGCTGCGGGTGGCCGCCCGGCGCATACCCGCTCGCACGGGCGGGATGAGGAGGAGGATGCCCAGCATGTCCGTGAGGAACCCGGGGGTCAGCAGCAGGGCACCGGCGAAGAGGATGAACACGCCGTCGGTGAGCTCGTTACCCGGTACCTCCCCGGCCCGGATGCGCGCCCGCGCCCGCCTGAGCACCCCTACGCCTTCGCGCTTCACCATCCACGCGCCGACGATGCTGATCAGCACTAAGACGCCGATCGTCCAACCGGCACCGACGGCCTGGCCCACCTTGATGATCACAAACAGTTCCAGGAAGGGAACCACCAAGAAGAGCAGAGCCAGCAGGGGAAACACAGGCGGAGCCTAGTGATCCGCTGACTGGTGACCTCATGTGAGCGGTGTCATCGTCGGCGCCAGCCGTCAGCCTTGACGCGCGGTCTGGCTAGTCTCCGAACGATGGCTACGACCGAGGTCCCTAGGGACGACGGCCGAGTCAGGCGGCCCCTGTCCCCGCCGTGGCCCCCCGAGGAGCGCAGGCGCCCGTTGTCGCCGCCGTGGCCACCGAAGTCCGGAAGACGCCCGCTCTCCCCTCCGGGGCCGAGCGAGCCCCGTGCCCCCGAGTCCCCCGCCCCCGAGTCCGAGCTCGAGCCCGAGCTCGAGCCCGATGAGTCCCGCGTGCCAGAGAAGGGGTCAGCTGAGGCCCCGACCGAGGAACCATCGGTGCACGCCACCGCCGATCCCGTCCCGGCCGACGGAGTGCCCACCGATCGGGCACCCCACCAGCCCGAGCCCGAGGCCGAGCCCCAGGCCGAGCCGGTGTCCCTGCTCGTCGACAGCCCGGCGGCGGACCCCGCATCGGAGGCCGTGGTGGAGACGTTGGACCGCAGCCGCCCGGGGCTTCTGCCGAGGAGCATCCTCGGCATCACCGCTCTGGCCCTCGCCTTTGCCGTAGGGGCCGCCTTCAGCGGGGCGATCCTCTACTCCTATTACGAGTACAGGAAGGACACCACCGAGAAGCGAGTGGCCGGCTTCATCGACAGTTTCGGCGAGCGGTTCGACACCGCTCTGGCCACGATCGAGGCCGAGACCAACAACGCCCGGGCCGAGATACAAAAAGAGCTCGAGCCGCTGCGGAAGACGCGGGCCGAGGGAGAGATCCTGGAGAGCCTGATCAAGAAGGTCGAGCCGTCGACGTTCTTCGTCACGACCCTCGACGAGGCGGGTCAGCCCTCGGTGGGTTCGGCGTTCGCCGTGGCCTCCGACGACAAGCAGACCCTTCTGGTGGCCTCCTTCACCACGATCAAGGCCGCCACCCGCCAGCCCGGCCCGCCGGTCCGGGTGCGCAAAGGCGACGCCGAGATCCGCTCCACCCTCTGGACGTGGGACGAGGGCAAGGACCTGGCGCTCATCGTCCTGGCCAAGGGTGGCGTGCCCACGTTGGCCTTCGCCCCCGACCAGCTGCGACCGGGCGAGCGGGTCTTCGCCCTCTCCGGGCTCGGAGGGGCGGGCGGGAGCGTGACTCAGGGCTTCGTGGCCGACGTCTCGTCCTCAGGTCTGCAGCACGACGCCGCGGTGGGACAGGCGTTCCAGGGCGGGCCACTGGTCAACTCCGAAGGCGGCGTGGTGGCGGTGGCTTCACGCTCCTATGCCCCACTCGGGTTCAGCAGCGACCAGGTGTACTTCGCCCCCTTCGTGCGGGCCACCTGCGAGCGGGTGCTGAGGTGCTCGGGCGGCGGCCCGGAGCTCGGAGACCGCGGCTCGCCCAACCGAAGGTAGGACAGCTCACCGCTCTGCGCTCGACCTATTGACCGGGGTCCGGCGCGGTGGTCGTGGTGACAGGGGCTTCCGAGGGCGCCGGCGGCAGTGTGCTGGGAGGAGGCCTGGCGGATACCCCGGGGCGCACGGGGGCGACGTCGTAGGGACCTCCCGGACCGGTACCGATCGCTCCCCGGCGGCGGCCCGGAGCAAGGCCACCGGCGGCG
The DNA here is from genome assembly GCA_030777325.1 of Actinomycetota bacterium. Lineage (GTDB taxonomy): Bacteria > Actinomycetota > Acidimicrobiia > Acidimicrobiales > YB1-3. The sequence goes on along the minus strand of JALYGF010000039.1, from coordinate 55,656 downwards.
CCACCGCTGGGGTCGCCCGGGCGTTGGGGTCGCACCGCCTCGGCCAGGGAGCTGATCGGCGGTGCTTCGGAGAATTCGGTAGGGGGCACTTCCTTAAGGGCTGCGGCCATGAAGTCGTGCCAGCTGCGCGCTGGCATCGTGCCGCCGAAGACACGGCCCACGCCCTTGATGTTCGTGAGCGGCCTGCTCTGGCTGTCCGAGTATCCCATCCACACCGCGGTGGCCATGGTGGGGGTGTAGCCGGCGAACCAGGCGTTGGTGTAGTTCTGCCCGGTGCCGGTCTTCCCCGCAGCCGGTCGCCCGATGTCGGCGGCGGTTCCGGTGCCGTCGGCGATCACGCCGCGGAGGATGTCGGTCACGGTGTCGGCCACGGCCTCGGGAACCACCTGCTTCGCCTTCGGCTCGGTGTTGTCCTCGAGCACCTGGCGCTCCCCGTTGGGGCCGAGCTGGGTGGCCAGGAGGACGGGAGTCGGGTCGACTCGCCTGCCCCGGGCCGCCAGGACGCCGTAGGCCGAAGCCATGTCGAGCGGCGAGACATCGATCACCCCCAGGGCGTAGGTGCCGCTGCAGGTGTGGAACTGCGGGCTGTACCAGGCGGAGGTGATGCCGAGCTTCTTGGCCATCTCACCCGCGTCCTTGCAGCCCACGTCGCGCACCAGCTGGGCGTAGACGGTGTTGATGGACTCCACTGTGGCCTGTCGCAGGTTGGCACTGCCTCCACCGCCTCCCTCGGCATTGCCGATGGTGCATCTGCCCGCGGATCCCGGCCCGGGCCGACATCCCGGGATCTGGAATGTGGCGGGGGCCCGGTAGACCTTGGTCGGGGGCACGCCCTCGGACAGGGCGGCGGTGAGCACGAAGGGCTTGAACGCCGAGCCGGGCTGGCGGCCCGTGCCGCCGCCGTCGACGCCCGGCGACTCCCAGCACGCGGCTGCCACCTCGACCTTGATCCGCGCCTCCGTCGGCCGGTCGGGACACCCCCCGAGAGCCAGGTTCACCTGGGAGGCGGCGAAATCACGGCCCCCCACCAGGGCCTTGACGTAGCCGGTGGGTGGCTCAACCGCCACGAGCGACATCTCCAGGGGAGGCTTCGTGCCCCTCAGCTGGGACGCCACCTCGGCCTCGGCCTGAGCCTGCCTGACCGGGTCGAGGGTGACGGTGATGTCGAGCCCGCCCCGGAAGACCTTCTCCGGGCCGTACTTGGCGATCAGGTACCGGCGCACGTAGTCGACGAAGTAGGGGAACTCGGTGACCTGCTCTCGGGGCGGGTGGACCAACGTGGCCGGCCCCTCCGGCGGGCCCTGGGCCGCGAGCCAGATCCTCTGCTGGAGGGCGTCGTCGAACTGGCGCTGGTCGATGACGCCCTCCCGCAGCATGTTCTGAAGGACGATCCGGCGCTTGGTCTCGGCCAGGCCCGGATTGCCCCGGGGCTCGTAGCGGCTCGGTGAGGGGATCAGGCCGGCCAGCGTGGCCGCCTCCGAGACCGTCAGCTCGTTCACGGGCTTTCGGAAGTAGGTCTCCGACGCCGCTCCCACGCCGTAGGCGCCCTCGCCCAGGTAGATGCTCGAGAGGTACCGGAAGAGGATCTCGTCCTTGTCCACCTGGCGGTCCAGCTGCTGGGCCAGCACCGCCTCTCGGACCTTACGGGCGAGGGTCCGCTCGCGCGACACGTAGGCGGCCCTCACGTACTGCTGGGTGATGGTGGACCCACCCTGGACCACGGATCGATTGCGTACGTCCGCGAGGAGGGCCCGCAGGCTCCCGCGGGGATCCACACCGCCATGGGAGTAGAAGCTCCTGTCCTCGGCGGCGACCACCGCATCCTTGAGCACCCGGGGGATGTCGGGCTTGTTGACGGGAAGGTTCTGCTCGAACTCTCGGAAGGCGGAGATCTGGCGTCGGTCACCGTTGGCTTCGAGGAGGTACACGTTGCTCGGCTGCGACACCACGCCCGGCCGGGGATTGGGGAGAACGGCCGGCAAAGGAGCGAACAGCATCGTGGCCAGCAAGGTGGCGGCCGCGACCAGGGGCACGGTGACGGCACAGAGAACGAGGATGACGAGGACCTTGACGAACCGCCGCACTGGGCCTTCATCGTGCCACCAGTCCCCACAGCGCCGTAGCCGGCCGCGGAAGGCGACCTCCCTCCCACCTCTAGGCTGGCCTCGATGCGACCGCCGTCCGTCGACGCCCTAGCCAAGGAGCTGGTCGACGTGGGGCTGCCACATCCCCTCCTGGTGGACGCCGCGCGCGAGGCAATAGCCGCCGGTGACCCTGGCTCGGCCCGGGCCCGCGCCGAGGCCGTCTCCCGGGCACTTCTCCGGCCGGTGATCAACGCCACCGGTGTGCTGCTGCACACCAACCTGGGAAGGGCCCCTGTCGAGCACCACCAGGGTGCCTGCTACGCCAACCTCGAGCTGGACCTGGCCACCGGCAAGCGGGGCTCTCGCAGCCGCCACGCCGCAGCCCTGCTGGCCCGGGCGTCGGGAGCGGAAGCCGCGCTCGTGGTCAACAACGGCGCGGCGGCGGTCATGCTCGTACTGGCCGCCCTGGCCCGTGGCCGCAGCGTGGTCGTGAGCCGAGGCGAGCTGGTGGAGATAGGCGGCGGCTTCCGGGTGCCGGAGGTGATGGCCGAGTCGGGGGCCCACCTGGTGGAGGTGGGCACCACCAACCGCACCCGGCGACGGGACTACGAGCAGGCCGTCTCCGGCACGGACCCGGCCCCGGCGCTGGTGCTCAAGGTGCACCAGTCCAACTACCGCATCGTCGGCTTCACCGAGGCCGTGAGCGTGGCCGCCCTGGCAGGCCTCGGCCCCCCGGTCGTCGCCGACGTAGGTTCGGGGCTGCTCGACGCCACCACGCCCTGGCTGAAGGGCGGACCTCCCCCCTGGCTGGCCGACGAGCCCGCCGTGCGCCAGACGCTCCAGGAGGGGGCGGCGCTGGTCACCTTCTCGGGCGACAAGCTGCTCGGGGGACCGCAGGCGGGCGTGGTGGCCGGGCGGGCCGATCTGGTGGACCGCTGCGCCCGCCACCCGCTGGCCCGAGCGCTGCGCCCCGGCTCTCTGGTCTTGTCGGCCTTGCAGGAGACGGCATTGGCCTACCTGCGCCGCGACGGGGATGCCATCGCCTTCTGGCGCATGGCGGCCACGCCCGTCGAAGCCCTGCGGCAGCGGGCCACGGCCCTGGCCCACGAGCTCGGGGTCGGCGCCGAGGTGGTTGCCTGCGAGGCCACGCCGGGGGGTGGCTCGGTGCCGGGCCTGAACATGGAGTCGGTGGGCGTGGCCGTGGGCGGTGACCACACCGCAGCCCTCCGCTCCGCCGACACCCCCGTCGTGGCCAGGGTCCACGAGGGCCGGACCATCCTCGACCTACGCACGGTCGACCCCGGTTCGGACGCCTTGGTGGCCAAGGCCCTGGCCGGCATCACCTCCTAGACCAGGCCACGAGCCGGCCCGTGCACGTCGTCGCCACCGCTGGTCACGTCGACCACGGCAAGTCAACGCTGGTCCGGGCCTTGACCGGCATGGACCCCGACCGTTTCAGCGAGGAGAAGGCCCGCGGCCTCACCATCGACCTGGGGTTCGCCTGGACCACGCTGCAGAGCGGGCGAGAGCTGGCCTTCGTGGACGTGCCCGGCCACGTGCGCTTCATCAAGAACATGCTGGCCGGCGTGGGAGCGGTGGACGCCTGCCTGTTCGTGGTGGCCGCCACCGAGGGCTGGAAGCCCCAATCCGAGGAGCACCTGCGCATCCTGGAACTGCTGGGCGCCAGTCGCGGCTTGGTGGCGCTGACCAAGGTGGACCTGGTGGACGAGGAGTGGCGCCAGCTCGCCCATCTCGAGCTGGACGACCACTTGGCGGGGACCTTCCTGGAGAGGGCCGAAGTGGTCGACGTGGCCGCCAACCACGGCACCGGCGTGGACGACCTCCGGGCCGCCCTGGACCGTCTCCTGGCGGACACTCCTACGGCGACCGACCGCCAGCGCCCCCGCCTGTGGGTCGATCGCTCGTTCGCGGCCAAGGGGTCGGGGACGGTGGTCACCGGAACGCTGGCCGGAGGCGCCCTGGCCGTCGACGACGAGCTCGTCCTGCTGCCCAGCAACCGGCGGGTGCGGGTCAGGTCGCTGCAGAGCCACCAGTCGACCATCCAGCGGGCCGGTCCCGGAAGGCGCCTGGCCGTCAACCTGACTGGCCTGAGCCACGACCAAGTGGCCCGGGGTGACGCCTTGGTGCGGCCCGAGCAGTGGGCGCCCACCCGGACCCTCGACTGCTCGCTCACTGTTCTGGACGCCCTCGACCACGACGTGTCGCGGCGCGGCGCCTACCAGGCGCACATCGGCTCGGGTGAGCACCCGGTGCGCCTCCGGGTGCTAGGCGCCGAGGAGCTGGAACCGGGGACGACCGGACTGGTCCGTCTCCATCTCCCAGTTCGCCTGCCGCTGCTCCCGGGTGACCTGTTCGTCCTGCGCGAGAGCGGCAGGGCGGAGACGGTGGGTGGCGGCGAGGTGCTCGACGTGGCTCCGGTGCTGAGGGCGTCGCGGGCTCGACCGTCGCGGTCCGTGGACCGGGTGGTGGCCGAGCGTGGTTGGGTGGAGGCCGACGTTCTCGAGCGCCTCACCGGCGAGCGCCGGGAACCCACCGTCGGCGGGCGTTGGGTGGTGGACCCCGAGGCCCTGTCCGTCACCGCGGAGCAGGTGCGCACGGCGGTGGAAGCGGCCGGACCGCTCGGCCTCGACACCGCCACCCTCGACGAGCGCCAGCGATCAGTGCTCGAGGCCATGGACGGCCTCGTCGTACAGGGTGGCCGGGCCACGGTGTCGGGTCGAGACGCCGAACCGCTGACTGACCATCCCTATCTGGCAGCTTTGGAGACCGACCCCTTCTCGCCGCCCCCGCCCAACGGGGTGGACCGGGGTGAGCTGCGTGAGCTCGGCCGGAGGGGCCTGGCCGTGGAGCGCGACGGTGTGTGGTTCTCCCCGAGGGCCCTCGACGAGGCCGCCATCGTTGTGGCCCGGCTGCTCTCGGAGTCACCCGAAGGGGTGACGGTGGCCCAAGTCCGCGATGCCCTCGGCACCACCCGCAAGTACATCCTGCCCGTGCTGGCTCACCTCGACGCCACCGGTGTCACCCGCCGCCGGGGCGACTACCGGGTCGCCGGTCCCCGCCTCCCTTCGCTTAGCTGACCGTCAACTCAGCGAACATCCCCGTGCGACGTGCGGTGGGCCGTCCTCACGGTTGCTGCCCGAAAGAACGCCTATCGGAGCAGCGCCTTGCGCTCCACCTCATTCAGCCCGCCCCAGATGCCGTGCGGCTCGCGGATTCGCACCGCGTATTCGAGACAGTCCTGACGAACGGAGCAACTGGCACAGATGGCCTTGGCCCGGGCCTCCCGAGCCTCCTTCTCGTCCTTGCGCTCGAAATGCGAAGGGGGAAAGAACGTGGCCGACTGGGGGCCCCGGCATGCAGCCTTGGCCTGCCAGACCTCTTCAACCTCTACGCGTAAACTCATGCCGCCCATCTCACGGGCGGCGACCCTATCCCCCTTTTGCCTCGTCTACAAGAGGCAATAGCGACCGTGAGCAGGAAGTTCTCGCGACCGGTTTCAGTGCCTGCGTGAGTCGCGAGCCCCTCCGGTCTCCGGCTCCACCTCCAAGAGCAGACCGTCGATGCCGACGACCCTTACCGCGTCACCGGCGGCCACCGGAGTGGCCCGGTTGGTGCGGGCCCTCCATCGCGCTCCTCGCACCTCCACCGTTCCCTCGGGGTCGACGGCGGCCAACGCCTGTCCCATCTCCCCCACCATGGACTCTCGCCCGATCGTCGGGGTGGAGAAACGGGCTCGCACCGCGGCCGGCATCCCTGCCACCATCAGCACCACCGTCCCCGAGACCACGGCGACCACGGCGACGGGCGAGGGAGCCAAGCCCTTGTCGTAGAGGCCGAAGCTGGCGGCGATCAGCGCCAAGGTGGCGATGGCCGTCCAGGCCCGCGCCGCGCCCGCCTGCACGTCGACCGCGTAACCGAACATGGCCACCAGGACGAGTCCCACGGCCCACGGCCGAGTGGGAAGCACGGCCAAGCCGTAGCAGGACAGCACAAGGCAACCCACTGCGGTGACGGCTGCGACGCCGATGCCGCCCGTGTACAGCTCGAACACGAACAGGCAGAGGCCGGCCACTAGCAGCAGGTATGCCACCGACGGGCTGGCCGCAGTGTGTAGCAGGCGGGCGAGGAAGCCCGGCTTGGCCAGACGCACGTCGACAGTGGGCTGACGCCTGGGCTGCTCTCCACCGAGCACCACCTCGGAGGTCTCGAGGGTTCGATCGCCCACCGTCCTGCCGTCCAGAGCGACGACGAAGTCGCCGAGCGTGGGGGCGTTGAGATCGACGACCTCCTGCTCCACGGCCGCGGCCGTGCCCAGCGAGGGATCGGACCCGTTGCCCACCCGAGTCCCGGGCGCCATGCCGCTCACGGACGCGGCCAGCACGAGCCTGAACGGCGGTCCGACCGCTCTGGCCCCGTTCGGCCCCACCCACATGGCCACTGGAACCCTTGCTGCCCGCAGCCGCTCGGCCAACGCGTCCAGCTGCTGGTCGGGCACCACACCGCCACCGCTGTTGAGCTGCACGACGACCGCCTCGGCGCCGTCGCCCTCGGCATCCCTCACCGCACGGGTGAGGAAGTCGACCTGGACGGGGTCGATCAGGCCAACGACCTCGACCACGTCGACGTGGCTCTTCCCCCCGGCGGCAGGGGCAACCACCGCCGCGCTGGCGAGCAACGCCGCAGGGACGATGATGGCGATGAGTAACCTTCGCATGAGGATGGATCCCGTCGGGTTCTGCACTCAAACCCGCCTCCTCATCGTCGCTGGCAAGGGCGGAGTCGGCAAGACGACCGTCAGCGCCGCCTTGGCTCGGATGGCGGCCGACGCCGGCCTGACCACCCTCGTGCTGGACGTGGAGGGCAAGAGCGGCCTGCCTGCGGCCTTCGGGCATGACCATCTCCTCGGCTACGAAGAGATGGTCATGGCGCCCGACCGGCCCGGGGCTGGTGAGATCCGAGCGCGCACCCTCACCCCCGACGACGCGCTGATCGAGTACCTGGAGGAGCACGGCATGGGGCGCATCTCCAGGAAGCTGCTCTCCTCCGGCGCCATCGACGTGGTGGCCACGGCCGTCCCGGGCATCAAGGACATCCTCGTCCTGGGCAAGGTGAAACAGCTCGAGCGGGCCTGCGCGGCCGACCTCATCGTTGTGGACGCTCCCGCCGCTGGGCACGCCGTCACCTTCCTCACCAGCGCCTCGGGCCTGCTCGACTCGGTGCGGGTCGGCCCCATCCGCGCCCAAGCCCAGGACGTGGTCGACCTGCTGAGCGACCCGGCGCGCTGCCAGGTGCTGCTGGTGACCCTGCCCGAGGAGACACCAGTGAACGAGGTGGTGGAGACGGCCTACAAGCTCGAGGACCGCGTGGGCGTGAGCCTGGCCGCGGTGGTGGTGAACGGCCTCTATCCTCCCCGGCCCGGCCTCGACGCCGACCCCGCCGAGGTGGCCGAGCGCCAAGGTGTTCGACTCCCCGCCCCCGAGGTCGAACGGCTCCGGGCCGCTGCCCGGTTCCGCCAGGGCCGGGCCGCGCTGCAGAGCGAGCAGGTGGCTCGCCTGGGCCAGTCCCTCCCCCTTCCCCAACTGCACCTGCCTTTCCTGTTCACCACCGAGGTCGGCTGGCCGGAGGTCGGCGTACTGGCCCGGTCCCTGGCCGAGGGGGTGCGAGGCCTTCCAAAGGAGCCGGTGACCTCCTCCTACGGCGACGGCGTCACCCCGCGCCCGTCGCCATGAGCAGCGAGCTCGATCGGTCCGTCCTCGAGCCGCTGGTGGTCGACCGGGAGATCGTGGTGTGCTGCGGGCCGGGCGGCGTGGGCAAGACCACTGTGGCCGCCAGCCTGGCCCTCGAGTGCGCGTTGCGGGGGCGGCGAGCCTGCGTGGTCACCATCGACCCCGCCCGGCGCCTGGCCAACGCCCTCGGGCTCTCCGAGGTCGGCGACCTCCCCTCGAAGGTCGACGGCGACTGGCCCGGGGAGCTTTGGGCACTGATGCTCGACACCAAGTCCACCTTCGACGCCCTCGTGACCCGGTATGCGGCCACGCCCGAGCAGGCCGACGCCATCCTCCAGAACCGCCTTTACCGCAACATCTCCGGGGTGCTCTCAGGGACCCACGAGTACATGGCGATGGAGAAGCTCTACGAGTTGCACGCCCAGGGGCGGCTATCGGAGTCGGGTGACCATGACCCTCCTCCCTTCGACCTCGTTGTCGTCGACACTCCACCCACCCGGAATGCCCTGGACTTCGTGGACGCTCCCCGCCGCCTCACCCGCCTGCTGGACAACCGCATCTTCCGGCTGCTCATGGTGCCGACCCGGGCCTATCTACGGGCCATGAGCCTTGCCAGCCAGGCCTTCCTCAGGACTATCAGCAAGGTGGTGGGGGCCGAGGTGGTGAGCGACGTGGTGGCCTTCTTCCGGGCCTTCGAGGGGATGGAGGAAGGCTTCCGCCAGCGGGCCGAGGAGGTGCACGACCTGATCACCTCCGGTGCCTCGGCCTTCGTGCTGGTGGCGTCGCCGGCCCGCGACGCCGTCCGGGAGGCGGCCTACTTCGCCGACAAGCTGGCAGAGGGCGGCATCCCTACATCAGCCCTCGTCGTCAACCGGGTCCACCCATGGTTCGGAGACGGTGCCATGGAGAGCGCCTCCGAGGACGATCCCCGATCCGCCGCGGGCGCTCTGGCGCCCTTCTACGCCAACCTGGCCGAGTTCGTGGACATCGCCGGACGGGAGGAGTCCCATTTCGCCACCCTGGCGTCCCGTGTGGCGCCCGCACCCGTGGCCCGGGTCCCCTTCCTACCTGCCGACGTCCACGACCTCGAGGGTCTGCGGGCAGTGGCCGACGAGCTGTTCCTGCGGCCGGGGAGCCGGGCTCTGCGGGCCTAGTCGCTAGGTCGCCTCGGTTGCCCCGGTGGGCTGCTGCAGGGCGGCCGCGGCCTCGGCCACGGTGTCCACCACGGTGACGATCCGGTCGAAGCCGGTGGTTCGCAGCAGGCGGACCAGAGTGGTGCGGTTGCAGGCCACGGCCACGTCGCCACCGAGCTCGCGGGCCCGGCGGATGCCCCCGATCAGGGCACCCAGGCCGGCCGAGTCGAGGAAGGGCACCGCCGACATGTCGATCAGCAGCCGGGGGGTGGCGGCCAGCTCGGCCAGCGCCTGGCGGAACTGGCTGACCGTGAAGGCATCGAGTTCGCCGACCGGACGGCAGAGGGTGTACGAATCCGTCTGCTCAACCTGTATATCGAGCAATGCCGCCTCCTGGAACCGTCTCCTACGAGGATCCGCCCCTGCTGCTCAGGTAGGCGCAGATGGTAGCCGCCCGGGAGGGTGGTTACCCTCGGGCGGTGCTCGACGTGGTGGTGGCCGGTGACGAGAGCTGGGTGCGTGACGAGGTGTGCTCCGTGCTGTCGGCGATGCCCGACGTCAGGGTGCGCGAGGTGACCTCTGGTCCAGCCGTGCTGGCGGCCGCCGCGGAGAGCGAACCCGACCTCGTCGTCCTCGACCAGCAGATCGGCAACATGGGCGCGGTGGCCGTTTGCCTGGACCTGCGCCTGGAGGAAGGAGCGGACCGCCTGGTGCACATCCCGGTGCTCATGCTCCTCGACCGCAGGGCCGACGTCTTCCTCGCCCGTCGCAGCGCCGCCGACGGCTGGCTGCTCAAGCCTGTCGATCCCATCCGGCTCCGAAGGGCCATCACCGAGCTGCTGGAGGGCGGCACGTACTTCGACGAGTCGTACCGGCCGGCCCCGGCATAGGCTCCGGTAGCATCGGGTGCACGGGAAGTAGCGCAGCTTGGTTAGCGCGCAGCGTTCGGGACGCTGAGGTCGCGGGTTCAAATCCCGCCTTCCCGACTCACATGGGCAACGAGGACTCGAGTGCCGAGTTGGGCGACGTTTAGCCGCGGCGGCTCAGGGCTAAAGGCGAACCAATGAGCGCTGCTGGCGCGAGCCTTTCGGAGATGCCCGTCGTCATCCTGTGCGGCGGGCAGGGCACCAGGCTCCGCGAGGAGACCGAAAGGGTACCCAAGCCCCTTGTAGACATCGGCGGCAGGCCGATCCTCTGGCACATCATGAAGCTCTATGAGCACTACGGGGCCCGTCGCTTCATCCTGTGCCTGGGCTACAAGAGCTGGGACATCAAGGAGTACTTCCTCACCTACCGGGAGCACTTGAGCGATCTCGTTCTCCAGCCCGGCGCCGATGGCGGGCCTGAGTTCCTGAACGACCTGGGCAAGGAGCGGTGGACTGTCACCTGCGCCGAGACCGGTCTTCTGACGGGCACGGGTGCACGCCTGCAAAGGGTGCGTCAGTACCTGGACACGGACACGTTCATGTTCACCTACGGCGATGGAATCGGTTCGGTGGACCTTGCTCGCCTCCTGGCCTTCCACTACGAGCAGGGCCTGGTGGGCACCGTCACGGGCGTTCATCCCTCGTCCCGGTACGGCGAGATGCGTGTCGACGGGACGATGGCTCATGAGTTCAACGAGAAGCCCACTCGCCCCGAAGGCTTCGTGAGCGGTGGGTTCTTCGTGTTCCAGAAAGAGGTGCTCGACTACCTCGACGATGACCCGGAGTTGATGCTCGAGCATCACCCGCTGCGCAACCTGGCTCGGGACAAGCAGCTGGCGGTGTTCTCCCACGAGGGTTTCTGGAAGGGGATGGACACCTACCGGGACTACCTCGAGCTCAACCAGCTGTGGGATGCCGGGGACCCCCCGTGGAGGGTCTGGTCTTAGTCAGCCGGGCTCGAGAGGCGCCGGGCCATGTCCAGGTCTTCGGCGGTGGTGACGTGGAGGTTCCTCGGGTCACCCGGCACCACCACCACCACGCCGCCCGCCGCTTCTACCAGGACGCTGTCGTCGGTGGCTTCGCCGCCCTGGGCATGAGCCGCTCGCAGAGCCCCGGCGCGGAACGCATGCGGCGTCTGCACCATCACCAGGCCCTCACGGCTGAGGTTGGCCACGGATCGCGCCCCTTCGACGCGCTTGAGGGTTTCGGCAAGGGGCAGGCCGGGGGCGGCACCGTCGGCGCCGTCCCTCACGGCGGCGATCACCGCCTCGAACAGCGCTCGGGAGGCCAGGGGGTGGGCGGCGTCATGGACGACGACGATCCCGACCGCCGGGGGAACGGTCGCCAGCCCACAGCGCACCGACGCCTCCCGCGTGGGGCCACCCGGGATCGCGGCCGCGACGGGGGGGCCATCCCACTCCACGCCGGGGGGCAGGACCACCACCACCTCGTCGCACACAGAAGCCGCCGTGTCCACCACCACGTCCACCAGCCTTCGTCCGTCGAGAGACATGAACTGCTTCACCCCGCCGAAGCGCAGCCCGGTGCCGGCCGCCAAGATGACCGCCCACACCTCCTCCTCGGGCTCTCGGCCGCAGTCCTCCATCAGCGCTGAGAAGCGGGGCTCGTCTCCTCCAAGAGGCCGTGCTCTGCCAGGGCCTCGGCGGCCCGGTGCACGATCTCGAAGGACAGGCCCGACCTCTCGGCGATGTCGAGCAGCGAGCGGGAGCCATCCGACTGGTTGAGCACCCACAGCAGCGCCAGCTGCATGGACTCCTGGTCGGCCTGACCTCCGACCGCCTTGTAGAGACCCCTGCGGCCCAGCTGCGGCTCGCACTTGGGGTTGGTGTTGGCGTAGGTGCCGTTGTGCTCGACGACCTGCACGACCGCGAGGAGTTGGAGGAGGGACTCGGCCAGGTGCTCGGGCCTCACCAGGTCGAGGTCGTCGGCCGACGTGTGGTACTCCGGGTACTCCCCGTGCGGGGACCGGCTGAAGCGGCCCACCGGGAGGTCGAAGCCCGGGGAGCAGAACTGGCGCTCGTCGTACCCGTAGGGTGAGAAGTCGACCACCTGGTGGGGGCGGCCCGAGTGCTCCAGCACGTGGCACATCGCGCGGTCGATGGCCGCTGAGCCCTGCCGCGAGCGCTTGTAGGTGAAGGGGCCCGGATCGCCGACACCGGCAACCACCAGGCCATGTGCTATCCGTGCCGCTGATGCCTCGTTGTGCGCCAGCCAGGTGATGGAGCCGATGGTTCCGGGGATGAAGAGGAACCGGTAGGAGTACCGGAGGTCCCACCGGCTCAGGTGGCGGGCCAGGAAGGACGCCACGGCGATGCCGGAGAGGTTGTCGTTGGCCAGCGAGGGGTGGCAGACGTGGCAGGACACCAGGAACTCCTCTGTGCTCCGCCCCGGGACCAAGCACTCGGCGTAGGTGAGGTGACCTGACTCCAGGGACGCGTCGATGCAGACCTCGTAGTGCTCGTCCTTGAGCCCCGAGCGACGGTCCTCGCTCAGACAGAAACCCCAGTCCTCGCCGTAGTAGGAGGTCCGGTACGGGATCCACTCGGGGTGCTCGGGCAGGCTGTAGAGGTGCTCGCCCAGCTCGGTCAGGCTCACGGTCCTGCGCACGGGCGTGCTGTAGCTCACCACGTGCAGGTTGGACTCCCGGAAGTCGATGACGCGCTCGCCCCTCCGGTCCTTCACCCAGGCGTCGGCGATGTTCCACTCCTTGGGGACCGTCCAGTCGAAGACCTGCGTCCCCGAGGGCACCTCGAAGGTCTCGAGCGGCACGTGGCGACCGACGAGCTCTAGCGTCCGGCGTACGCCGTCTCCGGTGATGCTGCGACATATGGGATACAGCTCGGTGACGAGCTGGTACATCTCCTCTCCGAGCTGTGAGGCGGTCACCGCCGGGACCCCTTGGTCCATGCCCATGATCGGCGCCCTCAGCCTCCCACCGGGGCCAGTCCGAGTAGCCGGTCCTGACGGCGGCGCAGGGCCACGATGGCAGCTTCGTCGTCGAGCTCGACCGAGCCCAAGGCGATGGGGTGGTCTTGGCGTACGGGCTCCCGCAGCCGGGCGTGTTCGGCGAGGACGATCGGCAGCAGGCCCGCAGCGCCGTCGATGGTGTCGATCTGGCCGTAGCAGGTGAAGCCGCCGATGCCGTCGAGCGCCTCGCCGGCGACCAGGTCCCGCTTGGCGACGGCCACCACTTCGGCCACCGGCGGTCCCGACGGGACACCCAGGGCCTGGCGGTCGAGCATCACCTCGGCGATGGTGATCGGCATCTCGAACTGCACCAGGGTGTTGGGGCGGAAGAAGAGGTAGTCGGGCCCGTCGCCCATCTTGTAGAACCGCAGCGCCCGCTGCACCAGATGGTGCTCCAGTGCCCGTGCGATGACGAACACTCCGGCCCCGAAGTCACCGCCCAGGGTGTGCTCCACCACGCCTCGGCGGGAGACGGCGGCGAGCACGTCGCCCAGAGCGTGCTCCAGGGTGGTGATTACGCCGTGCATCCCGCGCCGGTCCGGCGGGAGGCCGGCAGCGTTGGCGACGACCGCACACTCGATCTGCATCTTGGTGCCGTCACCAGCCGACGTGGTGACGGCGAGACTCGTCCCGTCTCGCTCGGCGTAGGGCGCGCTGGTGGCCGGTGTCTGGCGGACGTCGAGATGGCGCTTGCAGTTGACGGCGGCCACCACTTCGAAGCCCATCCCCTCGGCGAGCTCTATCTGGCGCAGCATCCCGCCGGGCTGGTCGCCGTCGGAGATCGTGTAGACGGCGCCGCGCGCCTTGGCCACGTGGTGAAGGAGGTGGCCGATGGCAGCGTCGACCTCGGCGTTGATGGAGACCACGTCCTTACCCGCCTCGAGGCAGGAGAGGATGACGGTGGCGCCGTGGTCGACGGCGCCGGTGGCCTCCACCACCACGTCGATCTCCCCCATCTCGGGAAGCATCCCCGCAGCAGCGGTGACTACGGGCCGCTGGCCGTCGATTCCCTCCGCCACCTCTCCAGGTTCGTCGCTGATCACGACCTCGTCCCGGTCGTGGCCCACCCGCTCGTACGCTTCGACGCCGGCGCTCAGGGTCCGGTTGACCACGAGCGCGGCCCGCAGGCCCGGCGTCCGCTCGAGGCGGTGCACGAGGCCCTGGCCCACGTAACCCGCCCCCACCACCGCGACCCGCGCCGGGCGGCCCTCGCTCTCGAGCCGCCTCAGACGCCCCCACACGCTCATGACGGCGGGGACGCTACCGGCTGCCACGACCGGTGAGAGGCTGTCATCCGTGCGCGTTCACCACACGTCTATCGCCGGACTGCTCGTCTTCGAGCCCGAACCCAAGGTCGACGAACGGGGGTTCTTCGTGCGAACGCTGTCCGCCGACGTCTTGGCACAGGAAGGAGTCGATCAGGCCAGCTTCGTGCAGGAGAACCAGTCTCGCTCGCGCAGCGGGACCCTTCGGGGCCTGCACCTCCGTGGCGGACCTGGAGAGGCCAAGCTCGTTCGCTGCTCCCAGGGCCGGATCTTCGACGTCGTGGTCGACCTCCGGCCGTCGCTTCCCTCGTTCGGCCGTTACGAATCCTTCCAGCTCGACGACGTCCGCCACCTCCACCTGCACATACCGCCGGGATGCGCCCACGGCTTCCAGACCCTCTCCGACGTGGCCGACACCTGCTATCACCACGACCGGTTCTACGACCCCGGGCTCGACGCGTCGGTTGCGTGGGACGACCCCGACATCGCCATCTCCTGGCCCCTCCCGGACCCACTTCTCTCGGAGCGGGACCGCAACTCGCCCTCACTGAAGGACATGCGGCCGTACCTCGAGGAGTGGTTCGGCACTGCTGGCGACTAGCGGAATCCGGGACTACCACGCCTGCAGATCGGCACCATGCCGTCGGAGGCAACGGTCCTCGGGCCGACCTCGGCCCACCAGCTCCGCCGGATGGCTGTAGCGGCTCAGGTACAGTCCACTCCATGGCGGTGGCAGCTCTTCGCCGGCGCCCGAGAGTTCGCTCGTCTCATGTCGCCATAGCTCTCGGCGTCGCCGGTCTCAATGCAGTCGCCGTAGTGGCCGCGCTCGAGCATCCGACCGAGGTGATAGCGCTCGCGGTGGCCGTACCTGTGCTCATCGCGCTGCTGCAACGGCCCCAGCGGGGGATCCTGTTGCTCGTCATAGGAGCCCCGCTGTCGGGCCTTCTCATCCTCATACCCCATTCCAGCGTCGTCGAGGGATGGAAGCAGTTCGTCGTCCTGTTCATGCTGGCCGGAACATTCCTGGGCTCGTCCGAGAGCCCGTCCCGCAGGGCTAGGGCCCGGCCTTCGTGGGCGATCGGCCTGGTACCCCTTCTTGCCATGGGCGCCATCTCGGGGATCGCCGTCGGCCCGGGGCGGGCGTTCTTCGGGCTCCGGCAGTACTTCTTCTACCTGTTGGCCGCATGGGCGGTATGGCGGCGCCCGCCGAACGCCAAGGAACGCGACCGCATCGTCACCGCACTCATGGTGATCGGCGTGCTCGAGGGTCTCTACGCCATCTTCCAGCAGTACCTGGGGCCCGATCGCCTGCACCAGCTCGGGTACGCCTACAACGACACCATCACCTTCATCGGGCCTCTGATGCGCTCGTTCGGGACCTTCCAACAGCCGTTCGGATTCGCGTTCTTCGAGATGATCGTGCTCCTCATAGGTATCCCTCACGCGCTTGCCGAACCGAGTCGTCCCCGCAGCCAATGGTTCCTGGTGTTCGCTCCTATATGCGTGCTCGGCTGGGCCACCGCTGTCATACGCGGTGCGATTCTCGGTCTGGCCGTTGGGTTGGCCTACCTCGGCGTAGGGCGGTACCGGGTGATCCTTCTGGCGATCCCGGCCGCACTGATGGTTGTGCTCCTCCTGCCCTCCAACCTCGTCGCACCGGCTCTGTCGAGCAGCAGTTCCGAGGAGCGTGTCTCGGGATGGAGCGAGAACCTTCGCAGCCTCACGCTGCACCCGTTCGGCATCGGCGTGGGAGCGACTGGGAGTGCCGCAGTCAAGTTGCAGATGGAGTCGGATGGGGAATCGTCGGGCTCCACCAGTGAAGACTCCCCATACGAGCCGGACAACTCCTGGTTCAAGATCCTGCTCGAGCTCGGTGTCCTTGGGCTTTGGTTCTTCGCCCTCGTCGTCATCGCCATCTGCAGCTCGACGCACCAAGCGGCCAAACGACTCAGCGGTGTGGATGCTGCGTTCGCTCGAGGAGTCACTGCCATGGTGCTGGCGGCCATGGCAGCGGCATGTGTGTCGAGCTACTTCGACATCTTCCCGATGGACCTCTTCTTCTGGATGCTCGTAGCCATCGTTGCCACCATGAGCGAGAAGGAGACCACCCGAGCCGTGGCAGTGGCCTGAGCTGCCTTCAATGCCCGGAGGGTGCCGCCGGCATGCGCGGGGCGACGAGCCGCGCCCAGAAGTGCTCATACCAAGGATGCCTCACCACGAACCAGGCAGCGGGCAGGAGCAACATGAGGTCCACCGGTAGCCGGTAGCGAGGGAGCACGACCAGGAAGACCGGCACCAGGAAGCTCAGAACGGCGTAGAAGCCGATCAGCCGCCACTCCGGCCCCCGGGGCCTGACCTTCCACAGGCCGGCCACGGCGAGCGCGACGAGCACGACCCAAGAGAGGACGTTTCCCGGATTGAGGCTGCGACGGTCGTCAGGATTGACGGTGGCCAACAGCACGCCCTTCTTGAGGATCCCGGCGATGAACTCGAGCGGGTGGCGGGTGATCCACGACACGGCTTCCTGCCTGAAGAGGGAATCCCGTCTCAACTCGTAGGTGCGCCCGGGAGGCAAGGCGGACGCCTTCTTGAAGAGTGCCTCCTCCATGGCCCGACCAGCGGGGCCGTGCGAAAGTGTCTTGCCTGATCCTGTCGCTCCTTCGTGGTTTCCGGCCCACAGGACGAACCCGGCCTGGGTGGTCAGCCCGAGCGTCGGTTTGCCGAAGGTGTGAGTGTTCCTGGCGAGCCAGAGCCCTACGGGCACAGCGGCGACGAGGACCAAGATGGCTGCCGTCTGCAAAGCCCGAGGCCCGGTCACTCCTCTCCGCCGGGCCGCCATCACCACCATGACGGCGATCAGGCCGCCGAGCACGATTCCCTCCGGACGCAGCAGGCTGACGAATCCGACCAGGGCGCCCGCAGCCACTGCGAGCACCCGGTTCGTAGGGTCTCGCACCGCCCGGATGGCAACTACGAGCATGGCGACCTCGGCCGGCAGGTACAGGTTGGACGCGCTGACCTGGGTGGTCATGTAGATTAGAGCCGGATAGAGCGCCGCTCCCAGCGCGGCGATTGCACCGACCTCCGGACCCATGAGCAGTCTGCCCAAGAGGAACAGCATGTAGGCGAGGACGACGAAGAGCCCCAGGTTCAAGAGCTGCATGAATCGGATTTGGGTCGGCCTCGTTCCAGTGGCTGCATCAGCGACGGCGGTGAGGGCCGGGTAGGGCGGCGGCATGTAGGCGCTTGGTTGAGGATCGCCGACGAAGGCAGTAGGCCGGTCGTACCCGACGTCCGCAGCCGGCAACAGGCCCTTCCCGAGGTCGGCCGCCGGTATCACGCCCTGATCGGGAAACGCCGCAAAGTAGGTGAACCCGTGGCCTCGACTGAGGTTCGCCCCGATCACCCCGAACTCCGAGACCGGCGAGCGCGACGTGCCCAGCACGGCAAGCAGGACGACTCGGAGCACCAATCCCACGACGATTGCGACGAGCAGCAGCCGGCGCGCCCGCGTTGTCCGGCGATCCGCAGTCGATGAGGGCCCTGGTGTCACCCCCGCACCGTGTGCGTCGCCCGGCTCGGGCACTGTGGCGCTCGACACGCCACCGCGCCCCCCGGTCTCAGCCAACCGGGATCGCAGAGGCCGGCATCAGCCAGCGCAGGTCGGCGTCGAGGGCACCCTGTGCCATCAGCTCCTCGAGCCGCGCCACACGCTGCAGCCGTGGGCCGACCAGGTCCTCCAGGCGCAGCCCGAGGCTCCGGTAGCGGGCATGGAGGTCCTCGATGCCACGGCGGACGTCCCACTGGGGCTCGAAGGCAGGCAGGACGGTGGGCAGCCTGTCGAAGTTCACCCGGTAGCAGCGCAGGTCGGGCCCGGCGCCCTCGTCGAATGTGATGGTGCTGCCCTCGACCACGTCCTCCACCATCCGGGCCACGTCTCGGATCTGATAGTTCTCCTCGGTGCGCCCCACGTTGAAGGCTTGATTGTGAACGGAGCGGCGGGGTGCGGCCAGGACGGCGATGAATGCCCGGCAGATGTCCTCCACGTGCACCAGCGGACGCCAAGGGGAACCATCGCTCTTCAGCCGGACGTCTCCGGTGGTGGTGGCATACCCCACGAGGTTGTTGACCACCAGGTCACCACGCAGCCGGCTCGACCAGCCGTACGCGGTGGCGTTGCGCAGGAAGGTCGGACTGAACGCATCGTCGGCGAGGAGGGCGACGTCGCGCTCGGTCATCACCTTCGACTCCCCATAGGGCGTCACGGGGTGGAAGGGCGCACCCTCGTCGAGGACCAGATCCACACTGGCCGCACCGTAGAGACTGCACGACGACGCGAACAGGAACCGCTGGACCTCTGCGGCCTTGGAAAGGCGGGCCAACCGCACCGAGGCTGCGTGGTTGACCTCGTAGGTGCAGGCCGGGTTCAGGGCCCCCATCGGGTCGTTGGAGATGGCGGCCAGATGCACCACGGCGTCGAAGCCATCCAGGTGCTCCGCGCGCACGTCGCGCACGTCCATGGCCTGCTCGGGGACTTTGGCCGCCTCGGGACCCAAGGCGCATCCGGCGTACAGGTGGGTGTCGAGGCCCACGACGTCATGACCGGCAGCCTGCAGCATCGGCACCATCACCGCTCCGATGTAGCCGTCATGACCGGTGACCAGGATCCTCATGTCGTCCCTCACACGATGGTGGGCCGGGGCACGGGCACGATGAACCGCCCTCCCCGAGCGGCGTACTGGGACTGCTGCGCCATCACCTCTTCGGCAAAGTTCCAGGCCAACACGAGCAGGTAGTCCGGCATGCGGTCGGTGACCGCCTCCGGTCCGAGGACGGGTATGTGCACACCGGGCATGTACCGCCCCTGCTTGTGGGGGTTGCGGTCGGCCACGAACTCGATGCTGCGGCCGTCCACGCCTGCGGCATTCAACAGGACCGCGCCCTTGGCCGCGGCCCCGTAGGCCGCCACGCGTGCGCCGTCCGCCACGAGCGCGTCGAGCATGTCGGTGAGCTCGCGTGACAGGTCCTTCACCCGACCGGCGAAGCCCTCGAAGTAGCCGATGTGGCCCATCCCGAGCTCACGCTCCTCGGCGAGGAGACCCTCCACGGCCGGAGCGGCCCCAAGTGTCCCCGAACGTGCCGCGTACACCCTCAGCGAGCCCCCGTGAATCGGAATCCGCTCCACGTCGACGGCCTCCAGACCGTGGCGGTCGAGCAGCGAGCGGAAGGAGGTGAGGGAGTAATAGAAGAGGTGCTCGTGGTAGATGGTGTCGAACTCCAGCTTGTCGACCAGGTCCCGCACGTAGGGCGTCTCCACGATGGCCACACCGTCGTCGGCCAGGACCCGGCTGATCCCGCTGATGACGCCGTTCACGTCCGGCACGTGGGCCAGGACGTTGTTGGCATGGAGGACGTCGGCCCTCCGGCCCTCACGACGCAGTCGCTCGGCGACGTCGTGCCCGAAGAAGGCGGTGAGGGTGGGCACGCCGGCCGCTTCGGCGTCGGCTGCCACGTTCCGAGCCGGATCGATGCCGAGCACGGGTATGCCCGCCTCCACATAGTGCTTCAGGAGGTAGCCGTCGTTGCTGGCCACCTCCATGACCAGGCTGTCCGGGCCGAGCCGGCGAAGCCCCATGACGCGCCGGACCAGCATCTCCGCGTTGGAGGTGACGGCGTCGGCGTAGGAGGAGAAGTAGGGATAGTCGGTGAAGAGCTCCTCGGGCGAGACGGAGACCGTGATCTGGGCCAGCGCACAGGCAGCACAGAACGCCAGCTCGAGGGGGTACCGCTGCTCGGCAGCATCGAGCTGCTCCTCCGTGAGGAGGGCGTTCGCCAGTGGCTGCTCACCGAGCGAGAGCACCGTCTGCACAGCCGCGTGCCCACAGCCCCTGCACGACGTCATTCAGACGAAGGTACCGGATACCGATGATGACCCAGGACTCTGGCAAGATCGTGGGGGAACGGTGGCACGATGCTCGTACGTGAGAAGCTCGCTCCAGGCGCTACCCGGTCACCCGGTGTCACCCAAAGCCAGACCGGAGCGTGAAGTCGAATGACCATGCCTGGGGTCACGGCGTGAGGATCGTCTTCCTCTGCGATCAGTATCCACCTATCGTCTGGGACGGGGCGGGCACCTACACCCATGCCGCGGCGCACGCCCTAGCCGCGCTCGGCCACGACGTCCACGTCGTGGCGTGCGAGGGGCGGCGGTGGTCGGAGGCCGTCGACGGCGGGGTGTCGGTGCACCGCCGCCCGGCCCTCACCCTCCCCGTGACCAAGCTGCTCGGCCCGTTCCGGCGCCTGGTGGTCGGCGCCCACGCCCCCAGGGACTCCCTGTCCATCCGGGCCAGCCTCGCCGTGTCGTACGCCTTCTGGATGCACAGGCTGGACTTGCAGCCCGACCTGGTGGAGACCCAGGACGGAGAGACCCGTGGCCTCTGGTTCGCCATGCGCCGCTCGGTTCCGCTGGTGATCTACCTGCACACCCCGACGATGCTCGACGTGCGGCTGATGGGCCCGCCGTTGTCGTTGCGCGGGCGCCTCGCCGACCGCATCGACCGCCTCTCGTCGGACCGTGCAGACGTGCTGACCTCACCTTCGCAGTTGCTCGTCGACACCCTTCGCCAGTTCGGTTGGCTCGAAGGGAAGGAGCCGCAGGTCATTCCCCCGCCCGCACCTCGGGGTCCATGGGCGGAGGTCCCTTCGGCTCTGTCCACCGACCCCGTCGTCTTGACGGCGGGGCGCCAGGAGTGGCGGAAAGGCGGGGACGTGCTCGTCGACGCACTGCCCAGGCTTCGGGGGATCGAAGGGGTCGAGGCCCTTTTCGCCGGAACCTCGTCGGGGCGGGTCGGTGGCCGGCCCTACGAGGAATGGCTCGGCGCCCGGGCCGACGCCGTGGGGGCGCGCTGCCGGTTCCTCGGCCCGGTACCCCAAGCCGCGATGGCCGACCTCTACGCCCGGAGCCGGGTGGTAGCCATCCCCAGCCGGTACGAGAACTTCTCGACGGTGGCGGTCGAGGCCATGGCCTCGGGACGCCCGGTGGTGTGCTCTTCCACCGGCGGCATCGCCCCGCTGGTCGAGCGGTGGGGTGCAGGAACGGTGGTGCCGCCCGAAGACCCGGCCGCACTGGGCGATGCCCTGGAGCCCTTCCTCGAGTCGCCACAGGTGGCTGCGGAGGCGGGCGAGCGGGGCCGCATCGGCGTGCGGAGCGAGCTCGACCCCGAGATGGTGGCCCGTCGACGCGAGGCCGTCTACCGGGAGGCGATCGAGAACCATGCGCGCTACCGGTCCGAGGGCACCCGCGTCGCGGCTGCCTCTGGGTGATCGAGGCGTCATTGGCCATCCACATCGTCTACCGGTCGTCGGGAAGAGAGAACACCAAGCCCCGTCCCGCCTTCTACACCAAGGGCCTTGCCTTGGCGTCGTTCATCCGAGCCGTCGACCGGTGCGGCGAGGTCGGGAGCGTGGTCTTCGTGAACGACGGCTCGACCCCGCGTGGCACCCTTGAGATGATGGGTAGAGCAGGTGAGGTCCTCGCAGGACCGGCCTCAATCTCAGGGGCTCGTACCGGGAGACGATCAGCCTGCCCGTGACCCGTCGGTGGCCGTGCTCGGACCTCGCCTACTTCTGTGAGGACGACTACCTGTTCAGACCCGACGCCTTCGCCCGGCTCGCAGAGGCCTCTCGGGACCTCCCCCAAGCGGACTACTTCGCCTTCTACGCCACGCCTGATCCGGCAGGACCCTGCCTGTCCACGTCGTCCGGCGCCGGCTGGCACGAGGCCGAGTGGGTGCTCCCCAAGCCAGTCGCCTCGCTCCCCTTGAAGGCGACGACCGGCAGGGTCGGCGGCCGGGCCGCCCTCAACCTGGCCTCCTACGGGTATCGACGCCGTCCTCGGCTACTGGTGACCGATGTCCCCGCGCTGGCGACGCACATGGAGGAACCGCACCTCGCCGGGGGCGTGGACTGGCAGGAGATCGCGTCCGACACCGCCCGGTGGGCGGAGCGGCGGGGCATCCACCTGTCGCCCGCTGACGCGTCGTGAGGCCTGCCACTGCCGGCGCGCCTCGGGTCACCGTCTTCGTGCCCACCTACAACCGGGCGCAGTGGCTGCGGCGGACGATAGAGACGGTCCTGTCCCAGACCTACGCCAACTTCCGCCTCGTCGTGTCGGACAACGCATCCACCGACGACACGGCCGAGGTCGTGCAGTCGTTCTGCGACAACCGGCTCAGCTACCGGCGGCAAAGCCACAACGTAGGCCTCCTGGAGAACCACAACTCCTGCCTGCGCAGTGTGGAGACGGAGTACGCCCTCATACTCCCTGACGACGACCTACTCCACGAGGACCACCTGGCATCCGCCGTCGAAGTGCTCGACGCCCACCCCGGGGTGGGCTTCGTCCACAGCGCCTTCGACGTGATCGGACCCGGCGGCCACCCTCTCAGCACGGGCGTCGATTGGACTTACGGGCTGACCGCCGACACGGTGGAGACGGGCTCGGAGTTCATCCGCCAGTCGATGTACTGGTCCTGCCGGGTCTGCCCCTCGACAGCTTTGATGCGTGCCTCCGCCATCCACCCCGAGCTCTACATGCAAGAGGAGTTCCCGGCCATCGACTTCGGCATGTGGCTGCGGATCGCCCTCGACTGGGACGTCGCCTTCCTCAGACGTCCCCTGGCCGATTTCCGGGTGCACGCGGCCAGCCATTCGGCCAGCTTCGACGAGTCCGCAGGCGACAGCTACAACCACAGCGTTACCACCCTCACCGGAGTGAAGGACCTGAAACGGCGCTTCCTCGACGTCCACGGCGGAAGGCTCGAAGACGTGGCGGGCCTGCGCCGAAGTGTGGACGCGGGGTTGCGGCGAGAGCTCGTCCAGCTCATGCGCAACAGCACGGTCCCGCAGCGGGAGCTGGTACCGACCGTTCGAGCGTTCCTCCAGCTTGCCGAGGTGGACCGCGGAGTGCTCACAGAGGTCCAGGCCTGGCGGCTGGTGGCAGCCAGCGTGCTGGGCCCGAGGCTCGTCGAATGGATCAAGTCCCATCGCGACGCGGGGAAGTACGGGACCGTTCCCTGCTCTCCGCCCTTGCCTCCTCCCCCGCAGCTGCACCCGTGACTGGCAGGCAGCGACCGCTCGGCCGTCCGGACCAGGCCGCCGCGAGCGGACCAGCCTCACTTGGAGCTGGTGCAGCCCAGGCGCCTCCGACCACCCGGCTGCTGCTCACCGTCGACGCTCGGTCGTACGGGGGAGCGGAGGCGTACGTCTCCCACCTGCTCGAACACCTGCCCGACACCTACCTGTGCACGCTCCTCGCCACCAGACCCGTCCCCCGCCAGCTCGAGGAGGCCGCCAGAGCTCGTGGCGCGGACCTGGTGCTCGTTCCCAGGGTGAGCACCAAGTTCGACATCCCCGGCCAGCTACAGCTGGTTCGGGCCTTGCGTTCGACCGCAGCCGAACTGGTGCACGTGAACATGGCCGACGCCGCCAACCACCGCTACGCACTCGGTGCCGCTCACCTCCTCGGCCGACCCGCGGTCGCCACTGTTCACACCGCTACCGCGCTCCTACCGGGACTGCAGGGGGTGGTGCTGGGCGCCGCCTTTCGCCGGGTGCGGGGAGTCATCGCCGTGTCCTCCGAGATCGCCACCCATCTGCACGACGGTCTGGGCGTGCCGAAGTCGAGGGTGAAGACCGTCGCCAACGGCATCCCCGCCGCGGACATGGTCGACAGGGCGCAGAGGACCGCCACAGTGCGTGTGGGAGCGATGGGCCGGCTGACAGGGCAGAAGGGGATCGACCTCCTGCTTCAAGCGGTCGCCGAGCTGGTTCGGATGGGGCGAACCGTTGAAGTCGTGGTCGCCGGCGAGGGGGTCGAGCTGGCCCGGTTGGAGCGCTTGGCCGAGGGGCTACCCGTGCGCTTCATGGGCTTCGTGGAAGATACCGCCGAGTTCCTCGCCACGGTCGACATCTTCTGCCTGCCGTCGCGCTGGGAAGGGCTTCCCTTCGCGCTCCTCGAAGGCATGATGTCCGGGCTCCCGTGCGTGGCCACTGACGTAGGCGACGTGCACGAGGTCCTGGGAGACGCGGGCGTGACCGTGCCCGCCAACGACGTTGCCTCCCTGGCCCGGGCCCTCGACGAGCTGGTGCGCTCACCCGACAGAAGGATGGCGTTGGGCCGCGCCGCCCACGAGCGCGTGTGCAAGCGCTACTCCATGCGATCCATGGTGGACTCCACAGCTGCGGTCTACCAGGAGGCCCTCGCCGGCTGAGTCCGCCACGCCGGCGACGCGTCGGCAGCCGTGAGCACTCCCGTACCATGGCAGAGGCCCCCGGGACGGGCCAAGCTGTCCGGGTAGGGGCACCGGAAAGAGCCAATGGATCTCACTGAACACCTCCGACTCATCTACCAGCGGAAATGGTTCATCGTCGGCGCCTCGCTGGCGGTTGCCCTTCTGGTGTTCGGGTGGCGGACGACCCAACCGAAGACCTGGGGGGCCAGCGCCCTCATCGACGTCGTCTCCAGCCGGGGCCAGCAAGGGGACACCGTCACCGAGGAGGACGCCCTCTTCACCAGCAAGAGCTACGCCGAGCTGGCCACGACCCGCCCGGTCCTGGCCCGGGCCGGAGCCGCCATGCAGCCGCCTCTCGACGTGCCCACCGTCGAGCAACGAGTCGAGGCCTCGTCGGAGCGAGCCGGCTACATCGACATCTCGACCACCGGGCCCACGGCGGCAGCTGCCACCCAACTGGCCGACGCATTGGGCCAGGCACTCGTCGACACAGTCGCCACCCGCCAGAGCCAGCAGACCGCCGCCCTTCTCCAGCCCGTCCAGGCACAGATCGCCGAGCTGGAGAACCGGCTCAACGAGCTGGGCGCAACCGACCAGCGCCGCGAGACCCTGCGGCTCCAGTATCAGGCCCTGGTGCAGAACGCGGCCGAGACGCGCCTGCGGCCGGTGGATCGACTGGCGGTCGTCGCTCCTGCCCATACCGGCAGCGGGCCCCTCTCCCCTCGCCCGAAGCGGGATGCCCTCCTCGCGTTCTTGGTGGCGCTGATCCTGAACAGCGAGCTGGCCGTGCTCCTGGTGCGTCTCGGGGACCGCTTCGGGGAGGAGGACGTGGCCACCGCCATCAGTGAGGAGATCGGTCTGCCGGTGCTCGCCGAGGTCCCTCAGGGCGACGACGAGCAGATGCTCGAGGCCTTCAACTCACTGCGGACCAACCTCATGTTCATGCAGCCCGAACGCCTTCGCTCGGTGGCCGTGGTCGGAGGCGAGAGCGGGGTCGGAAAGACGTTCGTGGCGGTCAACCTGGCCAAGAGCATCGGGCGCCTCGACGTTCCCGTGGTGCTCGTCGACGGGGACCTGCGCCGGCCGGCGGTGCACGAGCGCCTCGGCACCACCCGGTCTCCGGGCCTCAAGGAGATGCTGGCCGGCAACGACGTGAGTGCCCGTCCCGTGGATGACGTTCCCTCTCTGCAGGTGCTTCCGGCGGGAGGCCCCACCCCCGACCCCGCCCGCTTGCTGGTCAGCAACGAGTTCAGGACCTTCCTGGAGTCCCTGTCGTGGGCCGAGACGGTGATCATCGACACGCCGCCCACCGGGCCTTTCACCGATGCCGTAGCCATCGGCCTCCGGTGCGACGCCGTCATCTTGGTGGTCGACTCGCGGCGAGCCCGGCGCCGGCACATACGCCGGGTCACGGAGAACCTCCGGCAGTCCGGCGTCAACCTCCTGGGTGTGGTGGTCAACCGCACCGCTCCGCCCAACCTGCAAGCCTATTACCGCTCCGCTCAGGAGGCTGAGGTCACGCTGGTCCGCTGAGACCGGCCGGGAGCCAGGCTCAGAGGAACGGGCGGAGGGCCGACCGCAGGGCGTCGGCGCTGCGCTCCCACGTGGCCAGGCGAGCTTGCTCCGCGCTCCTACGCCGAAGCCCGCCCAGGTCACGGGACCGCCACTGGCGCAGCCGGTCGATCCACGGCTGCGGTTCGAGGGGGAGCACCTGCTCGTCCGTGAGGGCCAGGTCCCGAGCGGCACCGACGTCAGCCGAGATGAAGGGGGTGCCCACCGCCATGGCCTCCAGGAGCGGGATCCCGAAGCCCTCGGCGATGCTGGGCCACAGCAGGCACAGGGCTCCGGCGTAGGCCTCGACGAGCTCCTCGTCGGAGGGGTCGCGCAGGCGAACCACCCCGGGTACCTTGCCCAGGTCGGTCATCACCCGGCTGGGAACGGCGCGCTCTGTGACCCATAGCTCCAGGCCGAGCTCTCGGTGCACGTCGGGCCAGAAGGCGGTCAAGAAGGTGAGGTTCTTCTGAGTCTTGTCCCCGCCCACGAAGAGGCAGTAATTGCCCGGACGGGCATCTACGTCGTCCAGGGGACGCTCCGTGAACGGCGGGCCGACGGCGGGGGACACGAGGTCGATGCGGGCCGGGTCCACCCTCAGGTGCTCGACGAGCTGGTCACGGACCCTGCCGCTCGTCGCCGCCACCCGCCGGGCCACGTGCACCAGCAGCGGCGTGGCCAGCTTGGTCCAGCGGGCGTAGTTCCGGGCGAAGAACTCGGGATGGAGAATGGGATGAATGTCGTGAATCACCGGCAGCTGCCCCCGGACGGTCAGGGGTCCCCACCCGGCCGGGCTGAGCAGGACCGGCGCCCCGCTGCGGCCGAACAGTGAACGGAGGGTGGTCTGCTCCCAGCGGTGCCCACCCATGCCCCACCAACGCTCGTCCGGGTGCAGAGGTGTCTCCTCCCCAGGGGCCAGCTCGATGACCCTGTCCGGAGGCACCAGGAGGAGCACTCGGATCCCGTCGGTGGCGGCCAGGCGGCTCACCAGCTCGTGGGCGTAGCGCTGGACTCCGGTCACGTCCTGGGTAACGAACCGAGCGTTGACGGCGACGAGCCGTGGTTCGCTCACGGGCTCGCTGGGGCGGTACCCGCGTCGGCGTAGGCATCGAGGACCTGCGCCATGTGCTCCGGCCAGGCGGCCACGGCCGGCTCGGGGCCTGGTGTGAACCGGTCGGGAGCGGCCGAGAACATCCGGATCTTGGCCACCAGGTCGAAGGCGTCGTGGGGCTCGAACAGGAGGGGCCGGCACGTGGCGGGAACCAGCTCCGGAAGGCCACCGATACGTGCGGCGATCACCGGCAGGCCGCGGCTGCGCGCCTCGTTGACCACGAGAGGGGCCGGGTCCTTCCAGGCCGAGGGCACCACGAGGCAGTCGATCTCGTCGAAGAAGCGCTCCCTGCCGTCGTCGTCCACCCAGCCGAGGGCCCGCGCCCTCGGGGTCGCCTCCACCTCGGCCAGGAGAGGACCGTCACCGGCCACCAGCAGCTCCACATCTTCGAGGGAGCGCAATGCCTCGAGCAGCAGGGCCAGGCCCTTGATGGCGACGAGCTGACCGAGGAATCCCAGCCGGGTGGGGCCGGACCGGCGCCCCTCCCGCGCCCTGCGAGCCGCGGCTCGTGCGGGCTCGACGGGATTGTGGATGACCCTCAGCCGCTGGTCCGGGACTCCCGCCCGGCGGTGCTCGTCGGCGACGGCCTCCGAGACAGCGATCAGGACCGGGGGGTGGTGGCGCACGGTCATCGCCCGGCGCAGGCCGGAGACCACCCGGCAGCCCGGGCAGCGGACCTCACACGCCACCCCGTCCCGGGTAACCAAGCTGGTCCGCTGGCAAAGCAGCCAGTAGTCGTGGAGCGTGTGGACGTGGGGCACTCCCCGAGCCGAGGGGGTGGTCAGGGCCGCGGCCGACAGACCCGCCACGGAGTGGGAGTGCACCACGTCGGGGCGGAAGCGGTCGATCGCCTGCCGTAGCCGGTAGGAGGCCACCGGATCGAACTGGTCGCGCCCATGAAAGGCCGCTCGCTTCCACGAGGGCTGCGTCTCCGATTCGTGCAACCGGTATGGCCACGCCGGCGACTGGCCCACCACGTCGGGGCCGCCGATGCCCAGGGTGAAAGCACCCGTCCGGTGACCGGCGGCACGGAGCTCAGCGGCCAACCTGGCGGCGTAGGCCTCGGCTCCGCCTCTCATGGCGGGCGGCCAGAGGCTCGACACGAACAGGACCCGCACCGAAGGCGAGGGTAGCGGCCACAACCGGCCCCGAATACCGTCGCGGTGTGCGGGTCCACTTCGTCAGTGAGAACGTCGGCGGTCACGCCACCCTCCACCTGCATCTGCATAGGGCGCTCCGTGCCCACCCGGACGTAGACGCCAGCCTCTTCGAGGTCCCTCCGGCCCGCCTGGCACGCAGGCTCGTGGCTGCGCCCGTTCCCGGCCTGGCCCGGCTGGACCTCGACTTCCATCCGCTACGGGACCAGCTGGCGCGCAGCGCCGTGGTCCGCCGCCACCTGGGGGGCCTCACCGAGCCAGTGGACGTCCTGCACCTGTACACCCACAACGTGGGTCTGCTGAGCGTCGGCCACATGGCCCGCCAGCCCACCGTGGTGTCCCTCGACGCCACCAACGAGCAGAACGGCTACCGGCTGCCGCAGCGCTACCCGACCCGGTTCACACCCCTCACGATCGCCGCCACCAAGCCCCTGGAAAGTCGGGTGTACCGCGCCGCGACCTTGGTGGTCGCTCATTCGCAATGGGCCGCCTCCTCCCTGGTCGACGACTACGGGGTGAAAGATGAGCGGATCCGGGTGATCCCCTTCGGCATCGGCGTTCCACCGCAGCCGGCGGTACCGGCGAGTGATGGCACGCCCCGCATCACCTTCGTCGGGAGGTCAATGGAGCGAAAGGGTGGCTGGTGGCTGCTGGACCTATGGCGCCGGTACCTGCGCGACGTCAGCACCCTGACGTTGGTCACCCCCGAACCCGTGCCGCACGAGCCTGGGGTGGAGGTGGTCGGTGACGTGCGACCAGGGGATGGGCGTGTGTTCGAGCTGCTGGCGGACTCCGCGGTCTACGCCTTCCCCAGCCCGATGGACCCGTTCGGCTACTCGATCATCGAGGCCATGGCCATGGCGGTCCCCGTGGTTGCCCTGCGCCAGGCTGCCGTTCCCGAGATCGTCGAGGACGCCAGGACGGGCGTGCTCGTGGAACCTGGGGACGAGCGAGGTTTCGCGGAGGCGGTGAGGGCCCTTCTGGGCGACGCCGACCTCCGCCGGCGAATGGGGGAATCCGGCCGGGCCCGGGTGCTGGAGCGTTTCGACGCAAGGGTCACCACCCCACAGCTGCTGGACGCCCTGCGCGCCGCCTACGCCCCCGACGGACGGTGAGCGTGGCGTCCATGAGAAAACACCTGGTCCGGACCGCCCGCGGCCTGCCCGAACCCGCCAAAGACCTCGTCCACCGCTTGCTCGGGGCACCCTTCTCCAGCCGCCGGCTCCGCCGTGCCCTCAAACCCGTCCGCTGGGGGACGCTGCGGCGGATGCAGCCGGTCGGCGGGCGGTGGGGTGCCGAGCGGGGGACACCAGTCGATCGCTTCTACCTGGAGCGCCACTTCCGGTCGGTGTCGCCGGTGATCCGCGGCCGCGTGCTGGAGGTCAGAGATCCCGCCTACACGGATCGCTTCGGTCACGACGTGACCTCGGTGGACCTGGTCGACATAGACCCGCGGAACGACGAGGCGACCATCGTCGCCGACCTCGCCGAGCCGGGCTCCCTTCCCCGGGAGAGCTTCGACTGCGCCATCCTGCCCCAGACCCTCCAGTTCGTCGACGACCCGCGGGAGGCCATCGCCAACCTCTGGCAGAGCCTGGCGCCCGGGGGCGCCCTCATCGTGACCGTTCCCTCCGTCTCGCGGGTGGATTCCCACGCCGGCGACGCCGACCGCTGGCGGTGGCTCCCGAGTGGGCTCCGGCACTTGATGGAGCAGGCCTGTGATCCCCCCGGTGACCTGGAGGTGGCGACCTTCGGCAACCTGCTGGCCGCCACCGCCTTCCTCCATGGTGTGGCCGCCGAGGAGCTCCGGGAGGACGAGCTGGAGCTGGTGGACCCGAACCATGCCATCCTGGCTTGCGTGACGGCCACGAAGCCCCCGCAGTGAGCGTCCTCCCGTCCGCGTCGCTCATCCTCACCTATCACCGGGTGGCCGCCGGACGCGACCCCCTCATGCAGTGCGTCAGCCCCCAGCGGTTCGCCGAGCAAGTCGAGCGGCTGGCGACCCTGGCCGACGTGGTGCCCTTGGCCGACATAACCGCCCGGGGAAGGGGCCTCCGCGTGGCGGTCACCTTCGACGACGGTTATGCCGACAACTGGCACGTCGCCGCTCGCATCCTGCGGGGTGCCGGCATGCCGGCGACGTTCTCGGTCGTGGCCCGCATCCTCGATGAGCCTGGCGAGTTCTGGTGGGACCGGCTCGAGCACCAGCTGCTCGACGACGACGGGTCCAGGACCTTGCCGGACAGGCTCGTCGTCGAGCTCGGGGGCCGTTCATTGAGCATCGACATCCGCACTCGCGAGGGGCGTGACCGAGCACTCAAGGCGCTCAATCGCCGCCTTCGCGTTCTACCGGCCGCAGACATCGCGAGGTCGATGAGCTCGGTCGCCGCTCAGGTCGGTCCTCCGCCTCCGAACTCCTGCGACGCCCACCGGCTCCTCACTCGGGAAGAGGTTCGCAACTTCACCGAGGGCGGCCTGTTCGAGGTGGCGTCCCACGGGATGACCCACACCATGATGAGCGCCGTCGGCGCTGATCAGGAGAACGAGGAGGTGCGCGGAGCGCAGCAGGCGTTGGAGCAGGCCACCGGGCGGCCCGTGCGGACGTTCGCCTACCCCTACGGGACAGCCACCTCCTTGACCCGCCAGACGGTCAGGGCCTTGCGCAAAGCTGGGTTCTCGCGGGCCTTGGTGAACACACGGGGACTGGTGGGCCGCTTCTCGGACCGGTTCCGCCTTCCCCGCCACATGGTCTACGACTGGACCGCCGACCAGCTCGAGCACGAGCTGCGGAGGTGGGTAGCCGCCTGAGAGCGTCCTGAGCCGTTTGCAGCGCGCGCCAGCCCACGTACCCTGCTTGCAATGGACAACGTTTCGGTGCCCCCGCCCGACGGTGGGAGCACCGTCGGGCCCGGGCCGGTACCGACTTTCTCCGTCATCGTCGCCGCCTGGCAGGCGGCCGGCTTCATCCACCATGCCCTGCGTTCGGCCCTCGATCAGCAGCCACCGCCGCTCGAGGTCGTCGTGTGCGACGACGGCTCGACCGACGACCTGGCCGGCGCCCTGCGACCGTTCGGCGACGACGTCCGGCTGATCCGCATAGAGCACGGCGGCGAGGCGACGGCCAAGAACGCCGCCGCCGGGGCGGCGCGAGGCGACTTCGTCGCCGTCCTCGATGCCGACGACGTCTTCCTGCCGGGACGGCTGGACGCCATGGGGCGCCTGGCCGCGGCCCGGCCGGACCTCGACGTCCTCACCACCGACGCGTTGCTCACCGCAGGCGAGGAGGTCCTCGGCCGCTGCTATCACGGCGGCCACACCTTCGAGGCTGGCGACCAGCGAACGGCGATCCTCCGCCGCAACTTCATCCTCGGCCTGGCTGCGGTGCGTCGGGAGCGGTTCCTCGCCATCGGCGGGTACGACCCGGCCATCCCCTACACGACCGATTGGGACCTGTGGATCCGGATGATCTTCGAGGGTTCCAAGGCGGGTGCCGTCCTCGAACCCCTGGCCGAGTACCGGATGCACGACTCGAGCATGAGCGCCAAGCGGGCGGCGATGTCGCGGGGACGGGTGCTGACGCTGACCAAGGCAGCCTCCCGGCCCGATCTCGAACCGGAAGAAGCGGCCGTGGTGAACCGGTCGCTGCGGGCCGAGCAAGCCCGCTTGGCCCGCGAGGACCTGAAGGAGGCTCTGATGGAGGGACGTGCGGACGTGCGCCGGCTGGCGATCCGCCTGGTCACGTCGGCAGCCCAACCGGTACGGACCCGCCTGAAGGCCCTGCTGTCAGCCGCAGCACCGGCAGCCATGGCCGACCGGCTACGGAAGGAGCGGGAGGGCCGGTTCCTGACGGTCGGGGACGCGGGGCTGCCCCGACGATGACGGAGGGACGCCCGACGGTGGCGTCCGGCGACGCAGAGGTGGAGCCATCACTGCGGTCACGCGTCGCCAGGGGTGTCCGCTGGGGCGGTTTGGACCAGGTGGTCCAGGCCGTCGTCCGTCTCGGCGTGATGGTGACCCTGGCTCGTCTGATCTCGCCCAGCGACGTGGGCCTGATGGGCATGGTGTGGGTCGTCGTCAACCTGTTGTCGGTACTGACCGGGCTCGGGTTGGGCGAGGCCCTCGTGCAGAGGACCGACCTGCGCCCCGCGCACACGGCGGTGGCCTTCACCGCCAGCGCCGTGACCGGCGTCGTGCTCGCCGGGCTCACGGCCGCTGCGGCTCAGCCGGTCAGCCACCTGTTCGGTCAGCGCCGCCTGGTACCTCTCCTGCTGGCCATGACCGTCGTGTTCCTGGCATCGGGTATCGAACGCACGCCCAACGACATGCTGGTCCGCGACTTCCGCTTCCGGGAGTTCTATCTCTCGTCGACGATCGCGGCTGTCGCCGGGGCCGTCGTGGGCGTCGTCCTCGCCGTGCTGGGTCACGGGGTGTGGGCCCTGGTGTGGATGGCCGTCACTGAGGCCGTCACCGCCAGCGCTCTGGCGTGGACGTTCGCTCTGCGCGCCAGGGTTTGGCGCCCGGCGCTCTCGATGGACGCCGCTGCCTTCCGGGACCTGATCGGTTACGGAGCCAACGTCACCGGGGCGCGGCTGGTCGCCTACGGGCAAAGCAACGGCGACAACCTCATCGTGGGCAAGGCGCTCGGGCCGACGGCTCTGGGCTACTACGCCCTCGCATATCGCACCATGCTCATGCCGATCTCCAAGGTCGCCAAGGTGATCGGCTCCACGGCGTTCCCGGCCTTCGCTGCCGTGCAACACGACTTGGCACGCCTGAGGACCGGTTTCGTCCGAGCCAACCGCTATGTGGCCCTCGTTTGCTTCCCGGTGACGATCGGCCTGTCGGTGACGGCACCTGTGCTGGTGCCGGTGGCCTTCGGCGAGCAGTGGCGACCGGCGGTGCCCGTCGTTCAGCTCCTCGCCCTGGCCGGCCCCTTCATCAGCATCACCAGCCTCGACAACACACTCTACGAAGGGGTGGGAAGGCCAAGGCTGGGCCTTCGCCTGGCGTTGGTCGAGCTGGCCCTTTACCTCCCTGCCTTCTTGATCGGTGTGCAGTTCGGGGTCGAAGGCGTCGCCGTGGGCCTGCTTATCAGTGGGTACGGCACTCTTCCCCTCCTCTTCACGGTGAGGGCGAGGATCCTCCAGACCGACATGGCGTCCCAGCTCGGTCCGTTCGTTCCCCTCGTGCTGGGGACGGCGGTCATGGCGTTGGCGGCCACTGCGGTCCGGCATCTCCTTCCGGAATCCACGCCCGATGCTGCGACCCTGGCTCTCATGGCCGGATCGGGTGCAGCCGTCTACCTCGTTGCCATCCGCCTGTTGGCTCCGGCCCTCTTCGCCGGCGTCCGCCGCGACCTCATGCGTACCTCGTCCTGACGCTCTGTCCGCCTGCCACCGCACGGGCCAAAGCGGCCACCTGCGGGCGGATCACCTCCCAGCGATACCGCTCCTGGTACCGCGCCTCTGCGGCGTCCACGAGCCGGCGGCGGAAGGCCTCGTCCTGCACGAGGCGGAGGCACCCCCGGGCCATGGCTTCGGCGTCGCCGTCGTCGCACACCAGCAGGTGCTCGCCGTCGGTGGCGTCTATTCCCTCCGCTCCGGTCCGGCTGGCTACCACCGGGATCCGGTGGGCGAAGGCCTCCAGCACCTTGATCCTCGTGCCCCCTCCGAAGCGGATGGGGACCACGGCGACATCGGTTCGGGCCAGCTCGTCACCGATGTCGTCCACCTGGCCTCGGACCACCACTCCGGGCAGCGATGCAAGCGGGCTCCCATCGAGGCTTCCTCGTCCCACCACGCGGAACTCGGCAGCCGGCTCCTGGCGGCGCACGATCGGGAGGACGTCACGGGCGAAGTGCTCGGCGGCGTCGAGGTTCGGGGCGTAGGTCATCAGGCCCACCATGGTGAGCACGGGCCCCGAGGGCGATGTGCGCACGCTTCCCAGGGGCGGCCCGGCCAGCTCGTAGCCGTTGGGCACGATGGTGATGTTGGGCGAAGCGAGCCTTCGGCGGTCCAGCTCGGAGCACACCACGACCCGGCCGGCCGAGGCTGCGGCCGCTCGCTGCCGCCGTGACCAGCGCCACTCGTCCACCAGGTCGAACCCCTGCCCGATCAGCGCGTCCACGGACGGACGGCCCGCTCGTCCGGATCGTCGGACACGGCGCAGGGTCCGCAGCTTCTCGTCCTCCAGGTTGTCGAGGTCGACGATCTCCGCCCCGGACACTGTCTTGGCGAGCGCCAGGTAACAGTCCAGGTGGCTGTACCAGATCAGGTCGTAGGACGGCTGGGCCCATGCCCGGAGGTCTTCACGGGCGCCCTCCCATTCGTGCCAGAGCACGGCTCTGGGAAGAGGGCTCACCAGCCATCGGAGGACCTTACGGGCGTCGCGGCCGAACGGGGGCCTGGAGCTGACGAAGGCTCGGGATGCGAAGGGTGCCTGCGTCGGCCCCGCCACGTCGTCCCGACCGCTCTCCACTGCGAAGAGATCGACGTCGCCGGCCTCCCCTAAGCCGCGGAGCAGCTGCCAAAGGCGCTGGCGGTAGCCGTCCGTGGCGGGCCACGGATAGGTGTCGGAGATGCAGAGGATGTGCACGCCAGGAGCGATTCGCCGAAGAGCCCGAGCAGCCGCAGAGGCGATCCGGCTCAGGCCTCCGCTTCGGAGACGTGGTCGGCCTCAGCCGTGTCGACAGGCTCCCCGGGCATCTCCGTCTCGTCCGCCATCTCCATCTGGGCCGGGCTTTCCATGTTGGCCGGTCTCTCCGTGCCGCCCGACACCGTGGCCTCGACCGGCTCGCCCATCACGCCGCCCCCAGCCCCGTTCGGCGGGCGGGCCGTGGGAGGAAGGAGCCGCCCGATCAGCTTCGGTGGCCCTCCCGTCGTCAACTGCTCGACCCGGCCTGGCCCCTCGGTCCTTTCTGGAGTGACCGGTGAGATCTCCAGAGGATCCTGGCCCCGGTCACCGGCGTCCAGCCCGGGAGCCTCGGAGCCCATCTCCAGCCGGCGTGCGTGGTCGAGGAGATGAGTGAGCTGCTGGCGGAGAAGCATGCGCTCGGAGCGAAGGGCGTTACGAGCTTGCTCGACCTCGCTGCGAGCTTCGGCCAGCTCCGCGTCGCTCTGGGCCCGCATCTTCGCAACGTCGTCGGCTGCCTCCTGCACCAGCCCCCGAACGTGGCTACGGGTCTCCTCGATCCTGGCCAACCTGGTCTGCTCGGCCTCCGTCTCCGTGGCCCGCAGGAGGAGCTCGCGCTCGGCAGCCACCTCGTAGTGAACCTGCTCCAGGAGCTCCTCCTTCCTCTCGGCGACCAGCCGGCGGTGCTCCTCCATCTCCCGTTCGTAGCGAGCGAGCTCTTGCTCGCGCTGCTCCTGGGCCCGGGCGCGTTCGGCGGCGAGCTCGTCGAGCCGTGCCTGTTCGACGGCGACTTCTTCACGGAGCTCACGAAGCCGCTCGTGCTGTTCCAGGGACGACCTCTCCAACTCGAGCTGACGCCCTCCCGCCTCCTCTTCCAGCTCCTCCAACCGGCGGGTGGAGGCGGCCACGGCGTCGTCCACGCGACGTTGCTCGTCCTGCAGCTGCGCCCGGCGCTCCGACACGTCCTGGTCGATCTGGTCCAGCTCCGCCCTCTTCAGATCGATCATGCCGGCCAAGCGGGACTGCTCCGCCGCCGCTTCCTCCCACACCTCCAGCAGCAGTTGCTCCCGCTCGGCGGCAGCTTCATCCACCACGTCCGACAGGAGCTGCTCGCGCCGGTCGCCAAGCTCGTCGCGTAGCTGGGCCAGGGCCTGCTCCCGCTCGGCCGCGGCGTTCTCAAGCTGGCTGTTGCGCTCGGCCAGCTCGGCGTCGACGCCCTCCAGCTCGATCCTCTTCTGCTCGGCCACCTCGGCCAGGCGGGCCTGCTCGGCCAAGGCGTCCTCTTCGACGTCGCGCAGGAGCCGTCTGCGCTCCGTGGCGGCCTCGGCCAACACGTCCGAGAGGAGCCGCTCCCGCTGGTCGGCGACCTCGGCCTGCAGCCGGGCCAGGGCCTGCTCCCGCTCGATCGAGGCGTCCTCGAGCTCCGTTCGACGTAGGGCCAGCTCCTTGCCCATCTCGTCCAGCCTGCGGCTCAGGGCGACCGTGGCCTCGTCCAACCGTTGGGCCTCGGCGGCGGCCTCGTGCGTGGCCTCGGCCACGAGCCTCTCGCGCTCCGCCTCCACCTCCGAGAGCCGCCGCCTCCTCTCGGCGGCGACCTCCTCAAGCCGGCTCTGCTCGGCGGCGACCTCGTTTCGCAGCTCGGCGAGGAGCCTCTCCCGCATCGCCAGCGAGTCCTTGCGAGCGTCTGCGAGGAGCGCTCCTCGCTCGGCTTCGATGCGGTCGTGTAGCTCCGCCGTGAGCCGCTCCCGCTCGGCGCCGAGCTCCTTGTGCATGTCCTCCCAGAGGAGCTCCAGCTCGGACAGCATGTGCTCTTCGCCCCGATCCCCCGAGGGGACCGAGGGGCCCGGGGAGTCCGAACCCCCGGGCGTGCCGTCGCTCGTCGGCGTCTCGTTCGTCATGCGGCCCCTACTGTCCCCGCCGGAATAGTTCTCGAACCATCCCAGCCAACAGTTCACGGGCGAACACCCGCAAGGAAAGAAGATATAGGGCAGCGCCGGTGAGGACCATCCCCACCAGCTGCAGCGGCTGCGCCACCGAGCCTTGCAGGAGCTCTCCCACGCCGGCTGTGCCGGCGGCCATCACTGCCGTAGCCGACGCCACCGGCACCAGTGGGCGGAGGACGGCGCCGAGCCGCGCCTGGATTCCCCGGCTGACTACCAACATGACCACGGGAGCCTCGACCGCACTGGCCAAGGCATAACTGATGGCGACACCCAGGATGCCGTGCTCGACCCCGATGAGGAAGGCCGGGAGGAAGAGGGCGAAGCTGAAGGCGTTGAGCCAGAGGTCCCAGCTGGGCCGGCCGATGGCCATCAGAAGGGGACCCTTGAGCCGGCTGACGCTGATCAGCGGTCCGGTCAGCGCCAGTACCTGAAGCGTGTGCACGGCAGGGGCCCACTGGCGTCCGAAGGCCACCGGGATCGCCTGTGGAGCGGTGATCGCCATGCCGATCGTCAGCGGGAAGAACACCAGGGCCACGTACTGAGTCGAACGGAGGAATCCGGCCCGCAGGCGCGGCGGATCGTCCTTCACCGCCGATAGGGCGGGGAAGACCGAGTCACTGATCACCTCCCCGAACCGCTGAAGGGGGAGGAGGAAGGCCCGGTACGCCAGGCTGTAGTACCCCAGGGGCCGGGCTCCGAGGATCTTGCCGATGATGAGGTTGTCGGCGTTGCTCTGGCCGTATCCCACGAGCAGGCTCACGGTCACGTACGAGCTGTAGGGAAGGAGGTCCCGCAGGGCGGCGCGGTCTATGGAGACGGACGGCGACCACACGCCCGCCCGGATTGCGACCACCCAAGCGAGGATCGAAGCGAGGGCGGCCTCGACGACGGACAGGAAGACCAGGGCCCATATTCCCCAACCGGCAACGGCGAGGATCACACCGACCGCGCTCGCCACCGTGACGGCGATGGTGGACGTGACGTAGTAACCACGGAACCGCATCTCCCGGGTGAGCATGTCATTGGGCGTCAGCTCGACTCCCTTGAAGACGAAGATGACTGCGAGTACCGGCAGGACACGGCGCAGCGAGGGCTGGTCGAAGAAGGCGGCGGCAGGGAACGCGCTCAGGGCCGTCAGGACGGCAAGGACCAGCCCGAAGCCGGCGCTCAGGGTGAAGGCCACGCCGACGTGCTCCGGGCGAAGGTCCGTGCGCTGGACGAGTGCCGGCCCGAGGCCCAGTCCGGAGACCAGGGCGGCGAGGTTCACCACCACGAGCGCGATGGCTATGAGGCCGAAGTCCTCGGGCGGCACCAGGCGGGCGAGAAGCACGGTCGTCGCCACGCGCAGGACCGTCTGCACCGTGCGATCGAACGTGCCCCAGCGGACGCCGGACGCCACGCCACCGCGCAGTCCCGAGCCACCGTCGTCCTCGACCGCCACCTCCGTAAATGGCGCGTCGTCGGTCTCGCTGTCTGGTCTCATCGCCGGACCGCCTGGTCGCTCAGCTGAGCGCTTCGGCGATCTGCACGGCGTTGAGCGCCGCACCCTTGCGCAGGTTGTCGCCCGACACCCATAGGGCCAGCCCGTGCTCGGCGCCGGGGTCGCGCCTTATGCGGCCGACGAACGTGTCGTTCTTGCCCGCCGCCATCAGCGGGGTGGGCACGTTGGCGATGGTCACCCCGGGCGAAGAGGAAAGCACCTCACGGGCCCGCTCGACGGCGAGGGGACGCTCGAACTCGAGGTTGAGGCTCAGCGAGTGACCGGTGAAGACAGGCACCCGGACGCACGTGCAGGACACCGCCAGATCGGCAAGGCCGAGGATCTTGCGGCTCTCCCGCCTGAACTTGTGCTCCTCGTCCGTCTCGGTGTCCACCAGGTTGCCGGCGAGGGGAATGACGTTGTAGGCGACAGGGGCCACGAAGGTGGCGTGCGGGGGCTGCTCGACCCCCTCTCCCCAGGCCAGGTCACCGGCACGGTCACCGATCTTGCGCACCTGGTCCTCGAGCTCGGTTACGCCGGCGTGGCCTGCACCGGACACCGCCTGGTAGGTCGACGCCACCACCCGCCGCAGCCCAGCCTCTTGGTGTAAGGCGTGGAGCGGTGGCATGCAGACCATGGTGGTGCAGTTGGGGTTGGCGACGATGCCCTTGGGGATCGAAGCGAGGGCATGGCCATTGACCTCGGGCACCACCAGCGGGACCTCCGGGTCCATGCGCCACGCCGAGGAGTTGTCGATGACCACCGCTCCTGCTTCGGCAACCTTGGGTGCCAGCTCCCGCGACACGCTTGCCCCGGCGGAGAAGATGACGAGGTTCAGCCCGGCGAAGTCCACCATGGCGGCGTCCTCGACCTCGGCCTCGCCGTCCCCCCAGGCGATCCTCCGGCCTGCCGAGCGGGCGGAGGCGAAGAACCTGACTCGGTCGGCCGGGAACCGCCGCTCCACCAGCAGCCTCCGGAGGACGGACCCCACCATGCCCGTGGCGCCGACGATTCCGAGCTCCATCGCTCAATGGTACCGGCGTGACCCGCCCGTCCGGCCGCTGGAGTGCACTCCTCTCAAGCCGGCGGTGAGCTCGGCAACCGCCTCGCCCCACCTCGTGAGGTCGTGGTTCTGCTCGGCCCGGGCCCGGCCGGCCAGCCCCTCCCGCGTGGCCCGGGCCGGATCCGCCAGGCGCCGCGACACCTCGCGCGCCAGGGCGGCGGCGTCCTCGACGGCCACGATGGTCCCGGCGTCGTCTCCCAGTGCCTCAGCCATGCCTTCGACGTCCGAGGCCACCACGCTGCGAGCCGACGCCATGGCCTCCAGGACCGACATGGAGAGACCCTCGTACCGGGAGGGCTGGACCACGACGTCGGCGGCGTGGAGCCATGCCGTCACCTTCTCCTGACGGCCGACGAAGCGCACGCCGGTTGGTGCCCGCCCTTCCAGAGTGCCTCTGGCCGGGCCGTCTCCCACCAGTACGAGCTCCGCGGAGGGGACCTCTCGGAAGATCTGTGGCCAGGCGTCGAGCAGGACGTCCTGGCCCTTCTGGGTGCTGAGCCGACCCACGCAGACCGCCAGGGGAGTGGCACCGAGCCCGAGCTCGCCCCGCGCGGCCCGGCGATCGGCATCGCTGCCGGCGGGGAAGCGGTGAAGGTCGACGGGGTTGGGCAGCACGCACCACGAGCCCACGATGCCGGCGGCGACGCCGCGCCGACGCTCCGCCTCGCTGCAGCAGAGGACGGTGTGGGCCCACCGCACCGCCATCCGCTCCCACGCCAGCGACGCGGCTGCCAAAGGACCGGTGAGGGCGAGGAAGGACCAGGCGTGCGGCTGCAGGATCGTGGGGAGCCGGCCGCGGACCACCAGCCGGCCTGCCAAGCCCGCTTTGGAGGAGTGGAGGTGCACGACGTCGGGCTCGAAGGCGCGCACCAGGGCACTCAGCCGGCGGACCTCGTCCACGACGGCCGGTCCGGGCTCACGCCCGGCTCTCCACAGCAGGTGACGGGCGGGAGCGATCGGGGCAGGGCCCGCCACTCCCACCCGCCATCCCCGCCGGACCTGGTCTGCCACCAGCCCCTCGAGCACAGTCACCACTCCGTACTCGCCGGGCTGCGTCACATGGAGGACCGACAGCGAAGGCTTGTCAGGCGGCCCGCCGGTCATCCGGGCGAGGGTAGCGAGCCCCGGACGGGCCGGCGTGTACGTCATCGCACAGTTCTCGCCCGATTGTGCCGAAGAACCCTCCGTGTCGACGAGGGAAATCGTGAACGTTAGGTTGCTCAGCGATGAGCGCCATACGGCAGCCGGCACGACGGCTCCCGGTTCCCGAGCTGGCACGCGGCCCCTGGCAGGCGTCGGTGTCGACAACCGTTCGCTGAGGCGCGCCGACTCACGGTTCCTGCTCCCGGCATCAGCCGGCACCATCACCGTCCTTCCCGGTGCCGAACCCTGGGCTGAGGCGATCGGCCACTGGGGGTCACAGGTCACCGTGGGAGGAGAGCCTCCCGACCTCGTGGTGGCGCCCGCCGTCGCGGCGGCGGAGGCTGCCCGGCTCGGTGCCCCTATGGTGGT
Source organism: Actinomycetota bacterium (assembly GCA_030777325.1). Lineage (GTDB taxonomy): Bacteria > Actinomycetota > Acidimicrobiia > Acidimicrobiales > YB1-3. The sequence goes on along the minus strand of JALYGF010000039.1, from coordinate 14,774 downwards.
GCTCGAGGGCACCAGCGGACGGCGGACCCTGAGGGCCGGTGGGTATCGCATCCGCAGTTGGATGGCGCTCCCCTCTCTGGAAGAGCCGCGAGTGCTGGTACCCGTGGGGAGCCCCGACGTGGCGCGCTACGCCATGCGGTCCTGGGCGGCGTGTGACCGCGCCTGGAAGCGAGTCCGCAACTTTGCCGCGGGCACCATTCTGGGCCACGGCGCGACGGCCGCGCTCTACAGGACCGTCACGGTGGGCGTCCGGACTCAGGCGCCGCCCTTCCTGATGGCGGCAGCCCGAGATCTCGGTGTCCCGCCCGATGCACCCTTCCTGCTGAACGTCGGGGGCGGCGACATCCTGAGCCGAGCCGCCTTCCAAGTCTTCCCGAACGGCTCTCGCTTCCCCGCCTGGGTCCTCAAGTTCTCCCGGGTACGGGGCTACGACCGTCCCTTCGTCGAAGACGAACGAGGTCTCGGTCTCATCGCGGGCGCCGGTCTTACGGCGGCCGCCCACGCTCCTCGCTTGCTCGGACGCTTCCAGGTCGACGGCTATAACGCGTCCCTGGAGACGGCCGCCGTGGGGGTGCCCTTGGACCACTTCCTTGCTTCACCGAAACCACGTCGAACCAAGCTCGCCGTGGTGGACGAGATCGCGGCCTGGATCCTCACCGTTGCCGGCCTCACCAGTGCGCGGAGCGCGCTGCTCGACGTGGAGCGGCGTCGGCTGACTGAAGAAGTCCTTCCCCAATGGGGTTGCTCGCCCGAGCTCGTGGACGCGGTGGCCGACGTCCCGGCCGTGCTGCAGCACAACGACCTCGGGTGTTGGAACATGGTGGTGGGCGACGGCGACTTCCAGGTCATCGACTGGGAGAAGGCGCGCGCACACGGGTTCCCGCTGTGGGACCTCTTCTATTTCCTCACCGACGCCCTGGCTCTGGTCGACGGCGCCGGTGACGCGGGGTGGGATCGCTACGTGGCGCGCCTCTACCGGGGCGAGCTGGCGTCCTCAGCCATCCTCTTCGGCTGGACGCGCCGCATGGTGAGCACGCTGGGCGTTCCGGCTCATGCCGTCGGCCCCTTGGCAGCCCTCTGCTGGATGCACCACGGGATGTCCCACCTTTCCCGCCGGGAGGTGGGGGGCCGCTTCCAGGCAAACGTCTCGCTGCTGCCGCGCGCCGAGCGGGTGGCGCCCCTCTGGCTGGCCGATCCCGCACTCGGCACCTCTTGGCACGCCTGGCGGGGCTGACCAGCACCTCGTCGTCGGCGCGGGACGGTCCCTATTCGAGCGCTGCCTCTTGCGCCCCGGTCGCCTCCGAATACAAAACCACTTCGCCATCCGCCACGGCGCACAATGGATGCGATGGACGAGTGTGCTGTCAGGGGGGTCCTCACAGTGCGCGCGCCGCGGCCTCGTGGCCGGCCCCCACCTGATCGGGCTGATCGACTGATTGCGAAGGAGAACTCTCCACGCCCCGGTGCTCAGAGCTCTATCTCTCGTGCCGGCCCCGACTCGAAGGACGCCCCCGGAGCCGTCCAGCGCATGGCGGGGACGCGAGCGGACGGCTCCACCCGCAGCGACGGGTGATCGGCGGGGAGGCGGAACCTGAAGGTGAGGCCCTGAGCCGATCCCTTCTTGACGGTGACGGGGACGGCCACGACCTTCGTGGGGCCGTCTGGACCGGCGGCGACAAAGGTCTCCCTCCCCTCTACCGTCACCGCGTCGGACTTGGCCGGGAGGTTGACGCTCACTATGCCCGTGTAGTCCCCGTAGGCGACCCCCAGACCCGGGTAGGGAGCGGCCACGTACGGCGCCTCGCCGTCCGGCGTGGTGTTCTGGAGCAGCACATCGAGGACGGCGTTCACGGACCGGCCGTTGCGTTCGAAGCGCAGCTTGGATTCCACGTCCAAGAACCGGTCGAGCTTGTTTGCGCCCCTGTTGAGCACCGATACCGCCAGCGACCTGGGGCCGAGGGTCCCGTCGACCTTGGCCGCCGACCAGGCCTTCTGCTCGTCAGGCCGAGCCGACCAGGCCAGGAGGTGGCGGCCACGAGCGGCCTCGGCCAACCCCGACGCCAGGCCGCCCAGGTCCCAGTCTCTCTGCTGGAGGGCCTCGAGCGATCTCTTGGCAATGACCCCGAGCTGCTCTCGCCGGGCGGTCTGGCTGTCGGAGGCCGCAACCCCGGCGTACTGGTCGTGGAGCAGGAGGTCGTCCACGTCGTCGGCGGTCACCGTTCGATCGCCCACCGTGACCGGCCCGGTGGCCCGCAACAGGCCCTGCAGGGTGATCGGGTCGAGCGCAAGCACGCCGTCCACCGGTTGGCCACCGCGCGCCGTCCACATCCGAGACGCCAGCTCGGCGCTGGCCGGGAAGCGAGGGGTGAGGCCGAGGTTGCGCCACTCCCGGTTCGGTATGAGGTCCCCCCACCGGGCGGCAAGGTCCGGGTCGTCGATGGGCGGCGCGGCCTCCGGGCCCAGCATGAGGTCGAAGGTCGGGCGGAACTCGCTCAGCGAGAAGTCGCCGTTGGCCGTCTGCAGCTCTCCTGCGCTGAGGAACATCCCCGAACCTGCCCTCATCTCGGAGTTGTTGGCAGCCAGGACGAGGTAGCGCCGGGGGCCCGACAGCATGGCGGCCAACCCCTCCAGGGCGGTGCCGCTGTCCCGCAGGCCCACACGAGCATCCGTCAGCTTCTGCTCCAGGTCCCGTCGCTTCGACGCCAGAGGTCCGACCAGTGCCCGCCCCGGCCCGAGCTTCACGGAGCCCAGCCGGGCCTCGGCACTGGCGGACAACCGGGAGAGGTCACGCATGAGCACGACCCGCTCCGGACCGGAGGCATGCGGCTTTTCGAGGGTCTGCTTGGCCTCGCCCACCACGTCCACGCCGATCCCGCTGACCTCGGCTGCCGCCCGGGTGAGCGCCTCACCCGACCGCAGCTGCCGGCCCACCACGGGCAGCAGCCGCAGCGGTGCCAGGACCGGGCTTCCCATCAGGCGGCTCGAGCTTCGGAAGGACGTCCTCGCCCTGGTCAGCGGCTCCGTGGCCCGGCCCTCCAGCAGGTCGCCGGGCGAGGACCGGGCTCGGGCCTCCTCCACCATGGCCAGGCCCTTGGTGGCGTCGTTGCGCGCCCAGAACAGCACCAGGGCCACGACCACCAGCCACACGGTCACGGCTAGCAGCACCAGGGTGGCGGGCCTGAGCAGGCGGCGCCAACCCGTCCTCTGGCTCCGGGCAGGCGCGCCGGCGGTCATGTCCGATGGGGTGTCAGAGGAGGACCTTGGGTGGCGCTGGGGCGGACGTCAAAGGCCAAAGGCGGCATGGAGGCTCTGGACGGCTCGCTCGACGTCGTCGCTGTGCACGACACAGGAGATGCGAATGGGCGAGGTCGAGATCATCTCGATGTTGATGGCCTCTTGGGCCAGGGTCTCGAACATGGTGGCGGCGATGCCGGGATGGGTCTTCATTCCCGCACCGATCAGGGACACGTTGGCGATATCGCGGTCGGCGAGGACGTCGTTGGCCCCGATTTCGTCGGCGTGAGACCGGCAGACCTGAAGGCTCACGTCGAGGAAGGCCTTGGGCACGGTGAAGGAGATGTCGGTGGTGCCGCCTATGGACACGTTCTGCTCGATCATCCCGACGTTGACGTGCTCGTCGGCCAGCGACCGGAAGAGGCGGGCCGCGATGCCCGGCCGGTCCGGGACGTGGGTGACCGTCACCTTGGCCTCCGACGTGTCGTGCACCACCGCCGAGATGATCGCTTGCTCCATGGACGATTCCTCCGCTCTTCTCTTCTCGGCCTCCTCGGCGGAGACCACCCACGTTCCCGGTTCCCAGGTGAAGCTGGATCGGACGTGGAGCGGGACGGCGTGGTTGCGGGCGAACTCCACAGAACGGGTTTCGGGCTTGGGGCAGCCGCTGGCCGACATCTCCAGCATCTCCTCGAACGACAGCTCCCGCAGCTTCCGGGCCGACGGTTCGATCCTCGGGTCGGCGGTGAAGACCCCCGGGACGTCCGTGTACAGCTCGCACACGTCGGCGCCGAGGGTGTGGGCCAAGGCCACGGCCGTGGTGTCGGAACCGCCCCTGCCGAGAAAGGTGACGTCGCGGTCGCTCGACACGCCCTGGGCACCGCCCACCACCGGGACCCGGCCCGCCTCCAGCGCCTGGCGCAGGCGCTCGCTGCGCACCTCGAGGATCTTCGCCCTGGTGTGGAGGGTGTCGGTGATCAGGCCGGCCTGGCTCCCGGTGAAGGAGGAGGACGGGCAGTCCAGCTCGGCGAGGGCCATGCACAGCAGCGCCATTGCCTTGCGCTCGCCTGCGGTGATGAGCATGTCCAGCTCCCGCCCCGGCAGGACACTGGAGACCTGCGCGGCCAGGTGAAGCAGCTCGTCGGTCTCCCTGCCCATGGCGCTGACCACCACCAGCACTTCACAACCCTGCCGGCGAGTGCGGGCCACATGGTCGGCCACTGAGCGGATGCGCTCGGCGTCGGCGAGGGAGGTGCCGCCGAACTTCTGGACGACCAGGGACACGGGGGGAGCGTAGCGGTGACCTCACCGGAGCCCACGCACGCCAGGCGCGATCCGCGGGCCCACTAGCTTTGCCGACTTGGCCACCAACAAGCGGCAGCGGCAGAAGCAGGCTCAGCAGGCACGGCGCGCCTACATCCAGGCCCAGCAGCGGCGGGCCCAGAAGCGGCGCAAGGCGCTGGCGGCCGTGGCACTCCTGTTGGTGCTGGGACTGGTGGTCGGCGCCTTTGCCAGCACGGGTGAGCGCGACGAGGAGCCGGATGCCGCACCAGAGGGGCCGGACTGCTCCCCTGTCGCCGGCAAGAGCACCTTCCCGGCCCCCCCACCGGAGACCATCGACAAGGCCAAGACATACCGCGCCACGGTCCAGACCGACGTCGGCACCTTCACCGTGAGCCTCGACGACGAGAAGGCTCCGAAGACGGTCAACAACTTCGTCTTCCTGGCCCGGAACCAGTTCTACGACTGCGTCCCCTTCCACAGGGTGATCCCCGGCTTCGTGGTCCAGGGCGGCGACGGCGAGAAGGGCACCGGGAACGGGGGGCTGGGTTACACGATCCCCGACGAGTTCCCAGCCGCAGGCCCCTACCCCGAAGGGGGGCTGGCCATGGCCAACACCGGCCAGCCGAACAGCGGTGGCAGCCAGTTCTTCATCATCACCGGCCCCCAGGGCATGGGCCTTCAGCCCCAGTACAGCCTGTTCGGCATGGTCACGGAGGGCTTCGACGTGGTCAAGAGGATCGAGGCCGACGGCACCCCGGGCATGGAGGGCGAGCCCAAGGTGGTGCACAAGATGCTGAAGGTGACCATCACCGAGTCCTGACCTCGGACGTGTCGTCCCGACCGACCCTGACCTGCCTACCGATTCGGTGGGTGAGGGGCCGGGGTTCGGATCCGCAGTCGGCGTGGCCCCTGCTCCCTCGATCTCGGGCACAATCGAGCCCGTGAGCAAGGCCAAGCGCAAGCGTCAGCGGGCGAACCGGCAGGCCCAGGCCGAAGCCGACCAGCCGATCCCTGACCTCACCGACGCAGGCCTGGATCAGCTGCTGGCCGACGTCACCGTGCGCGCCGACTGCGAACACGCCTCCACCAGGGAGACGCCGGACGGCTTGGTGCTCACCCGCTGCGCCGTGGACGCTGACGTTGCCGGAGGGTGCCCCCGAGACTGTGCCCGCTTCGAGAAGCGCCGGGTCGGCGGCATCGGCTTCGGGCTCGGCGCCGCAGGCTGAGGGAGGAGTCTGCCGAACCCCACGGGGGCGTCATTCCTTGTCGACGATGGCTCCAGAGAGCCATTGCGCCACCGACGTGGCAACCAGGGCGTCGGCGCCTTTGAGGCCGTGGCCCGCCCCCTCGATCCACACCTGTGTCACCGCACCGGCGATCTGGGCGGTGGCTGCTTCGAGCTCATCCGGCGTGGCGAAGGCGTCACGGGTCCCGGATGTGAACAGGCAGGGGACGTCGACGGTGGGGAAATGCTCCGTCCGCATCCGCTCTGGGCGTCCCGGTGGGTGGAGCGGATAGGAGATCAGCACCAGTCCGCCTGCCGGCAGCCCCTCGGCCACCGCCATCGAACACATGCGCCCGCCCATGGAACGCCCACCCAGGACGACCCGCTCAGGGGGCAGCCGGGACCGAGCGGCGAGGGCGGTGGCCTCCTGGACGATGCAGGCCACCAACCGGGGTGCCCGGTCGGGGGCCTTGCGGCCGGCTCGGCGATAGGGGAAGTCGACCCGTGCCACGGGCATGGGCGCGACGGCCGCCTCGATGGCGATCAAGGAGGGATGGTTGCTGTCGCTGCCCGCACCGGGCGTGAGCAGCAGGGCGCCCGGGCGCTCTTCGGGCGTCACCGGCGGCACCCCTACCTCGGAAGGGCGTCGAGGCTCGCTTCAGTGCCGTCCACGAACACCTTCACCTCACCCGCTCCGGCGGAGTGCCAGCTGCCGTCCCTGGCGCGGATCACCGCCGTGCGCTCGTCGATGCCCACCACGGGAAGCCCGTCCGGGGCCAGCTCGAGGGTGCGGTGAGCCTTCTCCGGCGACCAGGAGTCGTGGTTGGGGACGATGGCCAGCTGCGACACCAGTCCCAGCCCGACAGTGAAGGCCCCGCCCCGAGGGTCCACCATGGGATCGGTGAGCACCATGGCCCCCGCCGACGAGCCGGCCACCACCGCCCCGTTCTGCCACGACGCCACCAAGGCGTCCCACACGGCGGAGTCCTTGAGCACCGACCGCAGGTGGAGCGGAGAGCCTCCACTCAGGTAGACGAAACGGGCCTCTCGCACGGCAGCCACGTTGCTCTCATCCTCGGCATCGCTGCGTAGGAGGACGTTGAGACCGCGCACCCGGGCCCCCAGTCCCTCGAACCAGTCCACCGCGTTCGCCACCGCCCGTTCTGGGTGCTCGTAGGCGGCACCTGTGGGAAGGACCAGGACCTCCTCGCCACCGCTGGCCTCCAGAAGCTCGGCGTCGAAGCTGCAGCCCTCCTGCCACTCCCCCCCACCGACGAGAGCCAGCGTCCCCGGCTCAGCCATCGTTCGCCTTCCTCTGCACACGGCGCCGGGCCGTGCCCCGCACACCCTTGACCATCAGCGGAGCACCCCACGGCAGCGAGAAACGCTGGATGTCGGTGATGGCCATGCCCGCGGCCCGGATCGCAGCTGGGATGTCGCGCTCGAGGTGGCAGCCGGGCGCCAGCCGCTGCCACGCCGGCGTCACCGCCCGTTGGACGCTCTGGCGCCAGCCCGTGCCGCCGACGTGCTCGAGGAAGAGCAGAACGCCTTCGGGGGCCAGCGCTCGTCGAATCCGGGCGAGGGTTGCCTGGAGGTCAGGCACACGACACAGGACGAAGGTGGACGCCATGGTGTCGACCGAGCCGTCCTCGACGGCGTCGAGGACGGCCCCACCCTCGGGTGTGATCTCCAGGACTCGGCCCCCGAAGGGAGGAACTTCGCCGGTCGGCTCTGCGCCGTGCCGCCGCTCAGGCGGCTGCTCGTACGAAGGCGCCGGGGGCCACCGCCGGCCCAGCTCGACATGAGACCACTGCGTCCAGGCAACGGCCACCGTGTTCCCCGACTTCTCCCCAAGGTTGTCCACAAGGGGGGATAACGGCAACGGTGCCGTCTGTGGCAACGGTCCGGCCTGCCGCACCGACCTCACCACGGCCGCCGGGAGCCGGCCCCCGCGCGGCGCGCCGGCCGGCGCCGGGTCCACCGCCGGCCCGAGAAGCGCCACGAGGACCGCTGGGCGGCGGGCATCTCCACCTGCGGAGTCGCCGACGACCCCGACCACACGGCGTCGACGGAAGCGACGATGGCCGCCACAACCTGGGGTGACGCCGGGGGCCGTACTTCGGCCACCACGACTGGCGAGGAGGCTGGCTCAGAGGGGGACGTTGCCATGCTTCCTCGCAGGGGGCTCTGCCCGCTTGGACCGGAGCAGGGCCAGGCCGCGGACCAGCACCTCGCGGGTGTCCGCCGGGTCGATGACGTCGTCGACGTAGCCGCGCTCGGCGGCCAGGTACGGGTTCACGTGGATCTCGGCGTACTCCTTGGCCAGCTCGGCCCTGCGAGCGGCGTGATCCACAGCCTCGGCCAGCTCCCTGCGGTGCAGGACCTCGACCGCCGCCTGGGGCCTCATGACCGCCACCTCGGCCGCGGGCCAGGCGTAGGCCAGGTCGGCCCCGATGGCTCTGGAGTTCATGACCACGTAGGCGCCCCCATAGGCCTTCCGGGTGATCACCTGGATTCGAGGCACGGTGGCCTCGCAGAAGGCGTACAGCAGCTTGGCGCCGTGCCGGATGACGCCACCGTGCTCCTGGTCGGTGCCGGGCAGGAAGCCGGGCACGTCCACCAGCGTCACCAGCGGGAGCCGGAAGGCGTCGCACGTGCGCACGAACCGGGCCGCCTTCTCCGAGGCGTCGACGTCGAGCACCCCGGCCAGGACGCCGGGCTGGTTGGCCACGATGCCCACCGGGTGGCCATCGAGGCGGGCCAACGTGCACACGATGTTGGGGGCCCAGTCGGCAAAGCACTCGAGCAGCTCGCCGCCGTCGACCACGGCTTCGATGACCGTCCTCACGTCGTAGGGGTCGTTCAGGCCAGCCGGCAGGAGCTCGACCAGCTCGGCTACAGAGCCGTTCCCATGCCCGGACGGCGCCGCCGGGAACGATGTATGGGGCGGCGGCTCCTCGCAGCTCGAGGGAAGGTAAGCCAGGAGGCGTCGCACGTCGTCCAGGCACGTCTTCTCGTCGGGGCTGACGAAGGTGCACAGCCCGGAGCGGGTGGAGTGAGGGGTGGCCCCGCCCAGCTCCTCGGGGGTGACGTCCTCGCCGGTGACGGCCCGGACGACGTCGGGGCCGGTGATGAACATGTGGGATATGCCTTGGACCATGAAGACGAAGTCGGTCATGGCCGGGCTGTAGACGGCACCCCCGGCGCAGGGGCCGAGGATCACGCTGATCTGGGGGATGACACCGGATGCGGCCACGTTGCGGCGGAAGATCTTGCCGTACATGTCGAGCGAGACGACACCCTCCTGGATGCGGGCGCCGGCACCGTCGTTGATGCCGATCATGGGTACGCCGGCGGACACCGCCAGGTCCATGGCCTTGTGCACCTTCTCGGCGAAGACCTCGCCCAGCGAGCCGCCGTAGACCGTGAAGTCCTGGCTGAACACGCACACGCTGCGTCCGCCGACGGTGCCGAATCCGGTGACCACGCCGTCGGTGTAGGGGCGGTGGTCGTCGAGACCCATCCCCTGTGACCGGTGGCGGGCCAACATGTCGAGCTCACGGAACGACCCGTCGTCGAGCAGGTAGTCGATCCTCTCCCGGGCGGTCATCTTGCCGCGGGCGTGCTGGCGCTCGACGGCCGTCTCGGAGCCGGCGTGGCGGGCCTCGTCCCTTCGCCTTGCGAGTCCCTCGCGGTGCGGTGTCATCGCGTGGTCCGCCACGGGGATGGAGGCTAGTTCTTCACCTGGTGCAGCCCCCTGGTGTCGTCCCCTGGCCACCCTGCCTATGGTCGTTCCGTGCTCGAGCCGTCGACCCGACCGGTCGAGCCGCCACCCACCTCGTGGGCCTTCCCCGATCCCACACGGGCCGGCGACGAGCTGGTGGCCGTCGGTGCCGACCTCGACCCCGGCACCATCCTCGCCGCCTACCGGTCCGGCTTGTTCCCGATGCCCCTCGGAGGCGCCGAGGCCGGCGGCGTGGTCGGGTGGTGGTCCCCGGATCCCCGCGGCATCGTGCCGCTCGCCGAGCTGTACGTGAGCCGCTCGCTGCGCAAGTCCTGCCGGCGCTTCGCCATAGCCGTTGACACCGCCTTCGAGGAGGTCATCGACGCCTGCGCCGACCCCGGACGGGCCCACGGATGGATCTCTCCCGAGATCCGTGAGGCCTACTTGGCGCTGCACCGCCTGGGCTGGGTCCACAGCGTGGAGGCATGGTCCAAGGACGACGGTTCGCTCGCAGGCGGGCTCTACGGAGTGGCCATCGGCGGGCTGTTCGCCGGCGAATCTATGTTCCACCGGCGCAGCGACGCCTCCAAGGTGGCCCTGGTGGGCCTCGTGGAGCTGCTGAGAAGCGGGGGGGCGAGCCTCCTCGACGTTCAGTGGTGCACGCCCCACCTGGCAAGCCTGGGTGCGGTGGAGGTCAGCCGGCGCCACTATCTGGAGTTGCTGGCCGAGGCTCTCAGCCGGCCCCTGCCGGCTGTCTGGAGGACGTAGCCGCGAGGAACAGTGGTCGGGATTCCCAGGCCGCCTATGGCCCAACCGCCAGCGCGGAGGCCCGCTCCGCCAGGTGCGGGGCGCGAAGGCGTTCACAGACCTCCGCGAAACCTCCGGTCGGGCCCTTCCAGGCGAGATCCTCCACCGTCGCCGGCAACGAGCGGTCCACTCGCAGCGTCGCCAGGTCGCGGAACAACAGCGCCAGCTCCCACTGCTCGTGCAGGGCGTTGGCCAGGGAGCGGGCGCCTCGCACGTCCACCTGCCAGCGCTCGCCGAGTCGAGGTACGTCCTCCAGGTGGTGGTAGCGGGCCAGGACGGCCGAAGCCGCGGCTTTGCCCCAGCCCTTGACGCCGGGAAACCCATCGGCCGAGTCACCGACCAGGGCCAGCCAGTCGGGAACCGAGGGAGGCGTCACCCCGAAACGGGCAACAACGCCAGCCTCGTCGGTGGTCACTCCCTTGCGCTGGTCGTGCTGGACCACCCTGTCACCCACCACGCACTGGGCCAGGTCCTTGTCCGGCGTGTGGATGACCACCTGCCCCACCACACCGTCCTCCATGTTCAGGGCCGCGGCCGAAGCGAGGGCGTCGTCGGCTTCCAGCTCGACCATGGGCCACACCACCACGCCCATGGCGGAGAGCGCCTCCTCCACCAGCGGGAACTGGCCGAGGAGATCCTCGGGGAGGCCGCTGCCGTCCTTGTACCCCGGCCAGAGGCGGTTGCGGAAGGACTCGATCACGTGATCGGTGGCCACCCCAACGTGGGTGGCGCCCGCCTCCATCAGACCGAGCACGAAACCGAGCACACCCCTGGTGGCAGCCGAGCCGGACCCCTTGGCCCGGGCCGCGGCGGGCACGCCGTAGTGGTGACGGAACAGCTCGTAGGTGCCGTCGACGAGGTGGATCCTCACCCCCGGCTCCGTCATCGCCGGCTCCGTCATCGCCGGCCGGGCTCAGTCGTGATGTGCGTGAGGCGGCTCGACGTTGCCGCCCAGGGCCTGCCAGACGGCCTGGACGGTCTCGAAGGCCTGGTCGGCCGGAAGCTGGTGCAGCGCCTGCATCAGGTCGTCCGGGGCGTGGTCGTCCCGGGCGGCGGCGAGCAACTCGTCGCGACCGGCAGGGAAGCGGGCTGCGGCGAGATGGCGGGACAGCTCAGCCCGCTTCTCTACTTCGGCATCGGTGAGATCCATCCCGGGGATGGCCTCGTCGAAGCGCCTCCCCGGCGCCACGGCGGGATCCTCCTGAAGGCGTCCCTCCTGCGCCCTCGACTCCTCAGCGGAGCCGTGGAGCAGGGAGTCCACGTCGTGGGCCAGCGCCTCGTCGACCCTCGGGCTGTGCTTGTTGCTCTCTCGATCCATGGTTGGCATTCTGCACCGCTGGTCCGCCCATCCGACAGCTCAGGCCTCCACGTCCCGGCGGCCCTGCAGCGCCCGGCCCAAGGTCAGCTCGTCGGCGTACTCCAGGTCTCCCCCCACAGGCAGGCCGGACGCGATCCGGGTGACCTTCAGGCCGGCGGGTGCCAGCAGCCGAGCCAGGTACATGGCGGTGGCCTCTCCCTCGATGTTCGGGTTGGTGCAGAGGATCACCTCGGTGATGCCCTCGGCCTGGACCCGGGCCAGGAGCTCCCGGACTCGCAGCTGCTCGGGGCCGATGCCCTCGATGGGGCTTATGGCCCCCTGCAGGACGTGGTAGCGGCCTCGGTACTCCTGGGTCTTCTCCACCGCCACGATGTCCCGTGGCTCCTCCACCACGCACACGACGGCTGCGTCCCTACGGTCGTCGAGGCAGATCTCGCACGCCTCGCCCTCGGCCACATTGAAGCAACGCCGGCAGAAGGAGATGCGCTCCTTCATCTCACTGATCGCCCGCGCCAGCCGGAGGGCGTCCTCGGCCGGCAGCTTGAGCAGGTGGAAGGCGATGCGCTGCGCCGACTTGGGCCCGACGCCGGGCAGGCGGCCCAGCTCGTCGATGAGGTCTTGGACGGCGCCGGCGTACAACTAATGCGACCCGGGGTCGGGTGTCCCGGGATCGAGCCCGCCCAGGCCCGCACCACCCAGACCTGTACCGCCCAGGCCGAGGCTGCCGAGGTCGAGGCCACCGAGGGCCTGCTGGCCGAGGCTTCGAGCCCGGGACACGGCGTCGTTGCACGCCGCCAGGACCAGGTCCTCCAGCATGGAAAGGTCCCCGGGGTCCACCGCCTCCGGGTCGATGCTCACCGACTGGAAGTCCATGTCCCCGGTGAGGCGCACCTTCACCACCCCCCCGCCGGCTTGGCCCTCCACCACCTGCGCGGCGGCGGCGGCCTGCGCCTCGGCCAGCTGGTTCTGCATGGCTTGGGCCTGCTGCATCAAGGCCTCCATGTCGAAGCCCTCGTTCATGCTCGACGGACCCGTCACTTGACCTCCTCGGCACCGGGGAACGCCTGCATCAGCCGGTCCTCGAAGGAGGCTACCGGGGGGACCGCGTCGTCGATCGGCTCACCTGCCGGCCCGTCCTCTTCGTCGTCGACTTCGTGCTCCTGCACTGCTGTGCCGGCAGTGGCCTGCGCCGCCGTCTCCACCACCAGCCGGAGCCCGACTGGTCTGCCGAAGTGGGCGGACAGGGCCGCTTCGACCTCGGCCCTTACTTCCTGGCAGCGGTCGCGATGCATCTCGTTGGGGAGGGCGAAGACGGCCTTCTCGCCGTCCACGGCGAGGAAGCGGCCGGCCGCGAACCGGGACTTGGCCTTCGGCGACAGCGAGGCGAGGACGACATCTCCCCAGGCGAGGGTCAGCTCGTCCCTCGAGGGCATGGAGGCGGAGCCCTCCGGCGGCACGGGAGCTGCTGTGGCACCGGCGGGCGGAGCGGGACGGACCGGGGGGGGTGGGGCGGGAGCAGGGACGCTTCGGGGCGGAGGGGGAGGCGCGGCCGCCTCGGGCGGCGGCGCTGGAGGAGGCTCGGCGTCCACCGCCCGGCGAGCGGCATCCCGTGCTGGTTCGGCCGACTGGCCTCGCAGCTGCTTCTCGAGGCGCTCGACGCGCTCGAGGAGAGCGGCAGGGGAGACGTCGGCGTCGGGGCGGGCCAGTCGCACCATCGCCGTCTCCAGGCATATGCGTGGATCCAGCGCCTCACGCATGTCGACCTGCGCCTGCCCCAGCGCCTCCATGGCCCTGACCAGCCCCGGCGCCCCCAGGCGGCGGCCCTGAGCCTCGACCCGTTCCCTTGCTGTGTCCGACAAGCCCACCAGCCCCGGCGCCATCACGGCCAGGAACGCGCTCCGCAGGTGGTCCAGGAGGTCGCCGGCCAGGCGGAGAGCGTCACGACCGGCGGCGCAGCCCTGGGCCACAGCCACCAGGGCCCGCCCGGCGTCGCGCTCGCACAGGGCCTCCACCAGCTCGTCGGTCACCGCCGGCCCGTCCTCCACCTCCCCGGCGGCGGCCACCTGGTCCAGTGCCGAGAGGGCGTCGCGGGCCGAGCCCTTGCCCCGCTGCACCACCAGCTCGACGGCCTCGGGGGCCACACCGAGGCCGGCGGCGGCGTTGACGTCGGCCAGCAACGAGGAGAGCACCTCACCGGTGAGCAGCCGGAACTCGTAGTGCTGGGTGCGGCTGCGGATCGTGAGCAGCACCTTCTGGGGATCGGTGGTGGCGAGGACGAACACCACGTGGCCGGGCGGCTCCTCGAGGGTCTTGAGCAGGGCGTTCGAGGCTGCCGTGGAGAGCATGTGCACCTCGTCCACGATGTAGACCTTCCAGCGTCCGGGTGTGCCGAGCGAGGCTCGGGCCACCAGGTCGCGCATGGCGTCCACCCCGTTGTTGGAGGCGGCGTCCAGCTCGTGGACGTCTAGGGACGTGCCCTGCTGGACGGCGATGCAGGACGAACACGTCCCGCACGGCTCACCGCCACGCTGGTCGGCACAGTTGAGGGCTTTGGCCAGGATGCGGGCGGTGGACGTCTTGCCCGTGCCGCGTGGTCCGCTGAAGAGGTAGGCGTGGCTGACCTTGCCCTCGGCCACGGCGTTGCGCAGGGCTCGGCTGACGTGGTCCTGGCCGCGGAGCTCGTCGAAGCGCTGGGGCCGGAAGCGGCGGTAGAGCGACTGGTACTGCTCCTCGGCGGCCATCACGCCGAGGCTATTTCCTCGGTCTGCCGTCGACACCCACTACGACTGGCTGACCATCGGCAGCAACATGGACCACACCCAAAGGTTATGGCTGACCGTCGACCGCGACCCATGACCTACGCAGGCTCGATGCATGACCCTGAGGGGGCCTGTCGTCCGTGAGACGGTCAGGCTCACCTGCGGCACACGGCGCCGTCCGCTGAGAGCTGCTGCCTTCCGGCCCTGACTCGATTCACGGGACCCCGTTGCGCAGGACCCAACCGTCTCACGGACGACGGGCCCCAAGGCCGGAGAGATTACCCTCTCTCGTTCCGGGAGGGATGCGAGAGCGGCCGAATCGGCACGCCTGGAGAGCGTGTGTGGCGCAAGTCACCGTGGGTTCAAATCCCACTCCCTCCGCTCCTTGTGTTGGGGGTGCTCATGTGCTCCGCTGACTCAACA
>JALYGF010000038.1 GCA_030777325.1 Actinomycetota bacterium | reverse complement strand
AGTGCAGTGACCGGCAACGTTTGCGCCCTTCCACGCCGGCCAGGAACGCCGCTCGCGGCGTCCTCGTCCTCGACGCAGCTACGGCTGCGCCTTCGTCCTGCGTCCTTGCGACCAGCGGCCCTGACTCGCCGTGGGCAGGGCGAACGTCACCGGACACGGCACTGAGCCTGCCAGCCTGCTCCCGGCACGCTTGACCGAACCCGTCAGGGCACGTTCGCAGCGTGCCGGTCACGTCCTGTCGCTGCCCGCCTACCGGCTGGCCTCCACCGTGGTTCGGGCGCTGCCGGGGCGGGTGACGGCCGCTGCCGAGCGGCCCCTGGGAGCGGCGCTGACGATGGCCTTGCCTGCCCGCCGCCGCCTGGTCGCCAGCCACCTGCGACGTGTGCACGGGCCGGGGCTGGTCGGTGCGGAGCTGCAGGCCGAGGTGCGCCGGGCCTTCGAGTCCTACGTCCGGTACTGGATCGAGTCGTTCCGGCTGCCGGCGCTGCCGAGGGCCGAGATCCGGGCGCGGATGTGGGCCCAGGGCCTGGAGCACCTGGACGCGGCGCTGGCCCGCGGCAGGGGTGCCATCCTCGCCCTCCCCCACCTCGGTGGGTGGGACTTCGGCGGGGCGTGGCTGGCCACCCAGGGACACCCGCTGACCGTGGTGGTGGAGCCGGTGCAGCCTCCGGGCCTGCTGGAGTGGTTCACCGCCCTGCGTTCGGAGGTAGGCCTCACCGTCGTACCGCTCGGGCCCGACGCCGGCTCGGAGGTGCTACGGGCGCTGCGGGCCAATCGCGCCGTAGCCCTCCTCGCCGACCGCCACGTCGGCGGGAGCGGGGTCGAGGTGGAGTTCTTCGGGGAGCGTACGACCCTGCCCGCCGGTCCGGTCACCCTGGCCCTGCGGGCCGGCGCCGCCGTGTTGCCCACGGCGGTGTACTTCGAGGGACGCTACGGCCACATGGGCCTCATCCGTCCGCCACTCGTCCTGGACCGCTCGGGCTCGTTGCGCCACGACGTCGCCCGCCTCACGTCCGAGCTGGCGCATGAGCTCGAGGTGCTCATCCGCCGGGCCCCGGACCAGTGGCACATGTTCCAGCCCAACTGGCCCAGCGACCGCCTCTAGGCCTCTGACCTGCGCCTTTAGCCCGGCTGGGCGTCGACGTGACACGCCGGTGACACAGCAGGCCCGAGCACGTCGTCGAGCGCTGCCCGGGTGCGGTCCTCGTCGTCGGGCCAGAGGTGAGCGTAGGTGTCGAGCGTGACCTTCGCCGACGCGTGACCGAGGAACCGCTGCACCGACTTGACCGACGCGCCCCGGGCGATCAGGACCGAGGCGCACAGGTGGCGCAGGTCGTGGAAGCTCCGACCCTCGACGCCGGCCCGGCGTGCCGCCTTCCGCCAGGTGTGGCCGATGTGGGGCCGACGGATGGCCTGCCCGTCGTCGTCGGTGAACACCAGCCCGGCGGGGCCCGGCTCGAAGCTCGCCAGGTGGGCCGCAAGGGCGTCGAGGGCCACCTGCGGTGCCGGGATGGTGCGGGTACTCGAGGGCGTCTTCGGCGGGGCCAGGTAGGGCGCTTGGCCTGAGACGGTGACGAGCTGGCGGTCGACCCGGATGGTCCGGCGCAGGAAGTCGACCCGGTCGACGGTGAGGCCGAGCGCCTCCCCCTGGCGTAGCCCTGTGGCGGCGCCGGCGACGATGAGCGCCCGGTACCGGACTGGCACCGCCTCGGCCATGGCCCGCACCTGCTCCGGTGCCATGGGCACCACCTCGTCGAGCTCGGCGCGGGGCAGCTTTACCCCTACGGTCGGCGAGACCGGGATGAGCCGGTCGGCGACGGCCGCCGAGAAGATGGCCACGACCGTCTGGTGCAGGGTTCTCAGCGTCGACGGCGCCAGGATCTCGGAGCGTCCCTTCACCCACGCCTGTAGCTCGCTGGTGCGGATGGCGCCGACAGGACGGGCGCCGAGCTGGGGGAGGACGTGGCACCGCAACACCGTCTCGACCCGGGCGGCCGTCGAGGGTCGGTGAACCTGGGACGCCCGCCACTGTTCGGCGTAGGCGCCGAAGGTCAGCCGGCCGGCGGACGGGTCGACATACGCCCCGGTCAGCTTCGAGGCCTCGACGGTGATCAAGAACCTCTCGGCGTCGACCTTCCGGGGGAACGTGCGGGACCTGCTGCCCCCGTCCGGTGCCCGGTATCGGGCCCGCCATCCGGTGGGCACCTTCGTGATGCTGGCCATGTCAGCGTGCCTCCTTGTCGCGCAGCTGTTCCATTCGGTCCGTCCACTTGGAAGGCATCTCCGGCACCCGCAGTCCCTCCCGCTTCATGTAGACGATGTGCTGCTCGAGCTGACGCAGGGCCCCGTCGAACCGCTCAGCCGCTACGGCAGCGCGTTGGCCCTTCTCAAGGCGCTGCCGGGTCTCCGCCTCGTGTGCTGCGTCCTGATAACGGCGTAGTTCTTGGAACAGCCACATCGGCGTGGAGTGCTTTCGCCAAGTCTTCACGTCTCGTGCTTGCTGATTGCTGTAGACGAAGGGCCCTTCCCCTGTGATCCAGTCGAGGACCAGATGCGGGTGCACCTTCACTGTCGGCGTGATGGCCACCCTGTCTTCCTCGCCGAGTGGGAGGAACAGCAACGGCGGCGGGACGTTGAGCGCGGCGGCAAGCACCATGGTGTCGACGAGCGACACGTTCGCTGCCCGAGTACCTCCTCGTTCAATGTTCGACAGGGTGACTCGGTTCATGGGGTGGCCCAGCTTTGACGCCTCGGCGGCAAGGTCCTCCTGCCTCCACTCGAGGCTCTCCCTGTAGAGCCGCACCCGTCTACCGAGGACCTCTCCGACGGTCGACACTTTCGCTGGCATTGGCGGCCCCCCGTGTAGTGATTCCTTACACGGAGGCTACTTGCAGCGACACAGGACACGCAACACTGTACGTTTCAAAACATGACGCTGCGAAGCGATACGAGACATCAGCCTGATGCCGAGGGCGATCGGCTCCTGTCGGTCGGCGACCTAGCGGCCAGGTACAACGTGCCCGAGGCGACAGTGCATCAGTGGCTCTACAAGGGCACCGCCCCTCGGTCTTTGAAGATTGGCCGATATCGGCGCTGGAGGCTGGCTGATGTTCTTCAGTGGGAGGACGCTCACGCCGACCAGCCGGCCCAGCGGGTGTGATGCCTGAACGCGACAGCACCCCCGGAGGCCGACGAACCGGGGGTGCTGTCGAGGACTCATCGGCCGGGCGGCTCGAAGGAGTCAGCTATGGCTGAGCCTACCACCCCGGATCTCTTTGGCGAGGAACGGCCGCTCCCCGCCCAACCTGTCGCCACCAGCGTCGCCGCGGCCGAAGCGAAGAAGCTCACGGTCACCAAGCAGCGCGCCGAGGTACTGCGCTGCATCCGGGAGAACGGTCCTATCTCTGACCAGCGTGGCTCCGAGATGAGCGGAATCGACCCGAGCTCCTGGCGGCCGAGGCGAGGCGAGTTGGCTCGGGCCAGCCTCGTTGTCGCTGATGGGTTGGGCGAGACTGCATCGGGACGCAAAGCCACGCTCTGGCGTGTTGCGGGTCCAGCATCAGCACCCCGCCACGAGGCCGTCGACTGGGCCGAGCTGGCGAAGAGCCGGCCGGGCTGGATGGGCCGTCGAGCCTTCGACGACCTCGTGACCAAGGCCATCGCTGCCAGCAACGGCGACCTCCAAGCAGCCCGGCGACGTGTCGCCCGGGACATGGAGGGCCTCCGGTGAACGCCAGCGCCGAGGCTGCCCTGAGATTCGCCCGTGCCCGCCGTCCCGTGGTGCCCCTGCACTCGCTAGATGAGCGAGGCCACTGCACCTGCCGACAACGTGGGGTCTGCGGCTCGCCCGGCAAGCATCCGCTCACCTGCAACGGCCTGAAGGACGCGACCTCCGATCCCATGACGGTCACCGCTTGGTGGCGCCAGTGGCCTGCCGCCAACGTGGGACTCGCTACGGGGGCGACGGCTGGGCTCGTGGTGATCGACCTCGACGGGGAGGAGGGCACCGAGACCTTTCGGGACCTCCAGCGCCACCACGGCCCGATCCCCAGCACCCGCTGGGCACGTACCGGCTCGGGCGGATGGCATGCCTACTTCGCCCATCCGGGCGGGACGATGCCGAATAGCGCCCGCAAGCTGGGGCCGGGCATCGACTCCCGTGGCGACGGCGGCTTCGTCGTCGCACCACCGTCGAATCACGTCTCGGGTGGGGTCTATACCTGGCACAACCGAGAGCGCGTGGCGCCAATGCCCGGATGGCTCATCGCTCTTCTCCGTCCCCCCCCACCCTTACCTCGGCCACCCGTCCGTCTCCGAGGCCTCAACGCCTACGCCGGAGCTGCCCTCGAGCACGAGTGTCGAGAGGTGGCAAGCACGGCCCCGGGAGGACGCAACCACGCCCTGAACCGGGCAGCGTTCTCGCTCGGTACCCTCGTCGGGTCCGGCCAGCTTGACGAGACCACCGTCTCCGCCGCCCTCCTCGGTGCTGCATTGTCGACTGGGCTCAGCGAGACGGAGGCCGAACGCACAATTCGGTCGGGCCTATCCGCCGGTGCCCGCCAGCCTCGGCAGGTCGTCGCATGAGCGATCATCCGCCCGTCGTGCCGGCCGAGGAGTGCTTCGACCCGGCCACGGCAGTTCGACGGATGAGCAATGGCCGTGGACGCCTCCGGATCTCGGCCGTCGACGACTACGTGGTCGGTGACGAGGTGCAGGGTCAGGTCCACGAGCTGCCGACCGAGCGCCGGATCGTGCCCGCAGGAACCGCCATCTTCGGCGACGACGCCCAACAGACAGCGCTGTGGGGGCACAACTCGTCGCCTCTGTGGGCGACGGGCGAGAGCCTGTTCATCGTCGGGCCCATCGGCGTGGGCAAGACGACGCTCGGGCAGCGCCTCGTCCTGGGCAGGCTCGGTGTGACGGTGCCGGAGCTGCTCGGGCTGCCCGTCGTCGTCGACCCCCGGCCCTGGCTCTACATCGCCGCAGACCGGCCTCGCCAAGCGCTGCGGTCGATGCGGCGCATGGTCACCGAGGACCAGCGGGAGATCCTCGACGAGCGCCTGCTGATCTGGAAAGGCCCGCTGCCCTTCACCCTGACGAAGGAACCGTGGCGGCTGGCGACCTGGCTGCAGGAGCTGGGCTGCGCCGGTGCCTTCATCGACAGCCTCAAGGACGTGGCGGTGGGCCTCAGCTCTGACGAGGTCGGCGGCCAGGTCAACCTGGCTCTCCAAGAGGTGACGGCGGCCGGCCTCGAGCTCGTCGTCAACCATCACCAGCGCAAGGGCACGGCCGAGAACCGCCGGCCGAAGGCGCTGGAGGATGTCTACGGCTCGACGTGGCTGGTCGCGGGCGCGGGCTCGGTGGTGATCCTGTGGGGGGCCGCCGGCGACCCGATCCTCGAGCTGCACCACCTCAAGCAGCCGGCGGAGCCCGTCGGGCCGCTCACGGTCGGGATCAACCACGTCGACGGCCTGGCCGAGGTCTACGAGGGCCAGCCCGACCTGTTCCAGGCGGTGGCCGGCGCCGGCCGAGGTATGAGCGCCACGGGTGCAGCCATGGTGCTATTCCGCACCACCGAACCGGACCGCAACCAGATCGAGCGGGCCCGCCGGCGCCTGACCAGGCTCCACGCCGAGGGCCTCGTCCACCGGCGTGGAGGCGGCAAGGACGACGCCGGCCGGCAGGCCGAGGCGCTCTACTTCGCCGTTGCCAGCGTTCCCGAAGGGGTCGAGCCATGAAAAACGGCGCCGTGACGGCCGTGACGGTGAGCGTGACGGCTCGGGATACCCCACGCCGGCCGTCACGCCCGTCACGTTCACGGCAAAGGTGCTGGTCGAACCGTCATGGCGGCCGTCACGGCCGTCACGGGACCACCTCCGTCACGTTCTGGCCCCCCCTCTTTAGAGGGGGCCAGCGTGACGGACGCCGTGCCGGTGCTGGAGGGGCAGCAATCACCCGCCCGCGAGGTCGTGGTATGAGCCGGCCCGCAGCCTGTTGCTGCGACCCCGCCGCCGTGCGGTCCTACTTCGACGACCGTGGCGAGCGTTGTCGTGGCTGCGGCCTGTACCGCCCGAAGCAGGAGCCGAAGGCGTGAGGGAGTCCGCCGCACTCAAGGGCCGGCGCTACCTCACGGAGGGACGAGTGATCCTCGAGCGCGTGGACCGCCACGCCGTGGTCGCCACCGCCCGGGGCGACGGCCACGTCTACCGCTGCGGCTGGTCGCCCTTGTCGGGATGGCACTGCACGTGCGCCGCCAGGGGCCGGTGCTCCCATCTCGTAGCGCTCGGCCTGGTGACCGCCGTGGACATTGAGTCGGGGATGGCACGCCATGCCTCGTAGGTCACCGCACTCCTGCTCTATCCCAGGCTGCCCCGACCCTGCCCCACCCGGGCAGGGTCGGTGTCCCCACCATCGGGCAGAGGCGAGGCGGGAGAGTGACCAGCGTCGAGGGAGTTCAGCTCAGCGCGGCTACGGCGAAGCGCATCGGCAGCGGTGCCGCCGCACAGTCCTCGCCCGTGACCCCGTGTGCGTCCTGTGCCACCAGGCACCTGCTACCGAGGCTGACCACTACCCGCTGAGTCGTCGAGAGCTCGAAGCGCAAGGCCTTGACCCGAACGATCCGATGCACGGCCGAGGACTGTGCGGTGACTGCCATCGCCGTGAGACCGCTGCACGCCAACCGGGTGGATGGGCGAACCGGTGAACCACGAGCACCGACAGCGACGGGGCACCGAGCAGCAGCGTGCCGAGGCGGAGACGCCTTCGGGTCGAGCCTGCCTCAGCGTGTGCTGTCCCGCACCACGCCGACGCCGGGGCCGTCGAGGGACCCCAACACCACCGCAGGTCGGGCGAAGTTCGGGCGAAGTTCGGGCGAACAGCGGCCGGCGTACGACGGCACTGCTCGCTGGCTTTGTCGACAACAACGATGGCCCGAACAGCGGCCGGCGTACGACGGCACCCGTCAGGTCTCGGTCGCCTACTGCGAGACGGATAGTGAGCGAAACGACATGAAGGGGTGGCTATCGACCCCCAAGTCGTTCCTCTACAAGACCGCCTGGGTGGTCTCGTCGACACGCCCATGCACCCGGTTGGATAAGAAATCAGGAATCCGAGGTAACCGACCATGAAGAACCCCCCGAAGCACCTCTCCCGGCAGACCAAGGCGTGGTGGAAGACCGTTGCCGAAGGCCACTACCTGGAGGAGTGGCAGTACCGCACGCTGACCTCCGCCTGTGAGGCCTGGGACCGTGGCGTGCAGGCCCGGGAGCAGATCGACGCCGAGGGCCTGACCATCACCGACCGTTTCGGCCAGTCCAAGGCCCACCCGCTACTCGCCGTGGAGCGGGACTGCCGTATCGCCTTCCTGCGCGCCGTCCGGGAACTCGCCCTCGAGGTCGACGGTCCCGCCTCGTCGCCGCCGTCGGCACGCCCGCCTCGCATCCGGGCGGTGCAGTGATGACTCGCAAGAAGCGGACCCCACAGGTACTCACCGCCAGCGAGGTGACCGGTGCCATGAGGCGTCTCTCCTCGACGCTGCGCCTCCGGGCGGAGCCACTGCCGTGGGATGGTGGCGACCCGCCCGATGTCGACCTCGACGCCCTCGCCGAGGTGTACGCCCGCCAGCGCCGCCGCCTGGTGACCGCTGCCGAGCGGGCTGACCCCTGGGCCCCGGCGATGGTGGCGATGTTCGAGGACGACCGGGAGGTGCGGGCCCGGGCCCGCTCACGAGTCGAGGCCAAGCGCGCCTACTGGCAGCGCCGGATGCGTGAGGTGCCCGCAGTAGACCCCGCGCTCGCAGCGGGGGGTGGCTAGCCGTGGCCCGCAAGCGTCGATCGGCCCGTACGGCAGTGCGCTTCTCGCCCTCCGACTTCCTCATCAGCGACGGGTGGACCTACTCGGATCTCGACGGCGTGGAGCTCCTGGAGTCGCTGCGGGAGGCTCAGGCCGCCTGGGAAGCCTGCCGAGTGAAAACGTGGGACGAGTGGCTGGAGACGCACGGCTCGCCGCTGTGCTGGCCCGGCCATCCCCCACGAGGGGCCCTTCATCATGACGACCTGACGGAGCGCACCTGGAGCCTCCGCGAGGGCAACACTGTGGCCGAGGCGATCGAGGCGGTGGCCCTTGACCTCGCTGCCGTGGAGGACTTCCGCCGACGCCGCCCGGATGCAGCGCGATCCGTCGCTGAAGGTCTCTTGGTGCTCTGCGAAGACTTGACCACCTACGCCTCGCTGGTCGAGGCCTACGGCGACGACTACAAGGCCCGGGAGCACACCTTCTTCAAGCTCCGAGCCGGCGTGCGCTGATGATCGTGCTCCTGGACGCTCGCACGGCGGTCCACCTCGCTCGGGCGATCGAGGGCTACCGCCGCCGACTTCGGGACGACGGGGTCCTGGCCCTCCCTGAGGGCCTGTCGCAGCTCCTCGCCGCCACGGTTTCTGTCAGGAGCAGTCAGGAGCAGTCATTCCTGGCCGAGGACGAGGACGGGTTAGAGGATGCGTCCATGGCCCAGCTGTTGACGCTCGGTGAAGTCGCCGACCGGCTCAAGGTGAGCGAGAGCACCGTGCGGCGGTACACGTCGGACGGCCGCCTTCCCACGGTGCATCTCGGCCGCTCCGTTCGGGTCCGCCCCGCCGACCTCGGCGCCTTCGTGGATTCCCTCCAGTGCTCGGAGCCCGCGGCGTCGTGACCCCCACCACCGAGGAGACCCCCATGCCCGAGACCGCCACGCCCCCCGCCCCGCCTACCACCGTCGACGACGAGGTGAAGGAGGCCCAGGACCGGGTCGACGCCCTGGAGTTCGAGGTCGACGTGACGCTGCCGGCTCGGGTGCTGGAGATGAAGGAGGAGCGGTTCGACGCCAAGGCCCGAGGCGACGGTGACGCCTGGCAGCGCCTCGACCAGGAGATGCAGGAGCTGCGCCGCCGCGCTCAGGAGATCACGAGGCGCGAGCAGCCCGCCGCCGTCGAAGCACTCCTCCAGGCGAAGCGGCGCCAACTGGACGAGCTGATGGCCCTGCCCACGGGGACTAGGGACGAGCTCGAAGCCGCCCTCGAGGAGGCCTATGGCAAGCAGCAGGCCCTGCAGCGGGAGCAGCAGGAGGTCGAGGCCAAGCTGGAGCGGGCCGTGAGCGGCGGCGACACGAAGGACGTGCCGAAGCTCCTGGCTCGGCAGGCCGTGCTGCCCTTCGAGCACGTGGCCGCCGACGTGCGGATGCGCCGGGTGAAGGCGGGCTTCCTCCAGCAGATGGCCGCCGAGGCGGAGGCGGAGACGCCGGCCCTGGTCGAAGCCGTCGAGGTCGCCGCCCAGGCCGTGCGCGAGGCGCAGGAACGGCAGGGGCGTGCCGTTGGCGCCCTAGCCCGCCACCGCGAAGAGCTGCGGGAGGCGCAGAGCTCCCTGAAGGAGCTCCGGCGCATGTTCGCCGAGCACCTGCACAAGCAACGGGCGCCTCTGATCCATGGCTGAGCGGACGGTGGAGAGGCTGACCGGCGAGGTGTTGCCGACCGGTTCCCTGGAGGAACTCGAGGCCGGCGTCGCGCAGGCCCTGGCCGACCAGCGGGCGCTCCTTCGGGAGCAGAAGGAGGTCGGCGCCCACGCCGACCGGGCCCTCAGCGGTGGCACCACGAAGGACGCTCCCGGGCTCCTGGCTCGCCGGGCGGCCCTTCCTGCCGAGCTCGCAGCCGTCGAGGTACGGGTTCGCCAGGCCCGAGCCGGGCTGCTCCAGCAGTTGACCGCCGACGCTGCCGCCAAGACGCCGGCGCTGGTCAAGGACGTGGTCGTGGCCGAGGGCGTGGTGCGCAGAGCCGAGCGGGAGCGGGCCCGTGCCATTGAAGCTCTCCGTTGCCACCAGGTCGAGTTGCAGCAGGCCCAAAGCGCCCTCAACCAGCTCCGTCGCCTCTTCGCTGAGCACATCGCCCAGTACGGAGGCATCTGACCATGGCAGAGCGCACCGTCTCAGTCCGCCTCACGGCGAAGGTCGGCGAGTACCAGCGTGGTCTGGGACAGGCCTCCGCCGCCACCGAAGGCCTCGACAAGCAGCTCAAGCGGACGACCAAGGGCAACGAGGAGGCGTTCAGGACCCTCGGCTACGCCTCGCTGGCCGCTGGTGGGGCGATCGCTCTCGGACTGGGCAAGGCGGTCGGTGCGAGCGCCAGTTTCGAGAAGCAGCTCTCCGGCGTAGCGGCGGTCTCGGGTTCGTCTGCCGAGGAGATGCAGCGACTCTCCGACGCTGCGATCAAGGCCGGCGCCAGCACGAAGCTGGCCGGTGTCTCCGCCTCCGACGCCGCCCGAGCCGAGGCCGAGCTGGTCAAGGCGGGCGTCTCGGTGTCGGACATCCTCGGCGGGGCCCTCATGGGCTCCCTCTCCCTCGCCTCTGCCGGTCAGCTGGACTTCGGCAAGGCGGCGGAGATCAGCGCCCAACAGATGAACATCTTCGGCCTCTCTGGGCGGGAGGTGGGCAAGGTCGCCGATGTCCTTGCCGCCGCGGCCAACAAGAGCGCCGCCGACGTGGAAGGGCTGGGGGACGCCCTCCGCCAGGGCGGACTCGTCGCCTCGCAGGTGGGGCTGTCCATGGAGGAGACGGTCGCCACCCTCGCTCTGTTCGCCGACAACGCTCTCATTGGGAGCGACGCCGGCACCTCCCTGAAGACCATGTTGCAAAGGCTGACCCCGCAGTCGGCCGAGGCGGCCGGCGAGATGGAGCGGCTCGGCTTCTCCGCCTTCGACGCGCAGGGCGAGTTCATCGGCATGGAGGCCCTCGCCGGAGAGCTGACGGACTCTTTCGGAGACCTCACCACCCAGCAGCGGTCTGCTGCGTTCGCCACCATCTTCGGCTCCGACGCCGTGCGGGCGGCTTCCGTGCTGTTCTCGGCCGGCGAGAAGAAGATGAAGGAGTACAACCTCGCTGTCCTCGACCAGGGCGCCGCCGCCCGCATGGCCGCAACCCAGATGGACAACCTTTCTGGGGACATTGAAGGGCTCGGCGGTGTCATCGAGACCGCTCTCATCAAGGGCGGCAGCGAGGCCAACGGTGTGCTGCGGGCGTTGGTGCAGAACGCCACGGACGTGGTGTCGGGGTTCTCAGAGATGCCCTCCAGCCTCCAGGCGGCGACCATGGGCGTGGGTGCCCTCTCCTCTGCGGGCCTCTTGGCGTTCGGCACGTACGGGTCGCTGCTCGGTCGATTCCGGGAGACCAAGGTCGCCCTCGAAGGCATGGGCGGGGCAGGTGCGTTCGTGGGGCGCAACATCAAGGGCATTGCCGGTGTGGCGGGTCTCGCCATCGTGGGACTTGGGCTGATGTCTCGGGAGATGGGCATCGCCAAGACGAAGGCTGATGAGTTCACGGCAGCTCTGCTGGAGGATGTCGACCTGTCGACCATCGACGGGCTGCGGGAGGGCCTACGCCTTGCAACCGACGAGGTGAAGGCGTCCGAGGAGGCATGGAAGAAGCTCGGCGGGCCTGTCGAGTACTTCCGTGGCTCCCATCGGGAGATGAAGCGGTGGCTGGACCTGATCCCCGGTGTGAACACCGGCTTCTACGAGACCAAGGCGGCGATGGAGGGTCGCCTCAGTGTGCAGGAGGAGTTGAACCGTCAGGAGGCCGAGACCTCCAAGAATCTCCGGGCGGCATCGGAGACTCTGGGCCTCACCGAGGCGGCGGCCGAGAAGCTCGCGAAGAGGTATGGCATCGACCTCACCGGAGCGCTGGACGAAGTACAGCCGGCGCTGGCGGCAGCTTCAACCGAGCAGGAGACGCTGAGCACCGCCACCCGTGGGACCACGGAGGCGACCGAGGAGCTGTCGGAAACCCAGAAGCTGCTCGGTGAGGCCGTACGCGGGATGCTCAACCCCCTCGACGCTTTCGGCCAGGCCCTCGACGACAAGAAGGCCGGCGCCCAGGCCTTCGCCGAAGCCCAAGCCGAAGCGACCGGTAAGAGCGTCACCGAATGGGAGGGGATGGTCTCCGGGGTAAAGTTGAACCTGAGCGAGTACGCGGCGGCGTTGGAGGAGCAGAACACCAACGTCCGCAACTGGCAGACCAACCTCGTCACCGTCTCCCAGCGTGCCGGGGCAGACGTGGCCCTCGCCCTCGCTCAGATGGGCGATCGTGGAGTTGAGCTGACGGCCCTCATGGCGAACGGCACCGACGCCGAGGTGCGTCGCATGGCCGCCTCGTTGCGGGACAACGCTCGCCTTGGTGGCGGCCAGCTCATCGGCGAACTCGACACGGCCCTGAAGATCGCCCAGGCCGTCGCACGGGGAGGAGCCAAGGGGACCGTCGACGCCATCGCCGAGCAGTTGAACATCGGCGTCGGGGTGGTGCGGGACATCGCCGGCAGGTATGGCATCGCCCTGGAGCAGGGTGTCCATCCTGTGCTGCTCGCTCTCAGGGGGAGTGGTTGGGGAGCGACGGCGGCCCGCAACGCCTTCTCGCGTGCAGACGGCGGGTTCGTCGACTTCTACGGCATGGGCGGGTTCAAGGAGTCACACCAGGCACAGATTGCCCGAGCCGGTGACTGGCGGGTGTGGGCCGAGCCGGAGACGGGAGGGGAGGCGTACATCCCCCTGTCGCCTGCCAAGCGATCACGCTCGGTCGACATCTGGGAGGAGACCGGCCGACGCCTGGGTGTGGAGCACTTCGCCGAGGGTGGCTTTCAGAACGTGGGCCAGATCCCCCTCCCCCCGGTGTCTCCTCACGGGCCTCCGATCAGCACCCGGAGCAACGAGTCCTGGCAGTCGTGGTACGGCACGGTGAAGGAGTTGGTCGAGGCGCGAGAGCGCATGGCCCCGCAGCTCGGTCCGGGCATTGGCTACCAGGCCATGATGGCGGCCCTCCGGTCCCGTTTCCCCGGCTTGGCCCTGATCTCAGGCTTCCGGCCGGGCGCCATCACTGCGACTGGGAACCGCAGCTACCACGGCATGGGACGTGCGGTCGACGTTCCACCGCGCATGGACGTGAACAAATGGATCGCCGAGAACTACGGCCCGCAGACCAAGGAGCTGATCTTCTCCGCTCCCGGAGCCACTCAGCTCCGCAACGGCCGGCCCCACTACTACACCGGCATCACCCGGGCGATGCACTTCGACCACAACCACTGGGCGATGGCCCGGGGTGGGATCTTCAATCCCCACATCAGGGACAACGGTGGTCCCCTGCTGCCGGGCTACACGCTCAACAGCTCCGGTCGTCCTGAGCAGGTAGTGCCCGCCTCCGTCTCGGCGAGTGCATCCCAGCAGTCCCTCGCCCCCTCGATAACCATCCACGCCACCTACGCCTTCAACGTCGACGGCGAGCTCGGCGCCTCCTCGCGACGGGAACTGCACCGGATGATGGGCGACAACAACCGGGAGCTGGCCCGCATGGTCAAGGCGGGGGTGCGCTAGGTGGCCAACGAGTGGAAGGGCGTTCCGACCTGCGTCCGACTGATGATTCGGGCTCCACGACCGGAGCTCCGACCAGAAAGGCCGTCATGGCTCAGACAAGGACCGAAGAGAGGAGAGACTGATGCCTGCTGTCACTGGCCGCAGCAATGAGGGCCGAACTGTCCCGAGTGTGACGACCACGCTCACGAGCACCGCCATCGCCGCCCCTGCCGGCCTCGTTCCACGAGGAGGACGCTGGCCGAACCATCAGTGGTGCAGGGATCCCCGCTGGCACCACCATCGCCAG
Source organism: Actinomycetota bacterium (assembly GCA_030777325.1). GTDB lineage: Bacteria > Actinomycetota > Acidimicrobiia > Acidimicrobiales > YB1-3. Next base: position 581 of record JALYGF010000038.1, on the reverse strand, counting down.
TGTGCAGAGCGACACCGCCGCCACCCTCAGCGCCGCCGCTTCCGCCGCGGGCACCGTCACGGCAACGCTCGGCCCAGCGACCGGAGAGGCCTACGGGTTCATTGGCTGGTCACCGGAGTCGGACGCCGAGAGCGAGTCCTACACCATCCCCGGTGGTGCCGGCGCTAACAGCCCCAGCACGCTCTCTGCTCCCAATGTCGCCCGTGAGCAGCGGTGGCGGGGGTAGACGCAGGCCATCCGAGACCGGCTCTAGTCCGCTGCGCGCCGGCGGCCCTCCTCCCGCCTGGCCGAGCAGCACGCCTCCCGGTGGTGGGGACTTCGGCATGGGGGCCCCTGCCACTGGGAGGCACCACCTCCATGGCTCAGCCTGACCCATGGAACGACGACGGAACGCTCTATGCCCGTTCCCTTCAGCCGATCAGCGTGGGGCCGCTAGCGTCGCTCGCAGTGCCCGGCGAGATCGACCCAGCGATGCGGGAGGCCCTAGAAGCCGCTCGCTGGCTCAGTCGGCGCGTGTGGTTCCGTCGGAGGGGAGCCTTCGTCGTCGCCAGTCATGCATGGCAGCGTAGAACGCCGTTCGG
>JALYGF010000037.1 GCA_030777325.1 Actinomycetota bacterium | reverse complement strand
GCTCCACCGCGCCGCTGGCCACAGCGGCGCGCGTCGGCTCGCTCGACTGGCTCGCCCCCGCCGTCCGGGTGGGCGGGGCGGTGGCCTCGCTCGGAGTGCTGCTGTCCCTGGTAGCGGGGGTGAGCCGAACCGTCTTCGCCATGGCCGCCGACCGCCGCCTGCCGGCGTGGCTGGAGGCCGTCCACCCCCGCCACGGGGTGCCCTACCGCGCCGAGCTCGCGGTGGCGGCGGTCGTCGCTCTGCTGGTGGTCGTGGGCGACCTGCGGAGCACCATTGGCTTCAGCTCCTTCACCGTGCTCACCTACTACGCCATCACCAATGCCTCGGCGTGGACGCTGCCCGACGAGCGTGGCGTCCGGCCGCGTCTGATGGCCGCCGCCGGCGTGCTCACATGCGCCGTGCTCGCCGTCACCCTGCCCACCGCCGGTGTGGTGCTCGGAGCAATCTCCCTCGCCGTCGGCGCCGGCGCCTGGCTCCTACGAGTCGAGCTCGGCCGCCGAGCAGGCAGGAGCGCCGGGCGGTGAGCACATGAACCGCCGCCAGTTCCTCGCCGCCGGGCTCGGCGCTGCCGGCACCGTGGTGGCCGGCCGCGGGCTGAGCGGCTACGTATGGCCCATCCTCACGCGGGAGGACGTGGTTCCCGGTGAGGCTCCCGTCAGGTCCCTGGAGCCCAGGTCGTGGCCCACCTCCGCGGACACTCTCCGATTTGCAGCCATCGGTGACTGTGGCAGCGGTGGACGCCAGGCCATGGCCGTGGCCTCTCGCATGGCCGAGACCTATGAGCGCACGCCGTTCGGCCTGGTCGCGCTGCTCGGGGACATCTGTTACTACGGCAACCTCGAGGATCGCTTCGACGACGTGTTCGGTCGCCCCTTCGCACCGCTGATCGGCGCCGGGGTTGGCTTCGAGCTGGCCATTGGCAACCATGACGAAGGCTTGGGCCACAGCGAGGAGGGCCTGGCCGAGATCGAGGCCGAGCTGCGCCTCCTGGGAACGCCGTCGCTCTACTACAAGACCAGCCATGGCCCCGTCGACTTCTTCTACCTGGACTCGAGCAGCCCCGGCCTCTTCGGCTCGGCCGCGTCGGCCCAGCGGGAGTGGCTCGACGACGCGCTGGCCAGCTCGACCAACCAGTGGAAGATCGTCGCCCTCCACCACCCGCCGTACTCCTCCGGAAGGCACGGTTCGACGCCCGGCGCCCAAGAGCTGCTCGAGCCCATCGTCGCCCGCCGCCACGTCGACCTCGTCCTTGCCGGACACGACCATCACTACGAGCGCACCCATCCCATCTCCGGAGTGACCTACGTGATCAGCGGCGGCGGCTGCAAGACCACGCCGGTGGGGAGCAGCTCCTTCACCGCCAAGGCCCATTCCATCCTCGAGTTCATGGTGGTGGACGTGCAGGGCGACCGCCTGGGGGCCAGCTGCATCCGTGCCGACGGCAAGGTCGCCGACCGCTTCGAGCTGAGGGCCAGAGAGGGCCGATGAAGCGAGAGCTCGTCGACCAGGTGGCACCCCCGATCTACGGCGCCCTCGACCTCCTGGTGATCGTGGGACCCGCCGTTGCCGTCATGGTGGCCGCCGATCGCGGTGGCATCGGCGACACCCAGGGCCTCGACCTGGTGGTGGCCAGCGCCCTGATCGGCTGCATCCACGCCGTGGTCGCCGGCAGGCGGCTGGCATCCGAGGAGCGTGTGGCCGTCCGGCGGGCGGACATGTGGATCGCCGCTGTGGACGCCCTGGTCGTGTTGGCCCTCGGCGCCACGCTGCTGATCATCGCCGTGCTCCTGGGCTTCAGCGAGGAGCACGCGTCACTCGCCGACCGTGGCTATCCGGTCGTGGCCCTCTGGGCCGGTCTGCAGGTGGTGGCCGTCATCGTCGCCGAAGTCGTCAGCCGTTTCGTGTTCTGGTGGCTCGAACCCCATCCGCGGCGCACGCTGCACCTCAGGTGGGCCAAGCGGGACACGGCCAACAGACCCTGACGCAAGGCCAGCGCCCGCCCCGGCTACTCGGGATGCTCCGCCGGAGGGCGGACTTCCGGCGGCTGTTCCTGGCCCATGCCGTCTCCCGTGCCGGTGACGCCTTCAACACCGTGGCCCTCGTGATCCTGGTCTTCGACCTGACCGGCTCGGGGATCGGGGTCGCCGCCACCGTGGCCTTCGAGGTGCTTCCAGTGCTGCTCCTCGGTCCGGCGCTTGGGCTGCTGGTCGACCGCCGCCCGCGGCGCCGGCTCATGGTGGCCGCCGACCTGGGCCGCGCCGCTCTGGCGGCGCTGCTGGCCGCGGCCCACGGGTCAGTCGTCCTCGCCTACGTCGTGGCCTTCGGCCTTGCCAGCTGGTCTCAGCTGTTCAACCCCGCCGCCTCGTCACTCGTGCCTGATGTCGTCGAGGCCGACGAGCTCGTCGACGCCAACACCGCGCTCTGGACCGTGGCTGTGGCTGCCCAGGTCGTGCTGGCTCCGGTGGCGGGCCTGGTGATCGCCGCCGCCGGCGTGGGCCCCGCCTTCGCCCTCAACGCCGTCTCCTTCGTCGTGTCCGCCCTCTTGCTGCGAGGCCTCGGGGCCGGCCGGGCACCGGCGTCGGACGCCGTGCGGCTGAGGACCTGGGCCGCCATCGCCGGAGGCCTGAGGGCCGTGCGCACCCACCCCCTGCTGGCCCGGATGGCCGCAGTCCAGATTCTCGCCGCGGCATCGGCAGGTGCCACCGGTGCCCTTCTCGTGGTGCTGGCCTCAGAGTGGCTGGGACTCGGCCCTTCGGGCTTCGGGCTGCTGCTCGCCGCCATCGGCGTGGGCGCGGTGGCAGGCCCACTCGGTCTGCGGCGCTTCATCCGGCCGGCCGACCGCTTCTGGCTTTTCGCCCCCTACGGTCTGCGCGGCCTGGTGGACCTGTGCCTCGCCGCCGTGGCCAGCCCCTTCGTGGCCGCGCCCGCCCTGGCTGCCTATGGGCTGGGCACCTCGTCGGGGATGGTGGCCTTCCAGTCGACGCTCCAGCACGAGGTGCCGCCGGACCTGCGGGGCCGTGTGTTCTCGCTGTTCGACGTGCTGTGGCAGGGCGCCCGGCTCCTGTCCCTGGGTGCGGGGGGCCTCCTGGCCGACGCCGTCGGCGTGCGGGCCGTGTACCTGGCCGGTGGGCTGTTGCTCTTGGCCGCTTTCGCCGTCGGCTGGTTGGGGACGCCGGTCATGTCTTCCCGGGAGGATGGATCGGCAGGCGCACCGTGAAGGTCGTCCGGCCCGGTTCCGAGCTCACGCTCATGGCCCCGATGTGGTCGTGACGACGATGGGGTAGCTCGTGTCGAGGCCGAGCCCGTTGTCCTTGCCCGGCGACCAACAGCTGATCCACGACGCTCCGGCTCGTGTTCACTCAGTCGACTCCCATCACGCACTTCACACCCTGCCGGATGGCGGCGCCTGCGGGGGGTGGCCAGACCATTGAAGCGAGTCCAGGCTGTCCATCTCCCGAAGGACCTTGGCCGCGGCCTGAAGGAGGGGAAGTGCCAGTACCGCCCCCGTACCCTCCCCGAGCCTCATGCCCAGGTCGAGGACCGGTTCGAGGCAAAGGTGCTCCAAGGCGACCGTCGCTCCCGGCTCCGGTGACCGGTGGCCGGCCACGCACCACCGCTCCACCCCGGGAACCAGTGCCGCCGCCGCCAGTGCAGCAGCGCCGGCGATGAGGCCGTCGATCAGCACCGGGACCCGGGCCGCGGCTCCTCCAACCACGAACCCGGCCAGGGCGGCGATCTCCAGGCCTCCGACTCCGGCCAGGAGGCGGAGCGGAGGGGCGTCGCCTCCGGTGCGCCCCAGCGCGCGTTCGACGACGCCCACCTTGCGGGCCCAGGTGGCTTCGTCGATGCCCGTGCCCCTCCCTGTGACCTCGAGCGGGGCACGGCCGGTCAAGGCAGCCACCAGCGCCGCCGCTGCGGTGGTGTTCCCGATGCCCATCTCACCGGTGACCAGGCACCGGGCCCCGTCGCCAACGCTCGTGGACGCCACCTCGGCCCCCACGTCGAGGGCACGCCGGGCCTCCTCCTCGGTCATGGCCGCCTCCAGGGCCAGGTTGGCCGTCCCGGCACGGACCTTTCGGTCGATCAGGCCGGTCGCGCTCGGCATCGGGGTGGCCACCCCGACATCGACCACCTTCACCGCCGCACCGGCGTGCCTGGCCAGGACGTTGATGGCCGCTCCCCCGCCGCAGAGGACAGCCACCATCCGGGCCGTCACCTCCTGGGGCCACGGGGTCACCCCCTCGGCCACGACGCCATGGTCGGCGGCGAATACGGTCACCACCGCCGGCTCCGGCACGGGCGGCGGGCACGCACCGGCCATGTCGGCCAGTCGGATGCCGAGCTCCTCCAGCCGCCCGAGCGCACCCCGGGGCTTGGCCAGCCGGTCGGTCAGGCTCCTCGCCGCGGCGGCGGCTTCGGCCCCCGTCCCCGCTCCTGTGTGGGCGGTGGCCTCCGGGCTCACGCGCCCGCGGCGCGGCGGACGGCGCTGACCAAAGTGGTGGCGGTGAGCTCGGGGAGGGTGAGGTACCGGCCGCCCATGGCCTCGGCCAGCGTTCGGGCCAGACCCAGGCGGGTGGGCCCGGTCTCGGCGTCGATCACCACCGACGCCACCCCTTGGCGGTGGATGCTGCCGGCGACGCGGACCGCGGCCTCCACGGGATCGATCCCTTCGGGGCCGGCGGTGGCCCGCCCGTCGGACACCATCACGAGCAGCGGGTGGTGTCCTCCCGGGGACGCGGCCGCCGCCACCTCGAGCGCCGAGCTCAACCCGGCGGCGAGCGGGGTGCGCCCGCCGGTGGGGAGCTGCTCCAAGCGGGCGCGGGCCACTTCCACGCTGCCGGTGGGCCGGAGGGCCACCTCGGCTCCCTCGCCCCGGAACGTGACCAAGGCCACACGATCTCGACGCTGGTAGGCGTCGAGCAGCAGGCCCAGTACCGCACCCTTCACGGCCTCCATCCTGCGCTCGGCGCCCATGGAGCCTGAGGCGTCGACGGCGAGCACGATGAGGTTTCCCACCCGCTGCTCACGCACCGCCTCCCGGAGATCCGACGCCTCCACCGCCATGCCACCGCTCCGTGCCGGATTGGCTGCCCGGTGCGCCACCGCCCGCACGGTGGCGCCCATGGCCACCGGGCCCACCGGGCCTTCCGGCACGCGGTCACCCACCAGCCGACCGCGCCGGCCCTCAGCCGTGGACCGCCGGCCGTCGGCGTGCCCGGCCGGCGGATCGCCCTGCGCCCCGTCCAGTCCGACCACCGGACCCGGTGGATCGGGTCTCGCTACACGGCTCTCTTCTGGTTTCCGAAACGACATGGTTTCCGTGCCGTCCTGGGGACCAGAACCGAGGGCGTCCTCGATCTCGTTCTCGCCGATGCCGGGCTCCTCGAAGGGCGAGCGCCGGCGCCGGTGGGCGAGAGCCAGTGGGGCCACCCGCCGCACGTCGTCGACCGTCGTCTCCGTACGTCCCTCCCAACCGGCCAGTGCGGCGGCCGCCCGGTTGATCACCAGGTCGGCGCGCAGCCCTTCGGCGCCCACCGACGCGCACAGGGCGCTGATCGTCTCCACCAGGCCCGGGTCGACCGACGCCGGCCTGGCTGCCGCCAACCTCTCCCGGAGCCCTTGCTCCTCCGGTGCCCACTGGTGACTCACCCTCGAAGGGTCGGCATCGAATGCCAGTCGCCGGCGTACCGCCTCGGCCCGCTCGGCGGCGTCGGTGCTGGCGGCGACCTCGAGCGCCAGTCCGAAGCGGTCGAGCAGCTGGGGGCGCAGCTCTCCCTCCTCCGGGTTCATCGACCCGGCCAGCACGAAGCGGCTCGGGTGGGCCTCGGAGATTCCGTCCCGCTCCACGCGGTTCACGCCGCTGGCGGCCACGTCGAGTAGCACGTCCACCAGGTGATCGGGCAGGAGGTTGACCTCGTCCACGTAGAGGACGCCGCCATGCGCCGCGGCCAGCAGCCCCGGATGGAAGCTGCGTCGACCCTCGCTGAGCGCGGCCTGCAGATCGATGGACCCGACGAGACGGTCCTCGGTGGCACCTACCGGCAGCTCCACGAACGGCGCTTCACCCGGCATCAGGGCGGCGACGGCGCGCGCCAGGGTGGACTTGGCGCTGCCCTTCTGGCCCCGTAGCAACACCCCGCCGATGCGGGGATCGACGGCGCACAGCAGCAGCCCCAGCTTGACGTCGTCCTGGCCCACCACGGCGCTGAACGGCAAGGTCGCCGTCATCGTGACTCCTCCCAGCCCTCGGCCTCGAGGAGGGCCGAGCGCAATGTGGCGAGGGCCCCGTCCGAGGCTTCCCAAAAGCCCCGCTCGTCGGCCTCCAGCAGGCGCTCGGCGATGGAGCGCAGGGCCCAGGGGTTGGACTGCTCGAACAGCTTGCGTACCTGGGGATCGGCCACGTAGGAGTCGGTGACGCGCTCGTACATCCAGTCCTCCACCACCCGGGCGGTGGCGTCGTAGCCGAACAGGTAGTCCACGGTGGCAGCCAGCTCGAAGGCGCCCTTGTACCCGTGGCGGCACATGGCGGCAATCCACTTGGGGTTGACGACGCGAGTGCGCACCACCCTGGCCGCCTCCTCGGCCAGGCTGCGGACGCGGGGCCGGGACGGGTCGGCCGAGTCGCCGAACCAGGCCTTGGGCTGGGCACCGGTGAGGGAGCGGATGGTGGCCACCATGCCGCCGTGGTCCTGGAGGTAGTCGTCGGAGTCGAAGATGTCGTGCTCACGGTTGTCCTGGTTCTTCACCGCCACCTCGATACCGGCGAAGCGCCGGGCCATGGCGTCGAAGGCGGGAACGCCCATCCCACCCCGGCCGTAGGCGTAGCCGCTCCACGCCTGGTACACGGCGGCCAGATCCTCGTCCGTGCGCCAGTCCCGGGACTCGAGCAGGGCCAGGATCCCCGAGCCGTAGGCGCCGGGCTTGGACCCGAAGATGCGCGGGTCGCCGCCATGGGCCCGGACATGGTTGTCCTCCGGGAGCTCGTCGAGGGCGGCCACCAGCGAGAAGGCGTCGTCGAGGAGCGCCACCACGTGCGGGAAGGCGTCACGGAAGAAACCCGAGATGCGCAGGGTGACGTCGACGCGCGGCCGGTTCAGCTCGGTGAGCGGGATGGCCTCCACTCCGGTGACCCGGCCCGACTCGGCCACCCACACGGGGCGCACGCCCACCAGGGCCAGTGCCTCGGCCACGTCATCGCCCATGGTGCGCATGGCTGCCGTGCCCCAGGCCACCAGTCCCACCGTCTCCGGGTAGCGCCCCTCCTCGGCCAGGTGGCGGGCCAAGAGCGCGTCGGCCAGGGCAGTGCCCACTTCGTACGCCAACGGTGACGGCACCGCCTTGGGGTCCACCGAGTAGAAGTTGCGGCCCGTGGGCAGCACGTGGGCCATCCCCCGGGTGGGCGCGCCACTGGGCCCGGCCGGCACGTGGCGACCGTCGAGGGCGCCCAGCACGTTTGCCACCTCGTCAGGGGTTCGCCCCAGGCTCGGAACCAGGCGATCGCACACCCACCGCAGGGTGGGGTCCTCACCGTCGTAGGACCACCCCAGCTCCTGGAGCGCGGCCAGGCAGCGCCGGTTGGCCGCCTCGGCGGAGTCCACCTCGGCGCGGGACGCATCGGCGCCCAGTCCGGCTCGCAGCGACGGGACCGGACCCTGGGGCAGCCGGGTCAGGGCCAGCACCAGGTCGAGCTCCGCCTCGGCCTCGGGAGGGCGGCCCAGCACGTGCAGCCCACCTCTGATCTGGGCGTCCTTCAGCTCGCACAGGTACCCGTCCACGTGGATCACCAGGTCGTCGAACTCGGCGCCCTCGGGCGACTCGGCCACGCCCAGGTCCCGGTGGATCTCGGCCTCCACCAACAGGTCCCATACCTTGGCCCGCACCGCAGGCAGCTTGGCCGGGTCGACAGAAGCTGCCCGGGCGTGCTCGTCGAGGAGCGACTCCAGCCGAGCCAGGTCGTCGTAGGTGTCGGCACGGGTCATGGGCGGCAGCAGATGGTCGACGATCACGGCATGGGCCCGGCGCTTGGCTTGGGTGCCCTCGCCGGGGTCGTTCACGACGAAGGGATATATGAGGGGAAGGTCCCCGAGGGCGACGTCGGGGTAGCACTCCGAGGACAGCCCCACACTCTTTCCCGGCAGCCACTCCAGAGTGCCGTGCTTGCCCACGTGGACCACGGCGTGCGCCCCCCACTCCTCGTCCAGCCAGCGGTAGAAGGCCAGGTAGTCCTCCGTCGGCGGAAAGTCAGGCGAGTGGTAGACGGCCACCGGGTTGTCACCGAAGCCCCGCGGCGGCTGGATGGCGAGGAACACGCCGCCGAGATCGAGGCCGCCCGGCTCGGCCGGGTCGTACCAGTCGGCCAGTTCGCCCATCAGGGTGTCGCCGTCGGGCGGGATGCGGTCGACGCGGTACCCGGCCCGAGCGAGGGCGTTTAGCAGCTCGACCACGCTGGCCGGGGTGTCGAGGGCCACGGCGTTGCCGAGCCGGCTGCGCTTGGTGGGGTACGCCGAGAGCACCACGGCCACCCGCCGCTCGGCGGGCGGGACCCGTCGCAGCGAGGCCAGCCGCACGGCCAGACCGGCGACCCTGGCCACCCGGTCGGGGCGCGTGCGGTAGGCCGTGACCGGGGAGCCCAGCTCGTCGCCGTCGTCCACGGTTTCCTTGAAGGAGAAGGGCACGCTCACGATGCGCCCGTCGAACTCGGGGATGGCCACCGCCATGGCCACGTCCATCGGGGACAACCCGCCGTCGCTCGCCTCCCAAGCGGCCGAGGGCTGGGTGGCGGCCACGGCCTGCAACACGGGCACGTCCAGCGCGGCCAGAGGGGCGGCGTCCCAATCGTCACCCGCGGTGGATCCCATGGACAGCACGGTGGTGACCAGGCAGTCGACTCCCCGCTCGGCCAGCATCTCCAGAGCGGGCACGCGCCCGGAGGCGTCGGGCCGCAGTGAGTAGCACCACACGGGCACGGCGTTGGCGCCCCGTTCCTCGACGACCGCCGCCAGGTCGTCGACGAACTGCGTGTTCCCCGACAGCACGTGGGCGCGGTAGAAGACGATGCCCACGCTGGGCCGGCCGACCACCTGCGGACGCTCCAGCACGCCGACGGGTGGGATCTCGACGGGCGGGGCGAACCCGAACCCACCCACCAGGACGGTGTCGGCCACGAAGCGCAACAGGTGCTCGGTGTTGGCCAGACCGCCGTGGAGGAGGTACTCGAAGGCCTGGGCCACGGTGGCGCTGGGCACGGTCGACGCCGCCGTAAGCTCGGCGTCGGGGGCGGCCTCGCCGCCGAAGGCAAGGAGCGGCACGCCCGCCTCGATGCACCGGCGACGCAGCTCGTCGAACGGATCTGCCCACGCCTGGCGCCCACCGAGCAGGCGAACCAGCACCACCTCGGCGGCGGTGATCGAGGGCGCCTGGTCGAGGTGGGCGGGGTTGGCGGCCCGCACGTCGGGAAAACCCGACGGCAGGCCCTCGAGCACCGAGCGCAGAGCCAGTATCTCGGTGTCTGCGTTGGTGAGGACGAGAATCACGGCGCGGGTGAACCTGCCTGCTCGATGAGGTGGCACACGGCATCCACGTCGAGGTGGGCCTCCAGCAGGTCGGCCAGCCGGTCGAACTGGGCCTCGCGGGCGGTGACGAAGGAGACGCCGGCGGGTATGAAATCGGTGTTCCTACGGCGGGCGACCGCGGCCAGGAAGGCAGCCCTGAAGCCGTCCTCCTCGAACAGTCCGTGCAGGTTCGTCCCCACCACTCCCCCGCCGGCGATGTCACCGGCGCCTTCGTCCTCGTCCCCGTACACGTCGTCGAGACTTGCCCATGCGTCCTCTTGGCCTCTGGTCGTTACGCCGTGATGTATCTCATAACCGGTGACGCGCTGGCCGAGGGCCCGTCCCCGGCGCTGCCTGGTCAATTTGCGGGGCCCGAACGCCGTGTCCACGTCCAGCCATCCCAGTCCTTTCGACCTGCCCCGTCCCGACTCCACATCGTCGAGGATGCGCCGCCCGAGTATCTGATAGCCGCCGCAGATGCCGAGCGCCACCGTGCCCCGCCGCCGGGCTTCGCCGAGGGCCCTGTCGAGGCCCCGTCCACGCAACCATTCGAGGTCCGCCACTGTGGCCTTGGTGCCGGGCAGCACGACAAGGTCCGGGTCCCCGAGCGATGCCGCATCGCTGACGAGGCGGAGCCCGACGCCCGGCTCGATGGCCAGGGCGTCGAGGTCGGTGAAGTTGGACATGCGGGGCAGCATGACCACGGCCACGTCGAGGGCGTCGGCCACCGCTCTGCGCCCGGCTCGCGGCCGCCGTCCGGTCAGGGCCAGCGAGTCCTCGGCGTCCAGGGCCACGTCGTGAACCCACGGAAGTACGCCCAAGGCGGGGACGCCGCAGCGGCGTTCGAGGTCGTCCAGGCCCGCACCGAGGAGGGCGGGGTCGCCCCGGAACTTGTTCACCACGAAGCCCTTCACCCGTGCCCGAAGGGCAGCGGGAAGCAGCTCGACGGTGCCGTAAAGCGAGGCGAACACACCGCCGCGGTCGATGTCGCCCACCACCAGCGCCGGTAGTCCTGCTTCGTCCGCCAGGCGGAGGTTGACGATGTCGTGTTCCAGCAGGTTGATCTCGGCGGGATTGCCCGCCCCCTCTGCGATCACCACGTCGAAGCGGCTCCTGAGGTCGGCCAGGCAGTCGAGGACGGTGGCGAAGAGCCGGGGCTTGTGCTCGTGGTACTCGGCCGCGGTGAGATGGGCCAGGGGGCGGCCGAGGACGACCACCTGGCTGGTGCGCTCGCCCGTGGGCTTGAGCAGGATCGGGTTCATGGCCACCTCGGGCTCCACCCGGCAGGCCAGGGCCTGGGCTCCCTGTGCCCGGCCGATCTCGTGCCCCGACGGGGTGACGAAGGAGTTGAGAGCCATGTTCTGAGCCTTGAACGGCGCCGCCTTCACGCCCCCTCGTGCCAGCAAGCGGCACAGCCCGGTCACCACATGGCTCTTGCCCACGTCGCTGGCCGTGCCGCACACCATCAACCCGCCGCGCACGCCGCCCCCTCCCATCCCCGCAAGGCGGCCAGGGCCTCCTCCAGGCGTGTCAAGCCCTCGACGTCGGGCACGGCCACCCGGACGCAGCTGGGCAAGCCGAACGACGTGCAGTCGCGGACGAGCACGCCGTGTGGGGCGAGGCGTTCCCGGAGCCCCGGCGCGCCGGCGCAGAGGACGTAGTTGGCATCCGATGGCTGGGGATCGAGTCCGTGGGCGCGCAGGAGCTGCACCAGGGCTTGCCGGAGCTCGGCCACGGCGGCGGCCCAGGTGGCCAGGTCGGCGGTTTCCAGCAGCTCGGGCAGCGCTGCTGTGGCCAGGCCGTTCACCGACCACCGGGGCTGGCTAAGGGCGAGCTTCTCGATCAGAGCCGCCCCGCCCCCGGTTTCAGGTGCCAGCACGTAGCCAACTCGCAGGCCGGGACAGGCAAAGAGCTTGGTGAGCGAGCCCACCACCAACGCCTGGTCACCCCGCGTCCAGCGCCCGGTGGCCAGCGGGTAGAAGGCCTCGTCCCACACCTCGGCGTGATCCGCCTGTGGAGCCAGCCGGCCGGTGGGGTTGTGGGGGTTCGACCGGAACAAGGGACCGCCGGGGTCCAGCCGGGGAATATGGCGGCGGTACAGTCCGAATTCGCAGGGGTCGGCCCAGCCAGGCCCCAGCTCGGTCGCCACCAGCGCGATGGCCTCGGCTCCACCATTGGTCAGGAGGAGTCGTCCCGGGTCCACGTCCATGGCCGCGGCCAGGGCCTCGGTGGCGGGGCCCGCGGCCGGGTAACGGCCGATGGCGTCGACGTGTCCAGCCACGACCTCACCGGGATCGGGGGCGACGGGGTTGAAGCTGGCCGACAGGTCGAGGACGGCGGACGGATCCAAGCCGAGAGCCTCTGCCACCCGGACGCCGTCTCCGCCATGCACGCCCGCGGCAGGCACGGCGGTCACCGGGGGCCCCGGCGGCCGCCCGCCAAGAGCAGTAACCCGACCAGCGCCAGAGTCACGTCCCTCGAGAGCCGCGTGGCCCGGGTGATGTCGTCGGCCTCGGCCGGCCGGCCCGACCCCAACGTGGGCCGCAGCTCCTCGGTCCCGCCGTAGCGGTTGGCGCCTCCGAGGCGAAGCCCCAGGGCTCCGGCGAAGGCGGCCTCGGCCACGCCGGCGTTGGGCGAGGGATGAAGGGCGGCGTCGGCCCGAACGGCCCGCCACACCGCCGAAGCCGTCCCCGGTCGGACCAGGGCCACCAGGACGGCGGTGGCCCGTGCCGGCACGTAGCCGGCGGCGTCGTCGAGGCGGGCGCTGGCCCAGCCATAGCGGCTGTACCGGGCACAGCGACGACCCACCATGGCATCGAGCGTGTTCGCCGCCCGGTAACCGAGCGCACCGCGGGCGCCGGCTACCGCCGCCCACAGAACAGGGGCAACCACCGCGTCCACCGTGTTCTCCGCCACCGACTCCACGGCGGCCCGGGCGATCTCCTTCTCGTCCAGGCCGTCCGGGTCCCGGCCAACCAGGGCAGGCAGCAACGCTCGAGCGAGCTCGAGGTCACCCCTCGAAAGGGCGGCTCCAACGTGGGTCGCCGCCCCGTTGAGGGCTCGGCCGCCCACGGCGAGGTAGGTGGCCACCGAGGTCGAGCCGAGGGCCGCCCCGGCGCCGGCCCCGGCGGCAATGCCGAGCGCAGCGTGGGCCACGCCGGCGTCCCGCCGGTCGCGGTACAGGCGCGCCTCCAGGCGCCGCATGACAGACCCGAACGCCTTCACCGGGTGAGGTTGCAGGGGAGGCTCCCCGAGCACCATGTCAGCCAGGAGGCCTAGGCCCGACGCCCGTAGCCTGCTCGCAAATCTCACCAGCGGGCCGCCGCAACTACCAGACCCAACGTCTCTGCCACCATGCCACCGGCGCCGAGGACGTCCCCGGTGAAACCGCCGATCCGCCGCCGGGCGACTACGGCAACCACCGCCGCGCCGGCCCCTGCCGCTGCCACCGCCGCCGGCCCTGCAAGCGGCCGCCACCAGACCCCCAGGGCGAGGGTGGCCAGGGCCCCGGCTGTGCCGGTCACGACCCAGCGCCCGCCGACAAAGGGCGCGGCCAGGCCGCCGGAGCGGACGTAGGGAAGGACGCCGGCGGTGATCACCATCGCCGTCCGGGAGGCACACCACAGCGCAGCCAAGAGCAGGGGGTCAGGAGTCGTCGACGCCAGGGCCGCCCACCGCAGCAGCAGCACCGCCACAGCCGTCGCCACCCCAAAAGCTCCGACGTCAGGAGTGGCCATCACCTCCAGGCGACGACCCCGGGGGAGCGGAGGCAGCAGGCCGTCGGCGCTGTCCACCAGACCGTCGGCGTGGAGCAAGCCGGTGAGCCCCAGATCGGCGGCTACCACCAGCGCAGCCGCCACCGGCGCCGGCCACAGCTGCGCGGCGCCCCACCAGATCCAGCCCAGGGCCGCCCCGAGGGCGAGCCCGATCACCGGGAACCACCGGAGCGCAGCCCGGCTCGGCGCCCTGGCACCCCCGAGGGGGGTAAGGAACGCCACCGCTTGGCGCGCGCCCGTCACCGCCGGCCCGTCATGGCCGGTCCAGGTGGAGCACGCGGCCGGCCATCACGAGGAGCACCTGGTCGGACACATCGGCCACACGGTGGTTGAGAACACCGAGAGCGTCTCGGAACCGCCGGCCCGTCTCGCTGCTCGGGTGGACGCCCATGCCCACCTCGTCCGAGACCACCACCGTGTCGCCCCGGCGCTCGGACAGAGCCCGGCACAGCTCGCCGGCGTCGATCTCGAAATGGGCCCGACGAGCCAGCCAGGTGCCCAGGGCATCGACCAGCACCGGCCCGTCCAGAGCCGCCAGCGCCACGGCCAGCCCGTCGTCCACCTCCACCGTTGACCACGAGGCGGGCCGACGCCTCCGGTGAATGGCGATGCGTTCGGCCATCTCCGCGTCGTGAGCCCACCCGGTGGCGACGAAGGTGACGGTGTGACCCAGCCGGCCGGCCACCCTCTCGGCCGCCTCCGACTTGCCCGACCGAGCGCCCCCGAGAATCAGGGTGATCATGTCGTGGCGCCGGCCAGCACGGCGGCGTGCACGGCCCGGGCCAGCCGGGAACCCCACAGCGAGCGGGTTCCCCCGAAGCTGTGCGGCCGTCCCTCGTCGGGGCAGACGATGCAGAGGGCGTCGGTGGGAGTGCCGGTTGCGGCCAAGCCGGCGTCTCGGATGGCTTGGGTCTTGGCCTCGGTTGCGGTTGCCATGGCGTTGACGAGGGCGGCGTCGGACAGGCGCTCGGGCACCAGGGCGATGAGGTTCACGGTGCCGGCTACGTGGTCGGGGATGGTCAGCGGGTCGGGTGGGGCGGCGGCCAGCACGCAGTGGTCGAGTCCGACAGTGGCGGTTACCTCAACGCCCCCGTCGCAGCCCGTGGTGCGGCACCGGACGTCGGCGGCGGTGAGGAAGCCCACGCCGCGGCCGGGCAGCCCCAGGGAGACCGCCATCTTGTTGAGATGATGGTCGGGATCGCGCCGGGCGTAGCCGGGTGGTACCTGGGCGTTGATCACCCACCGCCGGGGGCCGAGGCCGCCGCCGTGGGGCGACGAGGCGATGGCTCGCATGGGCGCGGCGAACCGCAGCAGCAGCACGGGCAGCTCTTTGGCGCCTTCACGCCGGAGCCGGATCTGGAGATCCAAGGTTCACGTCCTCGCGGTGGCCGGAAGCTTCCGGGCAGTCAGGTCTCCTGGCTCCCGGATCCACGCTTCACCCGGCCTTCCCGCCCTCTCGGGCCGTGGCCATGGGTGGGGTCCGCTCCCCGGTCACAGTTGCGGGACAGCCCCGGGCTCACACCGGGTTCCCTGCGCTGCGCCGGCCAGCCTAGGGCGCTCGGCCCGAGCGGTCGACTGGCCGGCCGGTGATGCGCCCAGGACCGCTCCCGCCAGAAGGCGGCGGCGGTAACGCCCAGCAGGTCGAACACCAGGTTCCAGCCGGTGTTCTCGGAGCCCCCAACGTGCATCTCCACCAGCACGAGCGTGGACAGGAAGAGCCGGCCCCCAGGCCGAAGCGCTCGTCGAGGCGGGCGACCAGCACCGTCATCACGCTCACGACCACGAGCTAGGGAACGGCGAGTCGGCTGTGGGTCCTGACACCCATCGCGAAGAAGGCGGCGAGGTAGACCAGCGTGAAGACGGCAAGGGCGGGGTGGGCCCGGGCCACGCCGGATACTGCCCGCCGCGAGCTCATGGCATGGCGGCAGGTCCTACTCAAAGCGCTCCCCGATCACTTCCACCAGGCGACGCCCGGCCACGATGGGCGACGTCTCCGAGCGCTCGAGAGCCAGGCCCGTGAGCAGTAGGAACGTCCCGCCGGTGGCCAGCCAGCCCCAGGTGGGGACTCCAGCCAGAGCCGGAAGTGATTCCACGACCGTGACCGCGGCCACCAGGCCGGTGCCGAGCATCAGCGGCCCGGCCAGGCGCCGCCACCCACCGACGGCGACGGCGGCCACGCCCACCGCACCCGCCACCAGGGCGTGCCATCCCGTTCCGCCCGCCAGGCGCTCGGCGAAGGCCGAGCCCCCGAGCAGCGCTAGCCAGGCCCGTAGGCCGGCCATGAACCCACCTCGGTGCCGGTGGGAAGACCCCGGCTGCGAAGGTGCCAGCCCATGACCGTGAGCTGGGCCGCTACCGGTGACACGTAGCCTCCAAGGCGGTGACGTCGCCCTGGGCGAGGCGGGCCATGGTCCCCATGGCGATCACCGCGCTGCCGACATGGCCCACCGTGGGCCGACTGGAGAACACGCCGGCTGCGACGCCGAGGCCGCCGCTCACGATCAGGGCGTTGGCAGCAAGCGGGGCTGTACGTGGCCAGCGCCATCCCGAGCCGCACGCCACCGCCGGCCGCGGCGACCAAGGGCAGGCGCCACCGGGCGGGACCAGGACGGCCAGCCCGCTCCACACCGCGGCGGCGATACAGAGGACCAGCCCGGCTCGGCCAGGTCAGGCCGGCGGCAACCCTGTAGGACCACGAGCTGCGCGGCGGCCGCGGCACCCACACCGACCAGCGGCCGGTTCAGGCGGGCGGCCTCCACTGCGTAGGCCCCGGCCGGCAGGGAAGAAGACAGGCACCGATGCGGCGCTCAGTGCGGCGAGGGACCCGAAGCTGCCGGCGACGATCTCCGTACTGGCCGCCAACCGCAGGTCACGGCGGCTATTCGCCTCGCTGCCCATCACCACCGCGACCACGGCGCCGGTCAGAACCGCTACAAGGGACTGGGCCCGGCCGGCCATGCCCAGCTCGACGAGGACGCCTCTGCCCACCTCGGTACCTGCGCACCGCAGTGCCTCCGAGGTCACCACCCCTGGCCAGGGCAGGCAGCCCGGCGACCGTCGACCAGAAGACGGCGGCCTTAGACGCGGGAGCGTCCAGGCGGACCAGTGCCTACGGGCCACTGCGCAGCAGCGGCGCCCACGGCCAGCACCGAGGCCGCGGGCAGGGGCGACAGCCCGGCCACGCCGGCCGAAGCCGCCACCACACCGGACAGGGCGGCCCACCAGAGCACCTGGACCATGCCGCCATGGATCCGAAGGCGAGGACGGCGAGAACACCCTCGGCGAGGAGAGGCCGCGCCAGCCCATGCCGATGCGCAGGTTGACGGCAGCCAGGTCGACGGGCAGCAGGAAAGCGCCCAAGTGGAAGAGCGCATCTCCCGTGGCGGGGAAGGTGTCGTGCAACCGGCCCGGTGCGACCCCTACCCGCCGATGGAAAACCCCCAAACAAAGGCATGGCGAAGCTTTGGAGGCGGGGCCGCCGCTCAGCCGGTGAGCAGCTCGTCCAGGCGCTCGTAGCTCTGGCGCACCCCATCCTCCATGCCGCTGGCGATGAAGGCGTCGCGTGCCTCGAACGAGTCGACGAGCGACGTGGCTGTGAGGCGGGTACGGCCGTTGCCGAGGTCCTCGAGGACGAGCCGCTCCAAAGCCACGCTGTCGGGCTCGGCCTCGAAGGTGAAGGTCTGCACGATGACCTCGGACGGGCGCACCTCGTGGAAGCAGCCGTGGAAGCCGAACTCCATTCCTTCGCTCGAATGCAGGTAGCGGTACGACCCGCCGGTACGGCAGTCGTAATGGTCGATCCGCATCTCGGTGCTGCGCGGCCCGAGCCATTGCACGAGGAGCTCGGGGTCCGTATGCGCCCGGAAGACCTTCTCCGGCGGGGCGTCGAACTCCCGGGTGATCCGGACGAGGGGGACGTCGGGGTCGGCGGTGATCTCGGTCTGATGGGTGCTGGTCGTCATGCCGGTGCTCCTGTCTGGGGTGGTTGCGTTGCTTTGGATGGTGGGGTGGGTTCGACGTCGTCTGGCATCGCCCGGAGGACGTCGTCGAGGCGGCGGTAGCGCTCCTCGGCTTGGCGGCGGTAACGCTCTATCCACTTGGTCATCAGCTCGAAGACTTCGGCTTCCAGGTGCACCGGGCGGCGCTGGGCCTCCCTGGTGCGGCTGACCAGACCGGCGTCTTCCAGCACCTTCAGGTGCTTGGAGACGGCCTGGACGGTCACCTCGTAGGGCTCGGCGAGCTGGTTGACGGTGGAGTCACCGACGGCCAGCCTCGCCACCATGTCGCGTCGGGTCGGATCGGCGAGGGCCGAGAACACCCGAGAGAGCTGGTCAGCCGCCACAACCTATCCTCCATGTTCAACCGTCTGGTTGAGGACGATAGGGACACTTCGGTGCTGTTGTCAACCCATAGGTTGAAAAAAGTCGGGCCCGAAGACGGCTGCCTCGCTGGCCGTCGTCAGCGTCATGGCCGAACCCGGAGCCGGACCACTGATGACCAACCGCAGTTTCTGGGTGGTCACCGTGCGGCCGACGGACGGCCCTACGCCCTGCGAGTCGGGACGACGGCGACGGGCGGTCATGATCACCTGCAGGACACGAGACGCCGACCCAACCGTCGGTCGGGACGCTAGGGACGCAGCCGGTAGCCGGCCTCTTCGACGGCGTTGCCGACGGCGGCGGCGTCGACGTCACCCTCGGCTGTCACTCGCACGTGGCCAGCCGCCAGGTCGACGGAGACGTCGACGACTCGAGGGACCTTTCGGACTCAGCGCTCAGGTCGCACCGGATGTCGTGAGAGCTGTGACGGCACTGCCTTTAGACGTTGCCCGGTTGGAGGTCTTCGGCGACAAGCCAGCGATCGACGACCGCTGACAGTTGCTCCCGGGTCACGGGCTTGACGACATAGTCGTCCATGCCGGCAGCGCGGGCCCTGTCCTCGTCGCCCCTCATCGCCCCGGCGGTCATGGCGACTATAGGGATATGTCGGTGAGACCCCCGGCGTCGGCGGATCTCCGCCGTCGCTTCATGGCCGTCCATCTCCGGCATCTGGCAGTCCATAAGGACGAGGTCGTAGGGGATCTCCGACAGCGCCTGGACCGCCTCGAGCCCGTTCGCCGCCGCGTCGACTTGGTGACCAAGTGTCTCCAGCATGCGCACCGCGACCTTCTGGTTGACCACGTTGTCCTCCACCACGAGGATGTGGGCCTTCGGACCGGCCTCGGCGGTGGCCAAGTCGTCCGAGGTCGTCGGGCGGGGAGCGTGGCGAGTGATGGACGTCCGGGCGCCCAGCACGAGGCCCAGACCATGGTGCAGCGCCGAGACCCGGACGGGCTTGGTGAGCGAAGCGTCGATCCCGGCCTCTTTGGCGAGTCGGGCCCCCAGTCGTTCGGCGGCCGAGGTCAGCAGCACGAGGCGCACCTCCGCCACCAGGGGGTCGGCCTTGATGGCTCGTGCCAGCTCCAGCCCGTTCATCTCCGGCATATGGAAGTCGAGGACGGCTGCGGGGTACGGCGTGCCCTGCCGGGCAGCGGCGCGCAGCATCGTCAGTGCCTGGGACCCGCCTCGGCGCCTCGGGGAAACATGCCCCAGGAGCGAAGGTGATGCTCGACGACGGCGCGGTTGGTGCTGTTGTCGTCCACCACCAACACCGGGGTTCCCTTCAGGCGGCCAGGAGTGAGGGGCTCGGGACGATGCCCGTCGACCGCTCTCTGGAGCCGGACGGTGAACCAGAAGGTGCTACCGGCGCCGGCTTTGCTATCGACGCCGATCTCACCGCCCATCAGCTCCACCAGCCGTCTGCTTATGGCCAGACCCAGACCAGTGCCCCCATACCTGCGAGTAGTGGAGGCGTCGGCTTGAGAGAAGCTCTGGAAGAGGCCGGCCTGGGCCTGTTGGTCGATGCCGATGCCGGAGTCTGTAACCGAGAAGCGGAGCATCACCTGTTCGTCGCTTTGGTCAACTAGCTCGACTCGGACCACGACCTCGCCCACCTCGGTGAACTTCACGGCGTTGCTCATGAGGTTCAACAGGACCTGGCGGATGCGACCTGGGTCACCGCGGAGAAGGGGCGGCACGCCACCCTCCACCAGGCTCAACACCTCGAGACCCTTGATGTGGGCCTGCTCGGCGAGCAGGTGGGCCACCTCCTCGACGCTGGCGCACACCTCGAAGTCCAGGTACTCGAGCTCGATCTTGCCCGCTTCCACCTTGGAGAAGTCGAGGATGTCGTTGATGACGGCGAGAAGGGCCTCGGCCGAACCGCGGACCGTCTCGGCGTACTCGCGCTGCTCATCGCTCAGCTCGGTGTCGAGCAGTAAACCGGTCATCCCCAGCACGCCGTTCATGGGAGTGCGAATCTCATGGCTCATGTTGGCGAGGAATTCGCTCTTGGCGGAGTCGGCCGCACGCAGTTGCCGGTTCGTCTCCTGCAGCTCCCTGGAGCGCCGCATGATCTCCGCCTCCATCTGGGCGGTACGCAACTCCAGCTTGGCGGTGACCTCCTGCTGCTGGCTCTCGAGCTGCTTCAGGCGGACGAACTCCGTCACGTCCTCGACCCGATGAATGATGTAGGCAAGCGACCCGTTGGCGACGACCGGCGAGTTCATCGGGCTCCAGTACCTGACCTCGAAGCCCCCGCCCTCCGACTCTGGTCTGCGGATGTCGTATTTCTGCACCGCCATGGTGTCGCCGACCAAGTTCCGCCTCACTCGCTCGAGCGAGGCCCGGAGATTGCTCTCTCCCGTCGCATCGGGATCATCCGGGTTGTCGGGGAAGACCTCGAAGAGGCCCTTTCCCACGATGTCGTCCCGGGCGGTCATGGTGGCCGCCAGGTAGGCGTCGCTGACGCCAACGATGGTGAGGCTCGGGTCCAAGACGAGTAACAGACCCGGCGCCGACTCGAACAACACCTGGAAGTCCGGATCCCGAAATTCAGCGCCCTTCCCGGTCGAGTCCTGCTTGGACCTCGGCACACCGCCGTTGCTGGTGCCTGCAGCGACCGCCGACTCGCTCACCCGGGTGGCATCGACCCCAACCGTCACCGGCTTGAGCGCCTTCCATTCCCCACCGCCCGGAGGCCCGCCGAACTGATGGCCTACCACTCGGAGCTCAGCGGACGACACCACGCGGGTCCGGCTGCCCTGCCGGAAGGGTACGGTCCGAAGCGTGGGAACGATGCGATACGTGGCGTTGCTTCGGGGAATCAACGTCGGCGGAAGAAACATCGTCGCGATGACCGACCTGCGAGAGGCGTTCGAGGCATCCGGGCTACAAGCGGTCAGGACCTACATCCAGTCAGGCAACGTGCTGTTCGAAAGCGCCGCGCCGCGCCACTCCTTGGAGGAGGATCTGGAGGCGATGCTCGAGCGACGATTCGGTGTCCCGCTCGTGGTCGTACTGCGGTCCCACCTACAGCTCCGCCAGGTCATCGAGAAGGCCCCGGACGGCTTCGGCACGGAGCCCGACGCCTACCACTCCGATGTGATCTTCTTGAAGCGTCCGCTGACGAGCCGGCAGGCCATGCGAGTCGTCCAACTCCGCGCAGGCGTGGATCAGGCGTGGCCCGGTACTGGCGTGATCTACTTCGCTCGCTTGAGCGATCGCCATGCTCAGAGCCGGATGTCGCGCATCGTCGGCACTCCCGAGTATCAGCGGATGACCATCCGTAGCTGGACGACGACGACCAAGCTGCTCCGCCTGCTCGATTAGTGCCGCGGCGGCTGATCGGCTCACGACCCGACTCCGGTTCCAGGCGCAACGGCGCTCGGCGGCGTAGCGGATCAGCTCGTGCTTCCGGGAGGGTGGAGCTTGCCCAGGATGTTGCGCACGTGGTTCTCCACCTTGAGACCACCGCCGCCGGGCATGTTGAGGTCGCACACCACCAGGTCCGGGCCGGTGAGGCGGATGGCCTTGATGGCATCCCCGCAGTGCCGGCCCCGGCCACCACCTCGGCCCGCCCACCGGCCTCCTCCAGGCGGGCATTGATCGACTCGGCCGGCCACCGCCTCGCCGATGGCATAGAGGACGAGGGACTTGAGCAGTGACAGCACCCGTGACTCGTCGTAGGCGCCGGCGTCGTTGAGCAGGCTCGACCGACTCTGGCCGAGCCCATAGCTCGGCATGCGGCAGACCGGCGGGTGCGCCCCGCCAGGCCCTCCCCGGTAGCCTGCCCCTGGTGACCAGAGCCCAGTCGGTCGTACTCGTGAACACTGGGCACGGCAAGGGGAAGTCGTCCTCGGCCTTCGGAGTCATGGCCCGCGGCTGGGCCCGAGGATGGAACGTGGCCGTCGTGCAGTTCGTCAAGGGCGGCAAGTGGAAGACTGGCGAGCGAAAGCTGGCCGATCACCTGGAGATCGAGTGGCACACGCTCGGGGACGGATTCACGTGGGAGTCCGCCGACCTGGACGAGACGGCGGCCAAGGGTCGACACGCCTGGGAGGTGGCCGCCGCCAAGCTGGCCTCGGGCGACTACCAGCTCGTCGTGCTCGACGAGCTCACCTACGCCGTGAACTACGGCTGGGTCACCGCTGTTGACGTGGCCGCCTCCCTCCGGGGCAGGGCACCGCGGACCAGCGTGGTGGTCACCGGCCGCGACGCCCCGCCCGAGATCGTGGAGGTCGCCGACACCGTGACCGAGATGCGCAAGGTCAAGCACGCCTACGACCGGGGCATCGGCGCCATGAAGGGGATCGAGTACTGACCAGGCCGGGGCTGGGGCCGTTGCTGGGGCCCCGGGTGGTGGTGGCTGGCACGGCGTCGGGCGTGGGCAAGACCACTGTCGCCACCGGGCTCATGGCCGCCCTTCGGGCCACGGGCTCGAAGGTGGCCGGAGCCAAGGTCGGTCCCGACTTCATCGACCCCGGCTACCACGCACTGGCCACGGACCGGCCGGGGCGCAACCTCGACGCCTGGATGTGCGGTCCCGAGGCCATCGCCCCGCTCGCCGCCCGGGCTGGGACCGGGGCCGACGTATTGGTGATGGAGGGCGTCATGGGGCTGTTCGACGGGGCGGCCGACGACGGGTGGACTGCCAGCACCGCCCACGTGGCGAGCCTTCTCGATGCCCCAGTGATCCTGGTCGTGGACGCCTCGTCGATGAGCGGGTCGGTGGCCGCGCTCGTGCACGGCTTCGCCACCTTCGATTCCCGGGTCCGCGTCGCCGGCGTGATCCTCAACCGGGTGGGGAGCGACGGCCACGAGGCCGTGCTCCGCCAAGCCCTGGAGTCCGTTGACGTGCCCGTTCTCGGTGTGCTGCGAAGGGACGAGGCGCTGTCGTGGAAGGACCGCCACCTGGGCCTGGTTCCAGTGGTGGAGAAGCGCTACGAGGTGGCCCGGTCGCTCGACCGGCTGGCAGCAGCCGTGGTGGCGAGCTGTGACCTCGCCGCAGTCCTGACCCTCGCCGGACAGGCGCCGCCCACACCCACCGCCATCCTCCCGGCGCCTCGTGCGGCGGGCCGGGCGCGCGTGGCCTTGGCTTCGGGGCCGGCCTTCAGCTTCGCCTACCCCGACAACCTCCAGACTCTCGAACAGGCCGGCGCCGAGCTCGTGCCCTTCGACCCCGTCGACGACGAAGCGTTGCCTGAGGCGTGCAGCGGCTTGTACGCAGGGGGCGGCTTTCCCGAGGTCTTCGCCGAGCCCCTGGCCGCCAACCGGCCCCTGCTCGAAGACGTGCGCCGTCAGGTGGCCGGCGGCCTGGTCACCTGGGCTGAGTGTGGCGGACTGCTCTGGTTGTCCCGTTCCCTCGACGGGCACATGCTGGCCGGCGTGATCGACGCCGAGGCCACGATGACCGACCGGCTCACCCTCGGGTACCGGCGAGCCCGCCTGTGCGAGGACAACCCGGTGGCGCCGGCGGGCGCCGAGCTACGGGGCCACGAGTTCCATTACTCGAGCATCGTCCCTGCCGGCGAGGCGTTGGAACTTCGCAGCCGATTCCATCCCGAGGGCAGTGGCGGCTTCGCTTCGCCAACGCTGCTCGCCTCCTACCTCCACCTGCACCTGGGAACCACCCCGGCTACTGCGGAGCGCTTCGTGGCGAGGGCTTCTGGTCCTGCGTGCTGGAACCGCCTCAGCGCTTCGTGAAGAGGTAGCCGTCGACGGGTGTGATGAGCGAGTCGGCCGGGGCCTCCAACGTCATCTGCAGCTGGAACCGAGGATCGCTCAGCAGCATGCCCGCGGTCTCGAGGCAGCGCTGCCGCGTCAGTGCGTGGAACTCGTTCGTCGACGATGGCGCGGGAACGGTCTGAGTGACGACGGACGGAGCAGCAGCAGCCGGAGCAGGAGCACCCGACGGTGAAGTGGCCGGAGCAGGGCTCGCCGTCGGTGCGGCTCCGGCGGTTCCTCCGAGGCGGGCGGACTGGCGGACAGCCGGGACGGGCGGACAGGTGAGGAGCACATGGGCAGACCTAGGCAGGCTCTCCATGAGGGGCGGGAGGGTCGTAGCAGGCTGACCGTCACGGAGCCGATCCGTCATCTTCCGCCAATCGACGATGCCCTCGTCGGCCACAGGCCCGGAGGTGGTCACGTACCGGACGCCCGAAGGAAGGTAGTGGGCGAGAAGCGGCACGACATGCGGGTCGGTCGAGATGACGAGATCGCCGGCACGTAGCTGACGGCCGGCCTGATCGCCCAGCGCGCCTGAATTGCTCTTGTGGTGGGATGCGCCCTTGGTCGCAATCGGCGCAGTGGCAAGAGCCACCACCCAGAGGGCTGCCAATGCCGTCCGCCCTCCCCCAGCAAGTCCGGCACCGGCGACGAGAATCAGCGGGCCGACGACTGCTGCCAGATACCGGTACACCCACACAGAGGTGATCCATCCTCCGCTGATCACCACCGCCACCAGGACTGCGGCGGCAATGATGCCCACGGCGCTGCGGCTCAGCGGCATGCGGAGCATTACCACCAGTCCGCTCGCTACGCCGGCACCGAGGACGACGGCCGCAGCGGTCCCCAGTATGTCGCCGCCTCCGAAGAGCCCGACTATCTCGGCCCGCGCTGCCTGAAGTGTCACCGGGAAGGCCCACGGTTGGAGCTCTTGGCCCCGCTGGTAGAGAAGCGTCGGCAGCCAGGGGGCGTAGGCAAGGGCGACGAAGCCGAAGGACAACGTCGCGTCGACCATGAGCCGCTTTCGGTCAGAGTTGAAGAGAACGCAGGGGACGAGCGCCAGGACGGCGCCCACGCCGAAGAGAAGGCCCCAGTTGTGTGTATAGAGGAGGAGGGTGAGGAACACGGCAAAGGCGGCCAGGTAACGCCGGCGACCAAAGACGAAGGCATGGACGAACGAGCCGGTGGCCAGCAAGCCCAACAGGACCACCATGGAATACATCCGCGTTTCGCTGGAGTAGGTGGCGAGGAAGGGGTTCAGGGCGGCAAGAAGGGCACACATCCATCCGGCACGGCGCCCGTACAAGCTCCAGCCGCCCCAGAGGGCCGCCGGCACCGTAGCCATGGAGAAGAGCAGTGAGAGCGTGTGGGTACTTGCCTCCGAAGTACCGAAGAGCTTCATCCACACATGGAGGAGCAAGTAGTAGAGCGGCGGCGAACCGTCTTGGCGGAGGAGGGTCGGGATGTCGCCGAAGGGGTGTGATGCGATCCCGACGCTGATGCCCTCGTCCGTCCAGTACCACATCGATCCGGCCGCCCGACCCCAGAGGAAGCCCACGACGGCCACAAGGCCCGCGAGCAGGACGGCGTCCTTGACCAGAGGCCGGCGGAGCCGTGGCCCGATCCGCACACCCTTCAACAATGCGGAGGCTGGCTGGCGTCTCCCGTTGGTTTGGGTCTCTTCGGTCGTCGGGGAGACCTGGGCCTTGTCCCTCATGTCGAGACCGCGGCCGGCTCGGCGGCCGGTTCGGCCACCGTCTCGTTGGCCCCGTCGCTGGCTTGGCGCCTTCCCACCAGCCAGCTCACCACCAGACCGGCCAGTAGGACGATCATGAGAGGCTCGGTGTACAGCCGAAAACGATTGTTCTCGCCGACCTCGAGGGCGTTGCCGACCACCATGACGTAGAGGATGGTCGACCACAGGAAGGCCAAGACGAGCGGCGGCGGTCTGAGGTGGTCCAGGCGCCTGCGACTCCACAGCGCCCAGGCTCCCCAGAGGATGGCGACGGGATAGGCGACGATGGCCAGCCACGCCCTACGGCCGGGTTCGTGCCCATACCCCTTCACGCGGTGATCGGGAAACTGGGAGGGCCCTGGACCACCGGAGACCACCCCGTACACCCCCACGTTGTAGAGGTTCTCGAGTCCCCCTACCCGCTGGCGATTCTCGTACAGGGTGAAGAAGTCACTGGTTGGCCGGAAGAAAATGTCGTAGGCGACGGCCACCGCCTTGAGGTAGGCGCCGGGTCTCGTGCGCAGGACCTCGACGGCGTCCTTCAGGTAGCGGTTCGACAAGTCCACGTAGGTGAGATTGTTGAAGTTCTGGCGATACGCGCTCGCACTGGGGGGGTTGAAGTAGACAGCCTTCAACTCCTCGTCGAGAACGCCTACCCCAGTCCGCTCGTGCGCCGGCGCGAGACCCTGGTAGCTCGACAGGGGACTGAACGGATCCACCAAGCTCAGAGCCGACAGCTTCCCCTCGGCCACCAGGCGTTGTCGTTCACTGCCCGAGAGCTGGAAGACGGTCATCTTGGCCAGGCTCATCCCGCCGAGCGAAGTGCTAGAGGTCAGCGTGCCCGAAACTCGATAGATGTTTGCTTGGACGGCGACCACGATCAGCAAGGGAACGGCGGCCGCGGCCGCCACTTTTCGCCAGTCGCTGTGGCGGCGGTGGAAGACCATGAAGACGGCCCACGCGCCGAACCACACGAGGTGGAACAGGCTTCTCGTGAGCACCACGGCAGCCAGCAGGACGAGGAAGATGGCGGCGTCCTTCGGGCGGTGCCTGTCCTCGTAGCGGAGGAGGGCCAGCGTGGCCAGGCACAACAGCAGGGTCACCGGGTAGTCGTAGTGCAGCCAGTTCTCGTACAAGAACACCGACGGATTGAGCATGAAGGCGGCAGTGAGGGCCACACCGACCTTTGGACCAAGCCCCACCCGCCGGAGGACGGCATACAGCGCCAGCGCCATCGCCAGGCCGAAGGCCAGGTAGGTGTAGCGGAAGAACCGCAGCTCCAAGGACTGAGGCGCCTGGAGCCCCAGCCCGACGAAGAGGTTGAACAGCGGGGGCTGCACATGCAGATTGGCGAGGCTTTCCAACATGTCGTTCTGCAAGTGGCCTCGGTCGAGCAGCTGAAAAGCGTCGTTGAGCGGCCTGCCGTCGCGGGCCACGCCGGCTTGGCGAAAGGCAAACCGGGATACGACGAAGATGAGCACGATCAGAAGCTGCGGTTGGTGCCGGGCGATGAATCGACCCAGCGCCGTCCTCCTAGCCCTGACCATGACGTTGACGGCTCTGGCTTTGGCTCGGACGCTCATCGAATCCCGTTGGTGTAGAGCTGGCACAACCGGTCGGACAAGGCGGCTCGAAAGTCGACGAACGTATCAGCGGCCGCGACGGGGCACCCTAGCCTCGTCCGGCCGCATCCTTGGTGCGCGGCGGGCAGCCAAGTTACGCTCGGCCCACAGTCAGCCCCGGCCAGCGCCGAATCCCCGTCCCGACTCATCGCCCGTCTGCCCCGTAGAGAGGAGCCGTTACTCCGTGGCCGCCCCTGTTCCCCCCACCCGAGAGTTCACCGGCGCAACGGTCATCGTTCCGGTGGTCACCGAGACCGATTCCCTCGACGAGACCGCGAGGATCCTCAAGGAGACGAGCGACGCGGACATCAGCGAAGTGCTTGTCGTCGTCTGCGACAGAACGACCCCCGAGAGCCTCCAGAGGTGCAAGGCCTTGAGAACTCAGTTCGGGGAGCGCCTTCGCATTCACAACCAGCAGCTGCCCTTCCTCGGAGGAGCCATCAGGGAGGCGTTCGATCTCGCTAGTGCCAGCCACGTCATCATGATGGCGAGCGACCTGGAGACCGATCCGGCCCTCGTGCCTACCTTCATCGAGGTGGCAAAGAAGCGTCCCGATGTCGTCGTGACCGCATCCCGCTGGGCGTCGGGCGGAGGTTTCTCGGGCTACGGACCGTTGCGGGTGGCAGCCAACTGGGTCTTCCAGCGGCTCACGTCGCTCATCTACCGGACACACCTCACCGATGCCACGTTCGGATACCGCCTCTTCCCAACGGCTCTGGTGCAGGCGATCACCTGGGAAGGCCTGCGTCACGAGTTCCTCCTGGAGACCGTCCTGAAGCCGCTGCGGCTGGGCGTCGACGTCGTCGAGGTACCTACCTTCTGGAAGCCGCGCCTCGAAGGCGAGTCTCAGAACTCCCTCGCGACGCAGGCGCGCTACGTGGGCACCCTCGTCAGCGAACGTTTCAAGGCTCCGTCGGCGATCCTTCGACCTGCGGCGGCCGGAGGTGAGGCATGAACGGTGTCATCGTCACCACCACCATCAATCCACCCACCAAGGCCATCCGCCTGTTCGACTCGCTCCCCGACTGGCACCTAGTGGTCATCGGCGACCAGAAGACTCCTGATGACTACGCGCTCGACCATGGCACCTACGTGGGAACCGACGAGCAGGAGAAGATCGACAAGGCCCTTTCGGACTTGATCGGTTGGAACTGCATCCAACGCCGGAACTTCGGTTTCCTGGTGGCCCGGGAGATGGGTGCCGAGGTGGTGGCCGTTGTCGACGACGACAACATCCCCTACGACGGCTGGGGCACCGACCTCCTCGTCGGCAGAGAGGTCGAGGCAAACCTCTTCACCACGTCCCTGCCGGCCTTCGACCCCGTGGGAGCAACCAACCACTCGGACCTGTGGCACCGGGGCTATCCACTGCCACTCCTCGCCCAACGGGACTACTCCACCAGCTCCAGACAGTTGGTCAGGGCCGACGTACAGGCCGACTTCTGGGACGGCGACCCGGACATCGACGCCATCTGCCGAATGCAGTTCGCCCCGGACTGTACGTTCGACGAGGCGCTCTTCCCCATCGCCGCCAACGTCATGAGCCCCTTCAACTCGCAGAACACCTTCCTCACCGCCGAGTGCCTGGCGGACTACTTCCTCTTTCCCCACGTCGGCCGGATGGACGACATCTGGGGCGCTTACTACCTGCAGGGCAAGGGTGCCAGAGTGGTGTTCGCCAAGGCGTCAGTCCGCCAGGAGCGCAACCCCCACGACCCCCTGGTCGACATGAGGCGGGAGTACCTCGGTTACGAGAACAACCTGGCCATCGTGGAAGCGGTGAGGGAGGATCCCGACGCCCTCTTCGGGTTCGTCCCGGAGCAGAGCGTCGCTGCCTTCGAGCGCTACCGAAGCCACTTCTAGACTGCGGCGGGCGCAGAAACGTCCTTCGCCGACAGGTCGATAGCCCCCTGACGGTTGGTCATCTGGTCGTGGATCCAGCGGTAGGTCCGCTCGAGCCCCTCCTCCAGCGTCACCGACGGCTCCCAGCCCAGCTCGCGCAAGATCATGGTGTTGTCGCTGTTCCGGCCTCGGACTCCGAGGGGTGCGTCGAGCAGATACTTGCGGCGCAGGCTTATGCCTGCGATGCCCTCGGCGATGTCGACCAACTGGTTGATCGACACCAATTGGGCACTGCCCAGGTTGATGGGCTCCAGGATGTCACTGTCCATGATCCGCTGCGTCCCGTAAACGCAGTCACTGATGTACATGAAGCTGCGGGTCTGCTCGCCGTCTCCCCAGATCTCGATCTCGTGGTGCCCGGACAACTTGGCCTCGATCACCTTGCGGCAGATGGCAGCGGGAGCCTTCTCGCGGCCGCCCTCGAAGGTGCCGTCCGGTCCGTACACGTTGTGGTAGCGGGCCACCCGGGCTCGGGTGCCGAAGTCCTCATAGAAGTGACGGCACATCCGCTCACTGAACAGCTTCTCCCAGCCGTAACCGTCCTCCGGGGTCGCCGGGTAGGCGTCCCCTTCCTTGAGGGCGGTCACGTCCGGCGAGGTCTGCTTGTCGCCGGCGTAGACACATGCCGAGGAAGCGTAGAAGTACCGCTCGCACTCCGCCTCATGAGTCGCCATCAACAGATGGGTGTTTATCAGCACCGAGAGCATGCACAGCGCCTTGTTGTTCTCGATGAAGCCCATGCCCCCCATGTCGGCCGCCAGGTTGTACACCTCGCTCGCACCCTCGACGGCCTCTCTACAGGCGTCAATGCCACGAAGGTCGAGTTGGCGATTGTCGGCCGCCGGATGATGCTGATACCACTCCCCCACAGGCTTGATGTCGACCGACCTGACGTTGCGGCCCTGGCTCAGGAGGTCCGCCACCAAGTGGCCGCCAATGAAGCCTCCGCCACCCGTGACGACGACCAGTTCGCTCATGTGCTCCCTTTCCGAGGACGTACACCCAAACATCAGCTTGCCCAACCGTGTGATCCCGCCGCAACACCATATAAGCCGTCGCCCACCAGGGACGACATCCAGCGTTCAGTCGCCAGTGAGCTGTGCAGTGCGGGACGATCGGTGGCGCCGGCCAACCAGAGCGGCCAAGAGTGCGATGACCAGAGGCTCGGTGTACAGCCTGAAGCGGTTGTTCTCGCCCACCTCGATGACGTTGGCGACCACCGTTACATAGGCAATGGTGGACCAGAGGAACGCCAGCACCAAGGGAGGGGGGCCCTCGCCTCTCCGCCTGCCCTGCCAGAGAGCCCATGCCCCGCCGACCAGGGCCACGGCGTAACCGAAGACGACGAGCCATGCCGTTCGTCCCGGCCCCTGGCGGTAGTGGGTCTCAGCCACTGGGAACACGCGTGAGCCCTCGCCGCCCGATACCACTCCGTAGACGCCAACGTTGTACAGCCGCTCGAGCCATGCCACCCGGTCCCGGTTGTCCCCCAGTGGGGCGAAGTCACTCGCCGGCCGAAAGAAGAGGTTGTACGCCGTACCGATGCCCTGGAGGTAGGCGCCAGGCCTCATCCGGATGGTCTTGAGGGCGTCCTCGAGATAGCCGTTGGACACGGCGATGTAGGTGCTGTTGTTGTCATTGGGGCGGAAGAGGTCCTCGGTGGGTGGATTGGCGTACTCCGGCTTCACCTCGTCGTCGAGCACCGCCACTCCGGTGGGCGGTGGCGGCGGAACCACCCCTCGGTACGCGGCCACGGGGCTCAGGGGGTCGACGAGGGCCAAGGGTGACAGCTCGCCCCTGGCGACCAGGGCCTCCCTCTCGGCCCTGGTCAGCTGTGACACCGTGATCTTGGCCAGGCTGATCCCCAGCGTGCTGCTCGAGGTGAAGCTGCCTGATACGCGCCGGTTGTTGGCGTGGACGGCTACCACGGCCACGAGGGGCACCGCGGCGAGCGCCACCACTTGTTTCCAGTCGGCGTGGCGGCGGTGGAGGACCAAGACCGCGACCCAGGCCACCAGCCACAACAGGTGGAACATGCTCCGGGTGAGCACGAGGGCCGTGAGCGCAGCAAAGAAGAGGGCGACGTCACGAACGCGGTGGCCCTCCTCATAGCGTTGCAGTGCCAGCAGCGCCACGCAGAGAAGCAGGGCGACCGGGTAGTCGTAGAGGAGATAGTTCTCGTACAGGAAGACGGAGGGGCTCAGCATGAAGGCCAAGGTGAGGGCTACAGCCACCTTGGGTCCCACTCCCAGGCGCCGGAGCACGGCGTGAAAGCACAGCGCCAGGGCCAGCCCGAAAGCCAGATAGGAGAAGTGGAACACCTCGTTCTCCCACGAGCGGGGTGCTCGTAGACCTACGCCGAGGAAGAGGTTGAACAGCGGCGGCTGCGAGTGCAGGTGGGTGAGGGTTTCGATCAGGTCGTTGGTCAGGTGGACCCGGCTCAGCACCTGGCCGGCGTAGTTCATCGGACGGGTGTCGAAGCGCACGCCCGCCAGGTGGATGGCCACCCTGGAAGCCACGAAGGCACAGGTGACCACCAGCGCCCCGGTGTGGCGGGCCGGCAATCCCACCAATGCAGGACGCCCGCCCGTGCGCCTCGCTCCGCCTTCCTGCACCACGTTCGACACTACGGTGTAGCTGGACGCGATGACGACGGCATTGATCACCGGCGGGGCCGGCTTCTTCGGAGGAGTGCTTGCACGCCGGCTGCTCGACGAGGGCTTCCAGTGTGTGAGCGTCGACCTGCAGCCCGACCCGCTGACCCATCCGAGGCTGCATTCCATCGTCGGAGACGTCAGGGACGAGGCTGTGCTCGAGCGGTTGTTCAGCGAATACCGCTTCGATGCGGTGTTCCACTGCGCCGCCATACTGGCTCACGTAGTGGTGCCCAAGGACTTCCTCTGGTCGTCCAATGTCGACGGCACTCGCATGGTTGCCCGGTTGGCGGCCGCTCACCAGGTGCCGAAGCTGGTGTTCATCTCGTCGAACTGCCTCTGGGGCGAGAGTCTGCGCCGGCCGGTGACCGAGCAGGACGAGCCTCGGCCGGTCGAGATCTACGGCCGGTCGAAGTGGGAAGCGGAGAAGATCCTCGGCCAGCACCGGGACGACTTCGACTCGGTAGTCCTCCGATCCCCGACCATCATCGACAGCGGGCGGCTGGGACTCTTGTCCATCCTCTTCGACTTCATCCGGGAGGGGCGCCGGGTCTGGGTGGTGGGCAAGGGGGATAACCGGTACCAGTTCGCATACGCCGCCGACCTGGCCGACGCCTGCCTGCTGGCACTGGGCTGCGGGACGTCAGTGACGTACAACGTCGGTTCGGACGACGTCAAGCCCTTGCGCGAGGTCTATGAGCACGTCATCGCTCAAGCCGGCACCGGCGCACGGGTCACATCGGTCCCCAGAGGAGCCACCGTCGCCGCCATGCGCCTTGCCAGTGCTCTCAACCTGTCCCCGCTCGGTCCCTATCACTGGCGAATGATCGCCGAGAACTTCATCTTCGACACGTCGGTCATCAAGCAGGAGCTGGGATGGCGGCCGACTCGGACGAACGAGCAGATGCTCGCCGAGGCGTACAAGAGCTACGAGCACGACTTCGACGAGATACATGCCAGGACGAACGTCTCCGCCCACCGCCAGCCCGCCAAGATGGGGGTCATCCGACTGCTCAAGTGGCTTTCCTGAGCCCTGGGCGCTGTGTAGGCAGTGTCCACTCGGGTCAGGCCGGCAGTGTCCTCCGCCTCCTCCTGCCGGCGCGCCCGACCGGTACCTCGTCGGTTGCCAACAGCGGGCGTCGATAAGCGTGCGACTCACGGGCCAGTACTGACTGCAGGGCGTGGAGCATCAGGACGGACGTCGCCATGCCGACCATCGCCAGCCAGGGATACCAGCCGCCGGGCGGTGACCACTCGCTACGGGTGACGAACAGCCAGGAGCCGTCTATGCCGATGGAGGAGCGCCGAGCGTTGGCATACCAGCCCAGGGCGTTCAGCGTCCCCGCCACGACCAGAAGGCCGGCCACCAGCAGCTCTTGGGCCATGCCCGGCAGACGATGTCGACGGCGCACGACGGTCTCACCGGCCAGGAGAGGAACGGCGACCAGCAGAGGAAGCACGTAGCGGCCCTGCATCCCGTAACCGCTCACGGCCATGTTCACAACGGAAACGAGCATGGTCATGCCGAGGCTGCCGGCACCCACCATCACCAGTACGGCCCGGTCCCGCCACGAGCCCAACAGGAGGGCCAGCACGCAGAGGGCCCCACCGGCTGACCACCAGAGCTTGTAAGCGATCTCGGGCATCCAGGTTTCAAGCGCGCCGAACGTACCGATCACCTGCCGGAAGACGCTTGGGATGTCCTGCCACGATGGGAGCACGGCCCCACGAATCGCTGCCCTCGTCACCGACATGCCGGGCTCGACCACGGCCGCCCATGTGACGCTGAGCACCACGGCCAGTGCCACGGCCCCCAGGGACCAGACGCTCCTCTTTCCTGCCGTCCTGCAAACCAGCCAGCTGTGCTTCACGCCCGATGATGTGACCACCATCACCACGGCCAGCACCACCCAGATGGGCCCGAGCGAGCGGCTCGTCGCCAGGAGGGTGCCGCTCAGCCCCAGCGCGACCCATGCCCAGGTGCTCGCTGAATCCCGCCTCGTTAGACGGAGCAGGGCCGACAGGAAGCAGATGCCGCTCGCCACCTCGGGGCCGCTCGGAGTCAGGGACGCGGCCAGGAACAACGCCATCGGAGTGACAGCCGGCAGCAGTCCGACGATGGACAGCCGTCCGATTCGGGTGTCCCAGAGCAGGGCGATGGCTGCACACAAGAGGAGAAGGGAGGTGAGGAGGTTGCCGGCTCTGCCCAGACGCATGGCGGCGAACGGCCCGTCGCCCATGCGCGCCAGGAGTCCGGGCAACAAGTACGCCGTGGGATGCGCACGCCCCATGTGCGTCAACTCGATCATGGGCCGGTCGACCGGCTGGACGGCGTTCTGGCATCGGGCTGACTCCTCGGCCTTCTGGGCGTGGCACTCGAGGCCCTGGGGAGACAAGCCAGCTGGCACCTCCACGGCGCTGGCCGTCCGTTTGAGCCACGCCGACTGCTGCGTGTCCGAAGGCGAAGGAGGCACCACGGCGCGCCGGCCCTCCGGCTCTCCGGCAGCCACCGCCAAGGCCTTCCGGTAGTGAGCGCTCTCATCGGGTGCCGCTCCCGGAGGGTTCCCCATGACCCATGCGGTGCTCAGGAGCGCGTAGGCCAGCGCCAGCACGAAGGGGGGGCTGGCCAGTTTGGCGACTCGCCGCTGTCGGGGGAGCACAGTGTCTCTGTTCATCCGCCTGGCCGACGCGGTGGCGCGATGGGGCGCGGGTAGGGTCGGCATCCGTGGCTGCGGTCCTCGAACCGACCGACCGCTCTACTCGTGACAGTGCTCATGGGCCGCGCATCAAGCTACCGCCCAGCCTGTTTCGGCCGACGGCGCGTGCTGCCTTCGCCGGCACCGGCCTCATCTCACTGGTCGCGGTATCCGCCATGTTGCGACTCGAAGGCAGCCGCACCCTGCTTTGGATGGACGAGGGGATTTCCGTAGGCATCGCCTCGCACAGGCTCGGCGACATTCCTCAGGTGCTGCGCGTGGACGGATCGCCGCCGCTGTATTTCTTGGTGTTGAAGGGCTGGATGAAGTTGGTCGGGAGCTCCGAAGCGGACGTGCACGCACTGTCGACGCTGTTCGCAGTAGCCACCGTGCCTGTCGCCTACTGGGCTGGACGAAGTCTGTTCGATCGCCGGACAGGCTGGATCTGCTCCGGCCTCGCCGCCACCAATCCCTACCTGACCTTCTACTCCCACGAGGCGCGCATGTACACCATGGCGGCGCTCCTCGGACTGGTGACCGTAGCCACCTTCCTGCACGCCTTCGCCTTCGGACGGCGCCGCTATCTCCCGGCCTTCGTCCTCTCCCTGGTGCTCTCGCTCTACACCCACAATTGGTCGCTCTTCCTGGTGATTGGCCTCGTGGCGGCCACGGTCCTGTGCGTGGCCACCGCCGCCGACCGAGGTCGTCAGCTGCGGGATGCGCTGATGGCATTCGGCGCGGTGGGCCTGCTCTACGCCCCATGGCTGCCGACGCTTCTCTATCAACAGCAGCACACGAGCGCACCGTGGCTTGGCGCACGCTCACCGCCAGAGGCGATCCGGGACCTGATCGGGGTGCTCGGCGACGAACGGATCGTGGTCGCGCTCTTACTGACAGCTGGGATTGCCCTGGGCAGCGTGCTGCTGCGGCCCAAGCATGGCGGGTGGCCTCCGGTTGCCGCTCTGGTCCTGGTGGTGGCGGTCACTCCGCTGGCCTCGTGGATGTCGTCACTGCTGCAGCCGTCCTGGGCGGCGCGCTACTTCGGCACCTTTCTGCTGCCCCTGTTGCTCCTTGCGGCCCTCGGGCTCAGCCGGGACCGAGGCCGAGGCCTGCTCGCCTTCGGTCTGATCCTGCTCTTGTGGACCACCCCGCTGGCGCGGATCAGAGGCCTTCATCGCCCGCCGCCGGCCGACGAGAAGAGCAACGTCCAGCTGGTGGCGTCCGAGCTGCGGCACCTCATGCGCCCAGGTGACCTGGTGGTCTCGCCCCAGGTCGAGCAGGTGCCGCTCCTGCACTACTACTTTCCTCCGGGCCTCGAGTACGCGACCCCCGAGGGAGCCGTCTCCGATCCCCAGGTGGTGGACTGGAGAGACGCCGTGTCGCGCCTGAGCCGGTCCACGGTGGCCACCGGCCTGCAGCCGCTCGTGAACCAGCTGGCGCCTTCGGGACGCGTGTTCCTGATCTGTCCTCACTTCGTCCCAATCGGATCGGATGAATACGCGCCGCGCCGGCAAGCTGCCAGCACACAGCCCGAGACGGGTCCCGGAGCGCGAACGGAGCAGTTGCTCCCACCGATCGCCACTGCCGGCCGGGACAGCACCGAGGCCTGGGGACCCCTGGTCGTCCAGCACTGCCGAGCATCGTTGAGGAGCCTGGCGGACGACCCCCGAATGCGCCTGGTTGCCGGGCCGACCCCTCCGATCGGCACTCCGGCACGGGGCGCATCGGTGTTCGCCGTCACCTATGAGAAGGTCTCCACCTGACGCTGCGGGGGGCACAGGTCGGGCTGGTAGGGTCACCGCGCTGCAGTACCAGCAAGCCGGTGGAGTCCGGCACGCGCTCGCTCGGAGCAAGCATGACCGCGTCATTGGTGGGAGTGGGGGTCGGCCCGGGCGATCCTGGCCTGCTCACCATGCGAGCCATTGGCGTCCTTCGACAAGCCGACCGGGTGTTCGCGCCCGTTCTCGCCGTCGACGCCGTAGGCCGGGCGGAGTCCATAGTTCGCCAGGCTGATTCGACCATTGCCATTGAACGCCTCGTCTTCGCCATGACCACCGACGATGGCGCCAGGGCGGGGGACCTGGCCCGAGCGGCCGAGCGAGTGGTGACCTGCCTCGACGCCGGCGAGCAGGTGGCGTTCGCCACCCTGGGAGACCCGAACGTGTACAGCACCTTCCACCACCTGGCAGGCGAGGTGCTCGAGCGCCGGCCCCGTGTGTCCATCGGCACGGTGCCGGGCATCATGGCCTTCCAAGAGCTCGCCGCCAGGGCGGGCACGGTCGTGCTCGACGGCACGGAGAGGCTCTCGGTGGTCAGCGCCGTCGACGGGGCCGAGGCCCTCGACGGCCGCCTCGGCGATCCCGAGGCAGCCCTCGTGGTGTACAAGGGTGGTCGCCACCTTCCCCAAGTCGCCGAGCGCCTGCAGGCTGCGGGCCGCCTGGATGGTGCGGTCTTCGGTGAGCTGCTCGGCCTTCCCGGCGAGCAGATCGGAGCTGTCGAAGACCACGCCGGCGCGCCCGCCACCTACCTGGCCACCGTCCTCGTCCCTCCTGCGGCTCGGCGCCGGCCGTGATCTCGTTCGTGGGCGCCGGACCAGGGGCGGCCGACCTCATCACGATCCGCGGGCGGGACCGCTTGGCCGGGGCGGACGTGGTGGTGTGGGCGTCGTCACTGGTCCCCCGAGAGGTCCTGGACCACGCCCGTGCCGGTGCCCAGACCCACGACTCCGCGTCGATGACCCTCGAGGACGTGCTGGGCGTGTACGCCGCCCATCCGGATGCGGCGATCGTGCGCCTCCACTCGGGCGATGCCTGCGTCTACGGCGCCATCCAGGAGCAGATCGACTGGTGCATCTCCGAGGAACGGGATTTCGAGATAGTGCCCGGCGTGAGCTCGGTGGGGGCGGCGGCGGCGGCCGTAGGGCGCGAGCTCACGGTGCCACAGGTCGCCCAGAGCGTGGTGCTCACGCGCCTGGCCGGCCGCACGTCGGCCAGCATGCCCGCCGGCGAGTCGGTGGCCGCCTTCGCCGCCCACGGCACCACCATGGCGGTGTTCCTCTCAGGCGCCCGGCCCCGAGAGCTGCAGGATGAGCTGCTGTCACCGGGCAGTGGTTACACCGCCGACACCCCTGCGGTGGTGGTGGTGCGGGCGTCGTGGCCCGACGAGCGGGTGGTGGCCTCCACGGTGGGATCGCTTGCCCAGGACATGGCGACAACCGGCGCCCGGACCACGGTGCTGGTACTG
This sequence comes from Actinomycetota bacterium, assembly GCA_030777325.1. Taxonomy (GTDB): domain Bacteria; phylum Actinomycetota; class Acidimicrobiia; order Acidimicrobiales; genus YB1-3. The sequence goes on along the minus strand of JALYGF010000037.1, from coordinate 3,310 downwards.
GTGGGCCCCGCCCTCCGGGGCACCGCCCACCGCAGCCGTCTCTACGCTCCCGACCACGCTCATCGGTTCCGCCGCCGTTCGCTGCCGGGCACGACGTCCGGGCGCCCGGCATGAGCCAGCCTCTGGGAGCGCAGGCAGGTGACAGCAAAGGCGATCGCCGCCAGCGGGACCAGTGCGCCCAGAGCCAGCAGCGGCTACCAGCCGCTGGTCGGCGCCCACTCGCTCCTGCTCGCGAAGAGCCAGGTGCCGTCGATGCCGATCGCCGATCGGCGGGCGTTGGCATACCACGCCACCGCGTGAAGGCCTCCTGCAACCAGGGGGAGCGCCGCCAGCAGGCGATCGAGCGAGCGCCGATGCGGCTCTGGAAGCCGTCGCATCACCACCTCGCCCGCGAATAGGGGCAGGATCACCGCCAGAGGGAGCACGTAGCGGCCCTGCATGGCGAATCCCGTCTGAGCCAGGTTCGTGGCGGCGACGAACAGGGTTAGGAGGACGGCGCCGGCCGTCAGGAGAACGAGCACCACCCGATCTCGCCAGCGACCGAGCCAGAGGGCGGCCAGTCCGAGCGCAGCGAGAATCGTCCACCAAAGGACGTAGGCGAAGGACGGCATCGCCGAATCGAGCGAGCCGAACACGCCGATGAACTCGCCGAGGACGCGATGAAGGTCGTCGAGCGACGGCCGTAGCGCTCCTCGGAGCGCCTTTGGATCAAGCGCCCCCTGAGGTTGGACCGCCACCTCCCACCCCAGGCTCAGCGCGAGACCCGCGGTCACCGCAGACGCCGACCAGAGCCCCCGCCGCCCGGCTGCCCGCAACACGTCCCAGCTCCGCCTGACGCCGTGAGCCAAGACCACGACGGCCACGTCGATGCCCACCCAGAGAGGGCCGAGGGTCCGACTGGCGGCAAGGATCACGCCGCTCACGGCGAGCGCGACCCACACCCACGGGGGCGGCGTCTGGAGCCTGGTCACCCGCAGCAGAGCAGAGAAGAAGCAGACTCCCGCCGCCACCTCCGGCCCGCTGGGGGTGAGCGACGATGCGAGGAAGACCCCCATGGGCGTGACGGCGGCCGTGAGCCCCACGATCGCGGCCGGTCCCGCCCACCGGTCCCACAGCAGGGCGATCGCCGTCCAGATGAGGCTCAGCGAGAGGGCCGCCCCCGCGATGCGGCCGAGTTGGATCGCCGTCACGGGGGTGCCGGCCAGGCGGGCGAGGAATCCGGGCAGGAGGTAGGTGGTCGGGTGAGCGGTGCCGCTGGCCGATATCCCCGTTGTGGGTTCCAGAGAGGGGGCGATGTCCTCTTGGCAGGCGGCCGACCGTCGGGGGTCACCGGCGTGACAGTGAAGGCCCACCGGAGAGAGGCCCGGCGGCACGTCGACCGCCCTGCTGGTCTGCCTCACCCATGCTTCTTCCTTGCTCGTCGGGGGCGAGGGAGCCGGTGGGACCCGGTCGCCTGCGGGTTCTGCTGCGCTCACGGCGAGGGCCTTGAGGAGATGTGTCCCTTCGTCCGGGGCGGCCCCAGCGGGGTTGCCCAGTACCCAGACCACGGTCAGGAGGGCGTAGAGAACGCCTAGAAGGACTGGTGGCGCGAGGAACCGGGAGGCACGCCGCGGCGCGGGGAGTCGGGTCACGTCGAGAGGTTGAGACTCTAGATGGCGACCCTTCCCAGGACAGCAAACGACGTCGCACCCAACCGGCCCGGGCATGTCCAGCCGCTTCGGTCCCCCGACCAGGAGGCCGGCTGCGACGCACTGACCGCGTTCGCCAAGACACGATGGCTGGAGCAGGATGGCCGGCTTGACCGGGTCATTGGTGGGTGAGGGTGTGGGCTTGGGGGGCCCGGCATGACAGACATTCGTCGTCCGGGATCAGCGTCGGGGCTGCGGACGGGCTGGACCACTGGCACCTGCGCTACGGCAGCGGCCAAGGCCGCAGCCACCGGCCTACTGGACGGTGCCGTCCCTCAGGAGGTCGAGGTGGCGCTTCCGGGCGGGAGGCGGGTTCGCTTCCCCGTAGAGTCCGGCTCGGAGGACGGACGCGGGGCGGAGACAGGCCTGGCCGGTCGATGCTGGGTCGTCAAGGACGCCGGAGATGACCCCGACTGCACCGACGGGGCCAGGATGACGGCCCAAGTGGAGCGCCTGACGGGCTCCCGCACCACCGTGCTCCGAGCAGGCCCCGGCGTGGGCACCATCACCAAGCCAGGGCTGGGGCTGACAGTGGGTGAGCCGGCCATCAACCCCGTCCCCCGGCGCATGATCCTCGCCGCCCTGCGGGAGGTCACCGACGAGGCGCTGACGGTGACCTTCTCGGTCCCCGACGGGGAGGCCATGGCGTCTCGAACCACCAACGCCCGCCTCGGGATCGTGGGTGGCATCTCGATCCTCGGGACCACGGGCATCGTGCGTCCCTTCTCAACGGCTGCCTACCGGGCCTCGGTGGTCCAACAGGTGGACGTGGCCGGCGCCCAGGGCGAACGCACGATGGCCCTGGCCACCGGCAGTCGTTCCGAACGGGCCGCCGTCCGGCTGCTGCCGCACCTGCCCGAGGTTTGCTTCGTGGAGGTCGGTGACTTCACCGGTATCGCCCTGCGCCGGGCGGTGCAAGCGGGCATGGAGCGGGTGGTGTTCGTGGGCATGGCGGGCAAGATCACCAAGCTGGCGGCCGGAGTGATGATGACCCACTTCCACCGCTCCCAGGTCGACAACAGCCTCATGGCCGAGGCTGCCCGGCTCACCGCCGCGCCGCCCCCGGTGGTGGCCGCCGCCACCGCCACGGCCACGGCTCGCCACTTCTTCGAGGTGTGCGTGGACCAGGACTGCGTCGCCCCCCTGGAGCTGCTGTGCCACAGGGCCGCCGAGGCGTGCGAGGGCCACGTGGGCGGGGCTCTGGCGGTGGACGTGGTGATGGTGGACTTCGAGGGTGAACGGGTGGTGACGAGTTCGGGTGGCTGAGCGCATCTCCGTGGTCGGGGTTGCCGGCGACGAGGTCCAGGCACTGGGTGCCGCCGCCCGAAGGGCCCTGGACGCGGCCGAGCTGGTCGTCGGCGGTCGCCGCCACCTCGACGCCCTGGTCCCGCCCGGCGTCCGCACCGCGGTCATCGACGCCGGCGTGGAGGCGGTGCTGGAGCAGATCGCCCACGAAGTCGGCCCGGTGTGCGTCCTGGCGTCGGGTGACCCGGGCTTCTTCGGGATGGTGCGGCCATTGGCGGCCCGGTTCGGCCCTGAGCGCCTGGAGGTCTATCCCGAGCCGTCGTCGGTGGCGCTGGCCTTCGCCCGCCTGGGCCTGCCGTGGGACGACGCCGTGGTGG